>JBGSYQ010000033.1:0-8125 GCA_041750795.1 Pirellulales bacterium | reverse complement strand
CCGTATGCCGCCGCTGCCGCGACCTATGGCGCGCAGCAAGCCGCGACGAATCCGTACGTCGCGGCCAACGCGGCTCCGCAAACGACCGCCTACACGCAGCAGGCCAATCCGTATGCCACGCCCGCGGCGCAACAGGCACCGGCCTATACGGCCTCGGAGCAGTACAACGCGTACCAGACGGCACCGGCCGCGCCGGGTACCACGCCGTATTCGTATCGCTAGACGAGCCTCCTAGCGAGCGTTGCGAGCACCGTAGCTGGATTCGCAAGAATTCAGCCAAGGCGCCGCGTCCTGAGTTCTTGCGAATTCAGCTACCACGGCGGGCGTTCAATCGATCCGCCACGAAAAAACGCACGCCCGGTCGTTCGACGAGCGACCGGGCGTGATTCTGTTTAGAGGCCCGTTGAAGTGTTCAACGAGCTGTTAACGATGGTAGGTGCCCTCCAGCAGGCCCTCGCCCAGGACGTGGCCAGCCATGGCTTCCAGTAACGCGCTTTTTTCCACGCCAGGCTCGACGTCAAGCGGCTTGTCGAGCGCATAGATGCGGAACTGATAGTGGTGTACCTTGCCAGGCGGTGGCGCCGGGCCGCGATAGCCGATCGTCTGGCCCGAGCGCCAGGAGAGCTTGCCCTGCAACGCGCCGGCCGGCGTGTCGAGGCGCTCGTCGATGGCGACGTCCTCGGGCAGGCCTTCGGCGTCGGCAGGGATCTTGTAGATCAACCAGTGGACCCACGGTTGCGGCGTGGGCGCGTCCGGATCGTCGCAGATGACGACCAGCTCGCGCGTGCCGGCCGGCAGTTCGCCCCAAGCCAGCGGCGGCGAAACGTCTTCGCCGTCGGCAGTGTACTTCTTGGGGATCGGCTGGCCGTTTTCGAATGCAGTGCTGGCAAGTGAAACACTCATTTTGGGCGCCTCC
This sequence comes from Pirellulales bacterium, assembly GCA_041750795.1. GTDB lineage: Bacteria > Planctomycetota > Planctomycetia > Pirellulales > PALSA-1355 > JTS-RE94. The sequence continues at coordinate 7,209 of JBGSYQ010000033.1, read as the reverse complement.
TCGGCATGTGCGACGAGACAAGCGACCGACGCCACTGCGGCGGCCGCGACAGCGGTGCGAAGCATGGTGGGTTCCTCAGTTTTGGTAACGACCCGATGGCGGCGTGCATCCGCCCGCGCGCGATTTTCGGCGCGGCTTCCCGAGTATAGCGGATGCCGCTCGCACAAGATTCGGGTTTTCGCCTGCGGTGCAGTGGAAAGCCGGCCTGGACGCCCGCGGCCCCCTGGTGCCGGGCTGGCCGGGGCGGATACGATAAAGTCGCCCTTGGCTTCGCACTCACGATTGGCCTACGACGATGCAACGCGCCCCGACTCCACACGCCAGCGGTGACTTGCCGGCGCATCATGCGGCGGGTGAGCGGCTGCTCTTGTCGTTCGACGGCGTGACGAAGTTTTATGGGCCGGTGATCGGCGTGAATAACATCAGTTGCCGCATCGGGCCGGGCATTACCGGGCTATTGGGCGCCAACGGCGCCGGCAAGAGCACCATCATCAAGCTGGCCAGCGGCCAGTTGCGCCCCACGCAGGGCCGCGTGCAGATCGGCGCGCACGACGCCTGGAGCACCGCGGCCAAGCATCACCTGGGATACAGCCCGGACATCTCGAACTTTTACGAAGAGATGACCGGCCATGAGTTCGTATACACGATGGCGCGGCTGCACGGGTTTTCGCGCACCGAGGCGCGCGAGCGAACCGCGTACGTGTTGGAGGAGGTCGGCATGGCCGATCGATCCGGGCGGCGCCTGGCCGGGTGCAGCCACGGCATGCGGCAGCGGATCAAGCTGGCGCAGGCGCTGGTACACGATCCCTGGCTGCTGTTGCTCGACGAGCCGATGACCGGCATCGATCCGGGCGGGCGGCGAGAGATCAACGAATTGTTGTTTCGCCTGGCCGACCAGAACAAGACGATCCTGGTTTCCAGTCACATCCTGATCGAAATCGAGCAGTTGTGCCGCTCGATCCTGATGATTTCGCGTGGGCGGATTGTCGCCTCGGGCACGCTGGCCGAAGTGCGCGGGTTGATGAAGTATCGGCCGCAAGTGGTCGAGATCGTGGCGGAGCCGGTGCGGCGGCTGGCGGCGCTGGTGGCCGAGTATCCGGAGGTGCAAGGCGTGGAGCTGCGCGACGACTCGCTGGTGGTGCGTACGCGCAACCCGGCCGAGTTTTTTGCGTTCGTGGGTGAATTGGTCTGCCGCCACGGCATCACCGTGCGGCGGATGCAAACGCTGGATGCCGGGGCCGACGCCGTGTTCGACTATTTGCAGCAAGGGCGGACATGAAGCGGGAGCGGCCATGAAACTGTTGCGCGCCTGGGGTACGCTGGCTGGGCTGACGTTTCGGCGGCTGGCGTTTTCAGCCAGCACGATGATGGTGCTATTGCCGCTGGCCGGCTGCTTGCTGTTTGTTCTGCGCAGGCACTATGGCCAGGATTACTCGCCGCGTGAGTTTCGCGAGTTCAGCGAGTTCATGATATTGATCTTCGCGTCGTTCGTGGTGCCGATTTGCGCGCTGGCTTTCGGCACGGCCAGCATCGGCGGAGATCGAGAGGATCGCACTTTGGTGTTTTTGCTGGTGCGGCCGATTCCGCGCGCGCTGATCCTGCTGGCCAAGTTCACCGCCACGCTGCCGCTGGTGCTGGGGCTGATCGTGGGCAGCTATTGGCTGTATTGCCAGTTGGCGGGCGAAGTGGGGCAGATCGCATTTCCGCTCTACCTGCCGGCGATCGTCTATTTGACGCTGGCCTACGTCTGCTTGTTTCACCTGTTTGCCGTGTGGTTTCGGCATTCGACGATCATTGCGCTCGTTTACGCGTTGTTCATGGAAGTGCTGTTGGGGAGCATTCCGGGCATCGTGAAGCGAGTGGCCGTGAACTACTACGGCCGTTCGATCATGTACGCGGCCGGCGAGAGCGAGGGTTTGCCGGCGCCAGATCCACGCTGGTTCGAACCCTTGAGCGTCGCCACGGCCACTTGGGCCCTGGCGGGGATCGCCGTCGGCGGGCTGCTGTTGGCGATCGTCGTGTTCTCGCAGCGCGAGTATCGGGATTTGACGTGAGCTCTGGCCAGCCGCGATGCACTGGCAAGATGCCGGTGGCGCCCAACGAGTGGCGCCGTTATTCCACAACGTCTACCGCGCGCACGCGATGGACGAGCGCCGCCAGCGAAACGGCGCACAGCGTCGTGAGGATGCCCAAAGCCCACCAGGCGAGCTCGCGCTCGGCGTCGTTGCGGAAGGTGCCGAAGGTGAGTCGACCGACCAGCCGCATGTCGCGCCAGGGATCGAGCAGGCGCCAATACTCGACCTTCGTTTCCCGAGCCATGTACCCGCTCAAGTGGCCCAACAGCAGAAACAGCGTGGCCCAGGTAATCGTGATCGGCACGATGCGTTGCAAGTAGGCCGAGATCGTGACCAGCAGGATGCTGTTGACGATGCAGATCACCGCGCCAAATGCGAGCACCGAGACGGGTATCCGCCAGTTGTCGATCCAATAGCTGGTCGTCGAGGCGAACATGCCGTATTCCAGAAACAGCAATAGCGCCGGTACGACCGTCAGCAGCGACACGATGGCGCTGACCGCCAGGAGCTTGCCGACGATATAGTGCCGCTTGTCAATGCGGCGCGAGAGATAGAACGGCAGCGTCTTGGAGCGAAAGTCGGCGCCCACCAGCAGGCTGCCGCAAAAGGCCAACAGGATTATCACAATCACGTTTTGCCCGTCGATGAACGTGATGTAGCCGTTGTCCTGGGCGGCGTCGGTATTGGCGCTAAAGCCGAATCGCTTGAGCAGCCCATCGCTGACGTCCTCGGGCAGCGCCAGTTGGGTCACCGCGTAGATAATGCTCCAGAATGCCACGAAGCGCAGCGCACCCAGGGCCAGCAGCAACCAATAGGCCTTGTTGCGCAGCACCTGCACCAGCGCGACGCGAACGATGGCGATGCAACTGGTCCACGGCGATCGCAGCTGACCTTGCCAACCGTGGTAACGCGCCTGATCGATGTCCATGGGTCCTGCAGTTTCGTGGTTACGTGGCCGTGGCGGCTTCTTCGGTGACGCGGAAGAACAACCGCTCCAGGTTTTCTTCGTCGGGCTTCAATTCGGTCAACACGACCAGTGCCTGCTGCGCAAGCTCGAAGAACCGCGCGGTCGGGAATCCGTCGGGAATGGTGACCATCACTTTGCTCTGGCCCAGGTCGTTTTCGTCGGCGAACGCGATTCCGGCAGCCGCCAGCGCCGCGCGATAGGACTCGCTCGGGCCGCTCCAGGTCAGCTCGTAGCGGTTGCTCACCTGCGATCGCATTTCGTCCATCGTACCGGCGCGGACCACGGTGCCTTGATTGAGCACGACGATCTGCTGGCAAATGCGCTCGACGTCGCCCAACAGGTGCGTGCAGAGGATGACGCTCTTGCCGGTTTCGGCGATCAGGTCTTCCAGCAGTTGCAGCATCGCGATGCGTCCGGCCGGATCGAGTCCGTTGGTGGGCTCGTCGAGCAACAGCAGGTGCGGATCGTGCACCAAGGCGGCCGCCAGGTTGAGCCGCTGCAGGTTGCCGGTGGAGTACTCTTCCAGGCGGCGATAGCGCAGCTCGCCCAAGCCGACGTAGTTGAGCACTTCATGCGCTCGGCGCCGCGCGTCGCGGTGGGGCATGCCGTACAGGTCGCCCGCGAAGGCCACGAACTCCACCCCCTTGAGCATGGGAACGATGGCGGCGGCCTCAGGCATATAGCCGATGCTGCCGCGCAGCTCCGACGAGCTGCGCAGGATGTCGCAGCCCAGGATCGTGCCGCCGCCGCTGTCGGGCTTGAGCAGACCGAGCAGTACCTTGATGAGCGTGGATTTGCCTGCCCCGTTGTTGCCCACCAGGCCGATGGTGCCGCTGGTGAGCGTGAGATTCACGTTGCGCAACGCTCGAACGGCGCCAAACGAGCGGCTGACGTTTTGGATATCGACCAGGTGCATGGCGGGCGAACGGTTCTTGTTCCGGTTTCAGCGGACGCCGCATCCCGAGGCGTTGCGCGCTCAAGGCGTTGTGCCCAAAGCGTTGTGCCCAAGGCGTTGTGCCACTGGTGGCGCCAGCCACCAGTGCGGATTACGACTTAGCGAGTTTTGCCGGACGGTCTTGCTGGGTGAACTGCACTGGTGGCCGCTCGCGTACCCACCAGTGGCATGTTTCGCGTCACAACACGGCGCGGCAATTGGTGTACTCGGCGAACCGTGAATGATACCATTGAGACTCGCCAGGAACCACACCCGCCACGAGCGCTTGCCACGAGGAAGCTCCACCATGCCATCGCTACTTTGCCGCAGTAGGTTCGCGATTTCCCTTTGCCTATTGGGATCGTCCTCGGCGGCGCAGGCCGCGCCGGAGTATCGCGAAGAGATGGTCTTTCCGCTCAACGCGCAGCACAATCACGCCCCGGGCATTGTCGAGTGCCCGAATGGCGACTTGCTGGCGTCCTGGTATCGCGGTTCGGGCGAGCGGCGCGCTGACGACGTGGTGATTCTGGGTTCGCGTCTGAAAAAGGGCGAATCGACCTGGAGCGAGCCGTTTCTGCTGGCTGACTACCCGGAGTTCCCCGACTGCAACACCTGCATGATGATCGACAAGCATCAGAAACTGTGGGTCTTCTGGCCGATCATCATCGACAACAACTGGGACAGCGCGCTGACGAACTATCGAGTGTCGAGCGACTATCAAGGCGACGGCGCGCCGAAGTGGGAGTGGCAGGGGGTGATCTTCCTGAAGCCGGCAGACTTCAAGGAGGAGGCGCTGGCACTCTTCAAGGAACGGCTGGCGGGCGTTCCGCCCGAGGACGCCGTGCGCGTCAGGGGCTACGAGCAACACTTGGAAACTACGCTCAGCAGCAAGCTGTCACAGCGCCTGGGTTGGCAGCCGCGCTGCAAGCCCACGGTGCTCTCGACCGGGCGTATCCTGCTGCCTTTGTATAGCGACACGTTTTCGTTTTCGATCATGGCCGTCAGCGACGACGACGGCAAGCATTGGTATGCCAGCAGCGTGTTGATGGGTTTTGGCAACATTCAGCCGGCCGTGCTCGAGCGGAAAGACGGCTCGCTGGTGGCTTACATGCGCGAAAACGGTCCGCTCGACAAGATTCGCGCCAGCGAATCGAACGACCAGGGGCTGACCTGGAGCAAGGTGGGTACGATCGATCTGCCGAATCCCGGGTCAGGTCTCGACGCGGTGCGGCTGGCCAACGGCCATTGGGCCTTGATCTACAACGACACGTTAAGGGGCCGCAATCGCCTGGCCGTGTCGATCTCGGAAGACGAAGGCCGCACGTGGCCCATCACGCGGCACTTGGAAAAGCAGGAGCAGGGGAGTTACCACTACCCGGCCATCATCCAAGGCGCCGACGGCATGCTGCACGCGATCTACAGCTACTTTGTCGAAGGGGGCAAGACGATGAAGCACGCCGCCTTCAACGAAGACTGGGTCCGCGCCGGCGACGGCGCGAAGTAGTGCGCCAACGGTAACCTACGAATGGGATCAAGCCACTGACGTCCAACAGGCCACGGCGGGAAGCGGTTCATTTTGCTGCCAGCAATGGAGGGTGATCGATGAATCGTATCGTTCGGTCAAACGCGATGGCCGGAAAATACGTTTCACGGCCCGGTGGCTGAAGTCGACGGCCAGCCGTTTCACGGCGTGAAATGGCTGGGACATTATCAGGATCGTTCGCAGACGGCAGCCAGGTAGGTGAACGATCGTTGTCGCATTCCATTCACAAGTGTCTCGCACCCGGAGTTGACTCACGATGTCTTTGATTCATGCACGTCTCGTTGTTGGGTTCTGCTTGTTGCTCGTGGCTGGGCGGCTGCCGGCCGAAGACGCCGATGGCAAGCGCTATGTCATCATTCACGCCGACGACGCGGGCATGTCGCACTCGGTGAACATGGCCACGATCGACGGCATGGAGCGTGGCATCGTCTCGTCGGCCAGCATCATGGTGCCGTGCCCCTGGTTCAAGGAGATCGCCGAATACGCTGCAGCCCATCCGGAAAAGGATTTCGGCGTTCACTTGACGCTCAACTGCGAATGGGACAAGTATCGCTGGGGGCCGGTGGCGCCACGCGAAAAAGTGCCGAGCCTGGTCGACAAGGAAGGCTACCTGTGGGGCGGCGTGCTGGATGTGGTGGCCAACGCCAAGGCGGAGGAAGTGGCCATCGAGTTGCGAGCGCAAGTGCAGCGCGCGCTTGTTTTCGGCGTGCCGGTGAGCCATCTCGACACGCACATGGGCGCCGTGGTGAGCCGCCCCGACCTGATCGAAGTGTACGTGAAGCTGGGCGTGGAGTTCGGCGTTCCGGTGTTCTTTTTGCGCACGCTGCCCCCCGACTCGGGCTTGCCCAAGCCCGTGCGCGATCGGGTGGCAGAGCTTTTGAAGATGCTGGACGACGCCGAGTTGCCGGTGCTGGACACGATGACGCAGTACTACACCAACGGCAGCTTCGAAAAGAAACGCGACATGTATCTGGAAGCGATCACCACGACCAAGCCGGGCGTGCGCTACCTGATCATCCACTGCGGCTACAACAACGAGGAGTTGCAAGGCATCACTTCCAGCGCGCTCATTCGCGACACCGACCGCCGCGTGTTCACCGACCCGGAGACGATCGAAGCCGTGAAGAACTCCGGCGTGGAAGTCATTACCTGGAAGCAAATGCGCGAGATGAACGTCAAAAAAGTGGCCGCCGAAGAATAGCAACTTACGTCGCTATGCTGTCATCGCATCCATGCGATGTCACAGGCTGTTGAATTTTTCAACAGCCTGCTAGAGGCTGAGCTCCAACTGGCGCGTCGCCATCGTCCGTCCCGCCTCCCGCCTTTCCTACAGCTTCAAGTAAATCCCGTCCTTTTCCAGCTTGCGGACGAACAGATACGTGATGCCGAAGAAAACCAGGAAGCCGGCGGTGACGTACCAGCCGGGGGCGTCGCGTGGGACGAAGGGGCTGACGGCGCCGTCGACCATGCCGTGCAGCACGTAGCCCACCAGGGCATTGGTGCCCAAGGTGCGAAACAGGCCAAGCTGCCAACTCCACACGTCGCAGATGATGTAGAACGCGGCGTAGAGCGCCAGTGAGAAGCCGGCGGCGAACGTCTGGTAGCTGAGGCTGCTGGCGCGCTGGCTCATCATCCAATAGTTTTCCAAGCGCTCGACCGGCGGCGGGGGCGGCATGAACGGCGGCTCGGC
>JBGSYQ010000032.1:0-4071 GCA_041750795.1 Pirellulales bacterium | reverse complement strand
TCGCCCGCAACGTCGACTTCCACACGCAGCAGGCCGACATCGACCGGCTTCGCAGCGAAGGCCAGGCCCCGCTGTTGGTGGCCGAGCGCCAGCGCTATCTGGGACTGATCGCCGTCTCCGACCCCGTGGCGCCGCACAGTCGCGAGGCGATCGATCAGTTCCACGCGCTGGGGATCCAGGTGCAGATGCTCTCGGGCGATCACCGCGCCATCGCCGAGCGGGTGGCGCGCGAGGTAGGCATCGACGCGGTCACTGCCGAGGTCCTGCCCGGCGAGAAGCAGGCGGTCATCGAAGCCCTTCGCGCGCAGGGCCAGATCGTGGCCATGGTCGGCGACGGCATCAACGACGCGCCCGCCCTGGCCGCGGCCGATCTGGGCATCGCCATCGGTTCCGGCTCGGACATCGCCATGGAAACGGCCGAGATCGTCATCGTCGGCAACGATCTGCGCGGCGCGGCGCGCACCGTGGGACTGGCCCGTGCCACGTTACGCACCATCAAGCAAAACCTGGTGTGGGCCTTTCTCTACAACGTGCTGTTGATTCCCGTCGCCGCCGGCGTGTTGATGCCCATTGCGGGCTTCCGCTTGCCGGGCGTGGCGGCCGCGGCCGCGATGGCGCTGTCCAGCGTGTCGGTGGTCGGCAACAGCCTGCTACTGCGCGTGCGCAAGTTGCGCTAAGCGCGATCCATCGTTCAATCGCGATCCATCGTTCGCAAGCGCACTGGTGCCACTGGTGGCGACAGCCACCAGTGTCGTCGGGCGCCGTTGCCCGCAAGGCCCGTTGTGGAATTGCACTGGTGGCGTGCGCCACCCGTGGCACACGAACAAGCACCGAAGTTATTTTTGAGTCGTTCCAAAGCGCGATCCATCGTTCGCAAGCGCGGCGCTAGGGGCGTTGAAGTTCTGCCAAGAAAAACTGCAAACTGTACTTGTCAATTCCCGCGCCGTTCGTACATTGATAGCTCAACCAAACGAGTTGGTTTGGTTTCATGGCAATGGTTGCTCGCGTTCGCCGTCCCCAGCTCGGCGCCGAGAGAGACCGTGCCGGTAACACGATGTTAGGAGGACGAACGATGGCCAAGAAGAAGAAAGCTGCAAAGAAGGCTGCCAAGGCTCCCAAGAAGAAGGCCAAGAAGAAGAAGTAGTTCGCCTGGAGCGAGCTGCCACGCAGCCGGTCGCACTGCCCGCTATAAGTCACTCTCGATGGAGTCGATTTTTCACCGGGCGGTCGATCCTCGAAACCCGACGAGAAAGGGGCATCCAAAACGTTTGGATGCCCCTACTGTTTTGCGCCCAACCCGTTTTTGCGCCCGACCTAATGTCTTGGCCGATTCCTATCCCCGAATCCCTCGCTTCAATCGCTCGGAAACGGCACCGGCTCTTCGTTCATCTGGGCCAGCGCATTGCGGGCGGCGCGCTGCTCGGCTTCCTTCTTGTTGCGACCCCAGGCCGCTTGAAAGCGCGAGTCGCCGATCTGCGCGGCGATCTTGAAGCACTTGCTGTGGTCGGGGCCTTTTTCGTCCAGCAGCAGGTACACCGGCGTCGAGCCGTTCTCGCGCTGCGACATCTGTTGCAATAGCGACTTGTAGTTGCCGCCCAGCTCGCCCGCGGCGGCCAACTCGATCTCCGGCTCCATGAACCGTTGGATGAATTCGCGCGCCGCCGGATCGCCGCCGTCCAGATAGATGGCCGCCGCCAGCGACTCGAACACGTCGGCCAGCACCGAGGGCGGCACCGTCGGGTGCATGGTCATGCCCTTGCCCAGGATCAAGAACTCCTGCATGCCCAGCGCTTCGCTGATCTTGGCACACGTTTGGCGGCTTACCACCACGCTTTTGATCTTCGTCAGGTCGCCTTCCAGGTACTCGGGGTACAGCGTGTACAACAGCTCACAGACCACGGCCCCCAGAATGGCGTCCCCCAGAAACTCCAGCCGTTCGTTCGAAGCCAGCCGGTGATGGGCCCCCGAGGCATGGGTCAATGCCGCGCTGAGCAGGGTTTTGTCGCGGAATGTATAGCCAATACGCCGCTCGCAACGAGCCAATATCGGCAGTTGCCCCTCCAGCGGTGCGGCAAAGCGGACCGTATTGCTCATGAACCAATCCTTGCGACTCTGGCGGTGGCGGGAGCCGACCGATTGCACGTAACCCTAACCAAGACACCGGCTTTTGTCAATCTCGACCGGCTCTCACTCCACCCTGCCGGCCCACAAACTGTGGCGTTGCCGCACGGTCCCAGGCCGCTAAAAATATACTGCCCCCAAAGGGCAATGCCGCTCCACGTGCCACGAAAAACTCGGGGGTGAACCTGAAATGTAGGGTTTGCGTAGGGACTTAAGTGTTGCATTCCATCTGACGGTCGTTTCCGATAGCACTCATCCGCTTACTACCAGCCAAGGAGGACTCCGATGTCCGTAGCTCCTTTACGAAAGCATCCTCGCCTTGCATTGGCCACGGCCCTGTTGGTGGCAGTGGCGTCGTTGGCCGCCTGGCAGCGCAGCGACGCGGTTGGCCAGGAATCCGAAAAGGCGCCCAACCCCGCGGCCCTCGAGCATGCCAACATGCTCTCGCAGGCGTTCAATCACGCCGCCGAAGTGGCCATGCCCAGCGTCGTCACCATCTACAGCACGACCAAGGCCCAAGCCGTCTCGGGCGCGCGCCCCAAGGGCGGACAGAACCCGTTCAAAGGCACCCCCTTCGAAGAGTTCTTCGAGGGACGCGACCTCGAACAGTTCGGCCAGCAAATGCCACGCGAGGGCATGGGCTCGGGCGTCATCATCGATCGCTCCGGCATCGTGCTGACCAACAACCACGTAATCGAGGGCGCCGATAAGGTCATCGTCCATCTGGCCGACGGACGCGACTTCGAGGCCGAGAACATCAAGACCGACAAGCAAACGGACCTGGCCGTATTGCAAATCAAGGGCGCCGGCACGCTTCCGGCCGCTACGCTGGGCGACTCCGACAAGCTCAAGATCGGCGACTGGGTGATGGCCATCGGCAACCCGTTCCAACTTGAGCAGACCGTCAGCGCCGGCATCATCAGCGGCAAGGGCCGCGACCTGCCGTCGCGCACTCGACCGGTCCGCACGCAATTCCTGCAGACCGACGCCGCCATCAACCCGGGTAACTCCGGCGGCCCGCTGGTCGACTTGCACGGCCACGTGGTCGGCATCAATACGGCCATCGCCACCAACACCGGCACGTACTCCGGCATCGGGTTCGCCGTGCCGGTCAACGTCGCCAAGTGGGTCACCAATCAGTTGATCAACAAGGGCAAGGTCGAACGCGCCTATCTGGGCGTGGGCATCAAGCCGATCACTCCGGAAATGGCGCAGGCTTTCGGCGCCCGGCCGGGCGCAGGCGCCCTGGTGACCCAGGTACACCCCAACACGCCGGCCGCCGAAGCGGGCTTTGCCGCCGGTGACGTCATCACCAGGTTCGAGGGCGTCGACATCAACGGCCCCGCCGAGTTGCAGCAACTGGTCGAACGCGTCAACGTCGGCGACAAGCAGAGCGTCGAAGTGCTGCGCGACGGCAAAACGCTGACTCTCAGCGTCGCACCCAAGCCGCTGCCCGAAGACGTGATTTTCGCCTCGCAAGGCGGCCCGCTGTCCTCGCAGGGCATCCAGCGCGACCAGGACGTTTTCGAAGCGAGCGAATTGGGCCTGGTAGTGTCCGACCTGTCGGCCGAAAAGGCCGCCGAAGTCGGGCTCCAGCCCAACGAAGGCGTGCTGGTCACGTCGATTAGCCGGAATTCACCGGCCTTCGAGAAGGGCCTCCGCGAGGGCATGGTCGTCCTCAAGGTCGGCAAGCAGGACGTCAAGAGCGTCGCCGAGTTCAAGGCCGCTCTCAAAGACCATTCGCTGGCCAAGGGCATCCTGCTTTACGTCCACGCTCGCAACGGAAACGACTTCGTGTTGCTGAAGGAGTAGCAGCCTGTTGAAGAATTCAGCAGGCTGCGACATCGCATGGATGCGATGACAGAATTGCGACGTAAGTCGTTATTCTGCGAGCCGTGCGAAGCTTTGCTTCACACTTGGCGAGGTTGAAAAATGCCACGACGGCATTTT
>JBGSYQ010000031.1:0-2513 GCA_041750795.1 Pirellulales bacterium | reverse complement strand
CAGTGCCGGCTGGCTAAATTCGGTTGCATGAAGTTGCTCCTCGGGGCCCGCGTGGCACAATCCCGCCAAGTCGTATCCAAGAACCTCACTGGCAGCGTCAAACCGCTCTCGCGCACGCGGGTAGGTCTCACACAGCCAACGCCCCATGCCAACCGTCTGTGCACCCTGGCCGGGAAACAGGATTCCCACCGATTCGACGTCCAACGCCACTGCGACTCCTTCGGAGGTCAGGAATCTCGAGGCTCGACGACAACGCGGCCCTGGTAATACCCGCACTTGGGGCAAATCGTGTGCGTCGGGACAGCCGTGCTGCACTGGGGGCAGTACGCGAGGTGCCGACGTTTGACATGGTCGTGGGAACGGCGCTTGCCAGTTCGGCTGTTGGAATGTTTCCGCTTGGGGACGGCCATGGCGGTGGGTCCGTGACAGAGGCTAAGGAATTCGATTCGAGCCGCGTATCGTAGGGACCGTACCCTGATTTCGTCAACGCGTTCGGCGCAATATTTGCCTTGATTCGCCCAAGGTGTGAAAAAAGGTCAGCTTCTGGCCGCCCGCTTGGAGGTCGTGCAGTTTGGGTATTCGATTTCACCCGCCCGCTTGCGCTCGTTGTACCACACATCCTACCCGGTCGAAAAATTTTTGGATCCGGGGCCAAAAGTGTTCCAGGCGTTGGACAGGTCGTAGCTTCGTTGCAATCCAATCCACAACGTTTGGGTGCCCGGATGGTCTTTGGGGCGGTTCATAAAACCCCCAAGGCGAGCGATCGCGCGAACGACTTCATTCAAGCTCGGACAGCCCTCCTCGGGGATCGCTTTGCCGAGAACGGCGTAGACGCTCTTCCATTCGCTCGGTTCAAACATGACCTCGCAATCCATCTCGGGGCACTCACGACCGAGATGGCACACGTACATGACCCGCCAAGCGATCACACTGAAAAACGCTAAGGCGTTCAGCACACGGTCGATCGCTTCGAAGCGGCGTTGTTCAATCTTGCAGCCCGACTTGAGAGTCCGGAAATAGACTTCGATCTGCCACCGGACGCAGTAGGAGGAGATCACTCGCTGGACATCATCGTCGGTGTCAATCGGCAGTGTCGTGACCAACATCCAGCGAATCGGGTCCGTACCTTCCGGCGGATCAGTCTCTTCGCACAACACCACGTTGACGGTGATGCTCGCCGGCAGGTCCCGGTCCCTGTGAACGGGGCGACGAAGCTCGATCTTCGCTTTGCGGACCTCAAGCTCGGCCGTCCGTGCTTCTCGCGATCGGCTCCGGGCCGATTTGGGCGCATTGGTTTTCGCGACCCGAGCTCGAATGGCAATGCTTTGGTCACCGACCTTCGCCGTCTGCCGAACTTGATCGACCCAGTCCTGGTTTTCGGTCGTGGTGCGATTCTGACCGGCACGAACCAGCAGATGCAGGTTCGGCTGCTCGCTCGCAATGGCTGCGACGAAGAGATCATAGATGTCCGCCTCGCTATCGCCGACGCACACGATCGTCGTTTCACCGCATGCCGCTGCAGCCTTCTCGGCCCACCGAAGCCCCTGAATCCAACGATAGCTCTCCTTTTTTTCGATCGGAGTTGTTCGGCGTCGCTCGGCTTTTTCGACCTTGCTGGCCCGACTGATTTCGTCTCGCGTCCAGCTTTTTTGGCCGACCAATCCCAGCGGCACACCGGCGGCGTCGAAGGCGATCATGGGATGAAAGAAAGCACCACGTCGGCTTTCGCAATCCATCGGCCCGGCACCCTTGACTTGCTGGCTGGGCCGGGTCAGATCGATCTCGGTTGTGTCTTGCACCAGCAGAGCGAAGTCGACCGAGTCAATCCGCTTGTACGTCGCTTCGATGTGCGGCTCGATGATCCGGTCCGGGGTGACCGCATCGTTATTGAAAAACCGATAAGCCCCTTCGATGTCGGCCCTGGACTTCAGTGCCGCCGGAATACTGACGTTGGGATGCCGCCCGAGCAATCCCGCCATGCTGTGAGCGCGTTTATTCAGGCGTGCATCGCCAAAATCCCCGCCAGACAACTCTTGAGCAAGCTCCGCGATCTTCATTCAGGGCACCTCCGTGCAAAGAAAATGTCAGCTGCAGCACCATCGCAGCATCGAACGCTCGCATCATTCGCATGGGAGGACAAAAAGTCCAGTGTCGCCAACTCGACTCCCGTTGCCCTCCTGCAAGCAAAGCCTGGAAGATGTGTGGTACAACGAGCCCGCTTGCGGGAGGGTCGGCCTCTTAGGGCCGGGGAGGGCCAGCACGCACACTCTCCGAGCCTGAGAGCTCGACTCTCCCAGTGGGAGCGTGAAGATAAACCAAAACAACGCAGCGAACGAAGATCCGCACGACCCCGGCCGGGGAGAGGGAACGCAGGAGGGAGAGTGATTGACCGCCCCTAGGCATCACTCATCGCCCGCCATGTCGCGGGCGTGGTAGCTACTGCGGACAAAGGGGCCGCTCGCGACCTTTTTGAAGCCCATCGCACTGGCGATCTGGCCTAATTCGTCGAACTC
>JBGSYQ010000030.1:0-6199 GCA_041750795.1 Pirellulales bacterium | reverse complement strand
GCGCCGGCCGCGACGGCCGCGATCACTGGCCCGGCTGCTTCACCACCGTGCTGGCCGGGGCGGGCATTCAAGGCGGCATCGTCTACGGCTCGTCGGACCGGCACGCGGCCTATCCGGCGTCGAATCCCGTGGCGCCGGTCGACCTGGTGGCCACGGTTTATCACCTGCTGGGCGTCGAACCGGAGCTGACGCTGGCCGACGCGCAGGGTCGACCGCTGACGATCTGTCCCGGCAGGCGGATCGATGCGCTGCTGGGGTAGCGGGCGCGGAGTGCATGTGCCACTGGTGGCGGCAGCCACCAGTGCAGTCCAGCGGGTAAGCACGGGTGGACTTCGCCACCCGTGGCACATGCTGGGGTCACGCGTGCAGTTGGGCGGGTAAGCGGCGAGACGGAATGTGCCACTGGTGGCGCTAGCCACCATTGCAGTTCGGCGGGTAAGCACGGGTGGACTTCGCCACCCGTGGCACAAGCTGTACATCGCGGGATGGCAGCGGCGGCGCTGCTAGTTCTCGATGCGGACGCCGGCTTCTTTGAGCGAGGCGAGCTGCTCGTTCTGGGCGGTTTCCGAGAGCGGATTTCCCTCGAGGTAAAGCCGCAGGAACGGCGCGAAGCTTTTCCGGCCTTCGGCGTCGGCCTTGGCGGCGGTCACCAGCGGAGCGAGATCGGCGATCTGGTTGCGCTCGATCAGTAGCATGCTCTGCGGCGGATGCTTGGCGACCGGCCCGATGTCGGCGATGACGTTGTCGGTCAGCTTGAGGACGCGGAACCGCTCGATCACGCCCAACGGCTTGATGTCGGCGATTTTGTTTTTCGCCAGGTCGAGCGACGAGAGGTTGGCCAGGCCGGCCAGCGGCGCCAACTCTTCGATCTGGTTCTCGGCCAGGTAGAGCGCCGAGAGCTTGGTCATGGCGCTGAGCGGCTGCAGGGCGCTGATCTGGTTTTTCGACAGCTCCAGGTATTGCAGCTTGTTCAGGTTCATCAGCGGCGTGACGTCGGCGATCTTGTTTTGCGCGAGGTTGAGCGATTGCAAATTGACCAGCCCGCGAATGGGGGCCAGGTCGGCAATCTCGTTGTTCTCCAGGTCGAGCAGCAGCAGGTTGGTGCATTTCTCCAGGCCGGCCAGATCGGTGATGCCGCGTCCCTTGGCTTGGAGCGTGGAGATTTTGGCCAGGTCGTCGTCGGTCAGTTCGTCCATGGTGGCCTTCTTCTCGAACACCAGCGCCCGCAGCGCGGCCTCGAGGTTCTTGTCGGGAAAGGTGACGGCCCAACTTGCGGCGGCGCCCAACTGCAGCGCGGCGATCGTGGACAACGCAATGATCAAACGGCGGCGGAGCAAGCGACGCATGACGATTCCTCGCAAGCAGGGGTCTCAAGAGGCATGACGGCTGGTAGTCTGTTGAAAAATGCCGTCGTGGCATTTTTCAACCTCGCCAAGTGCGAAGCAAGCTTCGCACGGCTCGCAAAATAACGACTTGCGTCGCCATTCTGACATCGCATCCATGCGATGCCGCAGGCAGTTGAATTCTTCAACAGCCTGCTAGAGCGGCGGCAGCAAGGAAAAGTGGCACGCGCCGCCGGCCTGGGACTGTCTATTTTAATCGCCCGGCCGCGTCAACCAAGCCCCCCGGGGCGATCCAAGAGATTGGCCAGGGAGGCTCCCGAGGAATCACGAAGTCCAAGGAATGGCCGCCGAGGGCGCTGCAACTCGTACTTCCTCGATGATTTCGGCGCCCTCTGTGGCTCATCGCATTCCGCGACCAGCGATCTCGTGCAGCGGAAGTGGGTGAATTGGGTGTGCGGATGGGGGCGGGTCAGTGGGTTGAGCGGGGGCTAATCGAGAGGTTCGCTCAACGATGGCGAACCTGTCATATAGCCAACGTTAGCCTCTCCAAACAAAGCGGCAATGGCTTTGCATTCTTCAACCGGCATGCTGCCTCGCTTAAACCAAACACAGGCCATGGGGCGCGCTCCCAGTAGGCGGCATACGGCTGGAATGGCTATCCCGTTCTGACCGAGATACGGGTGATTGCATTCGTCGTAAGTTCCGCCAGTTTTCTCGACGCGTACCAATGCACGCTGTCGATCATTCACCCACTTCAAATTCCAGCCCCACCAGCAGCCGAGCACCGTCACCACGACAAACAGCGTCCGCAGTGAGAACCGGAACCAGCGGCGCTTTGGGGTGGGGGTCATTGTGCGGCCAATTCCCTCAAAGCCTGAATGAGCGAGAGCACGATAAAAGCGGTCGCTCCGATCAGAAGCGGCACAAGCCACAGCAGCATCAGGATGATAACCTGGGACCGGTACGGCCGGCGTTGCCAATACGGTCTTCGGTCAGGCGCGCTCATACTGGCATTCTAACAGGGGACGGGGATGGCGCAAAAACAAGGGGCAACCGTCCAGCGGGTTGCTTGCCTGGGTGGGGCGGACCAAGTATCGTGGGGCATTCGGTTTTCGATGCGTTGATGGCCGCGGATTTCCTCTCTCAAGGATCATGCCCGATGATTTCGCTTTTCGCACGATTGGTTTGCCTGGCCGTCGGGCTTTCGATTGCGTCGCTCGCCGCCTCGTCCGTTGGCGGCGCGGAGCAGGCCGCTGCCATCAGCTTGTTCGACGGCCGTACGTTGGGCGAGTGGAAAAAGACGGCCTTTGGCGGCGAGGGAGACGTCGAGGTGAAGGACGGCAAGCTTGTGATCGGCGCGGGCAATTCGCTTTCGGGCGTTACCTGGACCGGTAAGTACCCCAAGATGAACTATGAGATCTCGCTGCAGGCGATGCGCGTCGACGGCAGCGATTTTTTCTGCGGGCTGACGTTCCCCGTGGGGGACGACTCGTGCAGCTTCATCTGCGGTGGCTGGGGGGGCGGCGTGGTCGGCTTGTCGAGCCTCGACGGCAGCGACGCCTCGGAAAATGAAACCACCGGTTACGAGGAATTCGAGAACGGCCGCTGGTACAAGATTCGCGTGCGCGTGACCGACGGAAAGATCCAGGCCTGGATCGACGAGGCGCAGAAGGTCGACGTCGACACCGAGGGCAAGCGCATCGGCGTGCGCATCGAAGTCGATCTCTCCCGCCCGCTGGGCATCGCCACCTACAACACCACGGCAGCCGTGCGCGACATCAAGATCACGCCGGTGGACGGACCGGCGGGGAAGTGAGCCTTCGTAGGAGTCCGGCCTTCAGGCCGCATGGCTTGAGCAGCCTGCTAAAACGCCCAGTCGCGCGGCGCTCGAAGTTCGTCCGCTTGCCGCCGAGGTAGATTGGGTGAACTCGGCAGTCTGAGTGCGACTTTGCCGATTTTGCCGCAAGTAGCGTGTGGGGAACGCCGATCAATTGACGAATCGCGGTCGTCTCTTTGGTTGGAAGTTTCGGACCCATGGCGCGACTCTGCCTACCTACCGTCGGTGTGCTCGTGCTGGCTGGCGCCACGATTGCCAGCAGCGCACGTGCTCAACAGGCTCCGCGCGTAGCGGCCTTGCCGGCGCCGCCGAAGTTGGCGAGCAATCCGCATGCTGGGGAACTTCCGGCGCCCGGCGGCAACGATTCGATCCGCGTGCAGCGGTTGCCGAGCGTCGATGAAGTGATGCCGGGCTCGTATGAGCCGTTTTTCGCGTCGCAGTACGTCGCAAACGCCGATCCGGTGGATCGCTTTGGCATGCTGGGGTGGGCGTTTCAGGAATACGTTGAGCAGCAGAGAACCCCGCCGGGCTTTCCGCGGGGCAAGCCGTCGCTGTTGATCGGCGGGCAGGTCCAGGCCGACGCGGTGTACTTCGGCCAGGATGAAGTCAGTCGCGAGTCGGTGGGCGATTTGCAGGACGCGGCGGACTTTCGCCGGGCACGCCTCATTGCGCAGGGCGTTTCGCACGAAGTATACCGCTATGTATTCGGCGTCGACTTTGCATTGGCAGGACGCCCCAGCTTCCTCGATATGTATATTGAGCACGTTGACCTGCCGGTGCTGCGCAACGCGCGCGTTGGCCACTTCTTCGAGCCATTCAGCCTGGAACGCATTACTCAGAACCGCAACAACACGTTCATGGAGCGGTCGCTCGTCGATACCTTCGCACCGGCGCGCAACCTTGGCGCAATGATCTACGGATGGACCGAGAACGAGTACGCCACGTGGCAGATCGGCACCTTTCGCACCGGCAGCAACGACTATGGCAACGACTCGTTCGACAGCGGCCAGTCACTGACCATGCGCGGCACGTGTACGCCGTATTACGACGAAGCAAGCGACGGGCGATCTTACATGCACCTGGGCGCGTGTTATAGCTATCGGGACACGTACGAGAATCAGGTTCGCTTTCGCAACTCGCCGGAAATCCGCATTCAAGAGCCCAATCAGCCGAGCAATTTCGGGCCGATCTTCGTCGACACCGGAGACATTCCGGCCAGCCATTTCCAACTTTTTGATGCCGAATTTGCCTGGACGCGCGATTCGCTGTCGGTGCAGTCCGAGTACGCGTGCTCGACGGTCGATCAGATCGGGGGGCCGAACCTGTTCTTCGACGCGTTCATGGTGCAGGTCAGCTATTTTCTTACCGGGGAGTATCGCCCCTACGACCGCCACGGGGGGATCCACCAGCGCGTGATCCCCAACTCGAATTTCTTCGGCTGCCGAACTCGGACGAAGAACGTGCCGTTGGGCAGCGGCGCCTGGGAAGTGGCCGCCCGGTTTTCGTTGATCCGCCTTAACGACAGGAACATCCAGGGCAACAACCTGCACGACTTCACGTGCGGCCTCAATTGGTATTGGAACCCGTACACGCGCTGCCGCTTCAACTACATCCGCGCCTTTCTCGAGGATCCGGCCTTCGGCAAGAGCGCCACCAACATCTACGGCATGCGCATCGACTTCGAGTTCTAGCGGCCTGTTGCCAGTAGCGCTTCAGGCTGGATCGCGCGGCGGGGAAGTAGCCGCGGCGTGCGACGGAGCACGTGAGTCGCGCCCTTTGCTTGATGCAAAGTAATCCCCCGGCAGAGCCGGGGGCTGAACCGCGGTATGGATCGACACTGTGCAGCCCCCGGCTTTGCCGGGGGATCGAGCATTTGCTGTGCAGCCCCCGGCTTTGCCGGGGGATTGAGCATTTGCACCGGCTAGCCCGCCGCTTCCCGCAACATCTCGCACAGCCGCTCCAAAAACGGGCGTTGCTCGGGGTGGATTTTTTCGCGGGCCTGGTCGAGGGGGAGAAACTCGGCGCAGTCGACTTCCCACGAGGCGCAGCCTGGCTGGCCGCCGGTCCAGGGGGTGGCCCAGACATGGATGCGTTTTCGGCTCTTGGTGTAGTCGATCGTGCCCAGCGGCGTGAGCTCGCCGCAGGTGACGCCGGCTTCTTCCTGGGTCTCGCGGCGGGCGGCGTCTTCCAGCGATTCGCCTTCGTCGGGCAGGCCCTTGGGAATGCTCCACGGCTTGTGGCGGTTGTAGTTGCCCGAGGGATGCACGAGCAGCACCTCGAGCGCGTCGCCCGCCCGTCGATAGACCAGCAGTCCGGCCGAGTGTTTCATGAATTGCATCGTATCGCCAAGTGCGCGGCGAGCAAACGTCGGCGCGCGCTAGCGCGGTCAGTCCTGGCGAACGACCGCGCCGCTGCGGCACACTTCGGCGACGACGATCCGCTCGTCGGAATTCAAGCGGCCGCGCAACCGCTCCACGAGGTTCTCGGCGGCGGCCGGGCTCTCCAGCACGGCAAACACGGCCGGCCCCCACGAACTTTGTCCGACGCCGTACACGCCGAGTGAGCGAATGTGGTCGACCCACTGCGCGATGCGCGGCGTGGCGAAGGCGCTGCCTTGCTGCGCGGCGAAACACAGGCCGGCCATGTAGCCGTACTGATACAAGCTCTCGCTGAAGGCCGCGAAGTCGCCGCGCTCGGCCGCGGGGAACAGCCGGTTGGTCAATTCGTCGCGCAGCGTCGCGGTGGTTTCGGCAGGCACGGGCGGAAGCTGTTCGAAGGCGCGGCGCTCTTCGTCGCCGGAAACGCCCTGCTGGCCGTGAGGCAGCACCAAGACGAATCGCCAATGGTCGGGCGGCAGCGCGCGGCGCTCCAGGGGCGAGAGCGTCTGGCCGGGGAGCTTGCCCGACTCCATCAGCAAGCCGCCATGTACGAAGCCGTAGGTGCCAATGGCCGAGCGCGCCGCGCGGCCCGTCAGTGCCGCGAGCGCTTGTGCATCGAGCGGCGCCTCGCCCATCAGCGC
>JBGSYQ010000029.1:0-5639 GCA_041750795.1 Pirellulales bacterium | reverse complement strand
CCCCCCCCCCCCCCCCCCACGCCCGCGCAACGTCGAGCAACAGAAGGATCAATAGCGCGCCAGCGGTGAAACGCTTCATAGGATCTAGTCTACCACCGCCGGCGGCCACGTGCCGGCTGCACGCTCAGGCCCCGGAAAACGCCGCGTCAAACGCCGCGCGGCTGGGCGTGAAATCGAGGTTCTGCACGAACTGGCAGGCTTCCTTGGCGCCCGCTTCGCGATCCATCCCGGGGTCTTCCCATTCGACTGACAGCGGGCCCTCGTACTTGATCTGGTTGAGCGTGCGGACGATTTCCTCGAAATTGACGCTGCCTCGGCCCGGCGAACGGAAGTCCCAACCACGGCGCGGATCGCCGAACGGCAGATGGCTGCCGAGGATGCCGCTACGGCCGTTGAGTTGCACCACGGCATCCTTCACGTGTACGTGGTAGATACGATCGGGAAACGACCGCAAAAACTCCACCGGATCGATCCCTTGCCAGAGCAAGTGGCTGGGATCGAAGTTGAAGCCGAACTCTTCGCGGCGGTCGATGGCCGCCACGGCCCGGGCGGCGGTCACCAGGTCGAAGGCGATCTCCGTGGGATGCACTTCCAGGGCGAACTGCACGCCGCACTCGCCGTACACGTCGAGAATCGGATGGAAGCGCTCGGCGAACAACTCGTAACCGGCCTCGATCATCGAGTCGGGCGTCGGTGGAAATGAATAAAGCAGGTGCCAGATGCTGGAGCCGGTAAAACCGTTGACGACACCGACGCCCAGACGCTGCGCTGCGCGGGCGGTATTCTTCAGTTCCTCGGCGGCTCGGGCGTTTACACCCGCCGGCTTGCCGTCGCCCCAGACGTGTGCGGGCAGGATGGCCTGGTGGCGCTGATCGATGGGATCGAGCACGGCCTGGCCCACGAGGTGGGCGCTGATGGCGTGGACTTCCAGGTCGTAGCGTTCGAGCAAGTCGCGTCGATTGGCGCAATATCCGTCGTCGGCCAGCGCCTTGTCGACTTCGAAGTGGTCGCCCCAGCAGGCCAGTTCCAGGCCCTGGTATCCGAATTCGCTGGCCTTGCGAGCGACGTCTTCCAGCGGCAAGTCGGCCCACTGTCCGGTGAAGAGGGTAATCGGACGACTCATGACTGCTCTCCTTCGAATGCGAGATTCCATCCTCCCGCCGGCGGCAGAGGCCAGCGGGCTGTTGCAAGCGCGGGGACAAACCGACCTCGGCGGCGCGCGACTTCGGCAAGCCGCGCCATGCCGCGTGCGATGCGTGTATTGTGTCGAATTGTGGTGCCGGTGCAACTATTCGGAAAGCCACGGCGGGCCTTGAGCGGTTGGCTCGCAGCCTTTACCCTGGGGCGATCATGAATCCAACTTCCCCCAAGCTGCCCATTCGCGTGGCCATCATCGGCGCCGGCGCGGTCAGCGATTATCATCACGTGCCCGGATTGCGGCTCGACGGGCGGGCCAAACTGGTTGCCGCCTGCGACACCAACCCCGAGTTGCTGGCAAAGCGCAAACGGGAGTGGTCGATCGAAAAGGTGACTACCGACCCGGAAGCGATCTTTGCCGACCCGGAGGTCGACGCGGTGATCGTCGCCACGCCGAACTTCACGCATCGGCCGATCGCGCTGGCGGCCGCCAGGAACGGCAAGCACCTCATGTGCGAGAAGCCCCTGGGCCTGAATGCCGGCGAAGTGCGCGAGATGTATCACGCGGCGCGCGATGCGCGGGTGGTAAACATGACGGCGTTCACCTATCGATTTGCGCCGGCCATGCGGTACATCAAGCACCTGGTGGCCAGCGGAACGTTGGGCGAGCCGCGGCACTTTCGCAGCCAGCGGTTTCTCGACTGGCCTGAGACTAGCTGGGGCTGGCGGCAGTATCGCAAGCTGGCCGGCGCCGGCGACCTGTTCGACATGACCATCCACCGCATCGACTTCGCGACCGACCTGTTGGGACCGATCGCGCGGGTGACCGGCGCGCTGGCCCGCTTTGCCCCGCGCACGCGAACTGCTGCCGGCGAGACCTGCCCGCCGTCGGACGTGGATGACTGGTCGAGCATCATTGGCGAGTTCACCTGCGGCGCCACCGGCGTGTGGGAAGGCACCACGCTGGCCAAGGGCTACGGCCGCGGCGGCTACGGCCACGAATGGGCGGAGATCAACGGCGCGGAAGGTTCGGCCGTCTATCAGTTGCACAAGCCCAATACAATTCTGCTGGGCAAGACGGGGCAGGATCTGGCCGAGGTGAGCGTGCCGCGCGAGTTTCTCAAGCCGGCCGACAGCCCGCGCGATCCCGATCAAGGCGAGCCGGCCACGGTGTTTCGCTATGATCTGGTGTGGGAATTCATCTCGGCGATCGTCGAAGGCCGCGCCGCCGTGCCTGGGTTCTTTGCCGGATTGAGCGCGCAGATGGTGGCCGATGCCGTGATCGAATCGTATGCCGAGCGCCGCTGGGTGGAGATCATCCGCGAACATCCCTGAGCGGCGCTTCGTGCTGGGTAGACATTACTGTACCTCGATGACTGATACGCACGCATGATTGCCAAGATCAAACAGCTTCCGGCACGCTCCCAAGTGAAGCCGGCCGATTCCTGGGACCTGACCAGCTTGTTTCCCAACGACGCCGCGTGGGAAGCGGCCTTCAAGAAGTGGGAAAAGCAAATCTCCCGCTACGACGAGTTTCGCGGCAAGCTGGCCGACGACGCCGAGACGCTGGCACGCTGCTTGAAGTTCGACAACGAATTCGATCGGGCGGGCGAACGGCTGGGCACGTATGCCTACTTGAAGACGGCCGAGGACACCGCCAACAGCGAGTACCAGCGGATGATCGGCCGCTATCGCAACGTGGCCAGCCGCGCGGCGCAGGCCTCGAGCTACATCCGGCCGGAGATCATGGACATCCCCGCCAGGAAGATGGACACCTTTCTGGCCGCCAGGCCATTGGCGGAGCATCGGCTGACGCTGGAGCGACTCTTGCGCTATCGGCCGCACACGCTGGGCAAGAATGAGGAGAAGCTGCTGGCCATGCAGTCCGAGATGTCGGAGGCGTCGAACCAGGTGTTTCGCCAGTTGACCGACGCGGACATGAAATGGGGCATGATCCGCAACGAGCGCGGCGAGTTGATCGAGCTGGGCAATTCGTCGTTCTCGGCGTTTCTGCACTCGCCGTCGCGCGCGGTGCGGAAGAAGGCGTTCCACGAATACTACAAGCAGTTCTCCGCGCACGAGAACACGCTGGCGGCCGCCCTGAGCGGATCGGTGCAGCGCGACGTGTATTACGCGCGGGCGCGCAACTATCCGAGCGCGCTGGCGGCGGCCCTGTTCCACGACAAAGTGCCGCCCGCGGTCGTCGACAACCTGATCGCGTCGGTCCATCGCCATTTGCCGGCGCTGTATCGCTACTACGACTTGCGGCGGCGGAGCATGAAGCTGCGCGACATTCACCAGTACGACACTTACGTGCCGATCTTGAGCGAGTTGAACATGCGGCACACCTGGCCGCAGGCCGTGAAGCTGGTGCTGTCGGCCATCGAGCCGTTGGGAAGCGAGTATTGCGGGGCGCTGGAACGGGGCCTCACGGGACGCTGGTGCGATCGTTATCCGAACAAGGGCAAGCAGAGCGGCGCGTTTAGCTGCGGATCGTTCGACGGCGATCCCTACATCCTGATGAACTATCAACCGGACGTGCTGGACCACGTGTTCACGCTGGCGCACGAGGCGGGCCACTCGATGCACAGCTACTTCTCGGCGCGGCACCAACCGTACCAGTATTACAACTACACGATCTTCGTCGCCGAAGTGGCCAGCACCTTCAACGAGCAACTGCTGGCGCGGCACATGATGCAGCAGGCCAAAAGCGCCAAACAGCGCGCCTACCTGATCAATCGCGAGATCGACGCCATCCGCGGCACCATCATCCGACAAACCATGTTCGCCGAGTTCGAGGGCATCGCGCACGCACTGGCCGAAGCGGGCGAGCCGCTGACCATCGATCGCTTCAAAAGCGAGTACCGCCAGTTGCTCGAGCAGTACTTCGGCCCCGACTTCACGCTCGATGCCGAGCTGTCGCTGGAATGCTTGCGAATCCCGCATTTCTACCGGGCGTTTTACGTGTATAAGTATGCCACCGGGCTGTCGGCGGCCATCGCACTGGCCGAGCGCGTCACCGGCGGCGGGCAGCAAGAGCTCGACGATTACCTGGGTTTTCTCAAGGGGGGCTGCTCCAAGTACCCACTCGATCTGCTGCGCGACGCGGGCGTTGATATGGAAAAACCCCATGCGGTGGATACTGCGCTGGACTATTTCGAAAGACTGGTCGGCGAACTGGACGAGATGCTTTAGTTAGGCTGTAGGCTGTAGGCCGCAGGCCGTAGGAAGTATGCTTGGAGAAAGCGCGGGCGGGACTGTTTTCGACCGTTGGTGTTTCTTCCTCCAGCCTCCAGCCTCCAGCCTCCAGCCTCCAGCCTCCAGCCTCCAGCCTCCAGCCTCATTCCGGAGACCATGCCATGCAACTGGGACTTGTCACGTATCAATGGGGCGCCGATTGGGACTTGCCCACGCTGATTAAGAATTGTCAGCAGACGGGCTTCACCGGCGTCGAGCTGCGCACCACGCACAAGCACGGTGTCGAGCCGGCGCTCAATGCACACGAGCGCAAGGAAGTGGCCGAACGCTTCGCCGACAGCGGCATCGAGCTGGTGGGCTTGGGCACCGCGTGCGAGTTTCATTCGCCCGACACCGCCGAGCTGCGCAAGAACATCGAGCTGTCCAAGGAATTCATTCGGCTCTGCCACGACGTGGGCGGAACCGGCGTCAAGGTGCGCCCCAACGGCCTGCCGGCGGGCGTGCCGGTCGCGAAAACGCTGGAGCAGATCGGCAAGTCGCTCGACGAGTTGGCCGACTACGGCAGCGGCTACGGCGTGGAGATTCGCACCGAGATTCACGGCCGTGGCACCTCGGAGATTCCCAACATTCGCAAGATCATGGACGCTTCGACGCACGCCGGATCCAAGTTGTGCTGGAACTGCAACGAGGCGGATCTGCACGGCGCCGGCCTGGCGGCGAACTTCGCCAGCGTGCAGGACCGCATCGGCACCGTCCATATCCACGATCTGATCTCCAGCTATCCCTGGCTCGAACTGTTCGCACTGCTCAACGGCGCGAGTTTCGACGGTTGGACCCTCCTCGAAGAAGGCAACCAGACCAGCGATCCGATCCGCGTGATGAAATACTATCGACTGCTGTGGGAGCGGATGGCGGTGAGTAGTGGTTAATGGCCGGTGGCTAGTTGTCAGGGTCCATGCGGAGCAAGGATAGCGAACCGCCAAGGACGCGGACGGCAGACGAAAAAGCTGGCAGCGATTGACCACGTTGACGCGGAGGCTGGAGACTCGAGGCTGGAGGCTGGAGGCTGGAGGAAAGAAAATCGGGCATCGGCGATCGGTCATCAAAAAGCGGGCTGTTGGAAATCATCGTTTTGGCCGGGGTTTTTGGTGGGTTGGCGGGGGCTTGGTGCTGGTGGGTACAAAAAAAGGGCACCGCTGCGCTTGCGCGCAGCGGTGCCTGGGCGAAACAACTGGAAAAAAGTTTTGTGCGCCGTGGTCCCGTTCCTAGGGGCCGTGGCCGGTTCTTGTAACGCAAAAAAATGG
>JBGSYQ010000028.1:0-16922 GCA_041750795.1 Pirellulales bacterium | reverse complement strand
TCGTGAGGTGTCGCGGACTGGCGCCCCGTTGGGGCTTGGGCGTTGGTCGGGGTGACGGGATCCCAGGGGTTTCCACCCCTGGCTATTGACTGGTCGCCGCGTTGCGGCTTGAAGATTGTTGGCTGGTTGGCGCATTGCGGCCCTATCATTGTTAATTGGCCGCCGTGTTGCGGCTTGACCCTTGTTGGCTGGTGGGGCGGTGCGGGTCGATGATTGTTGGTTGGTCGACGCGTTGCGGCTGGTGATCGGTTGGCGCGTTGCGGTTGGATCACGGCGACGGGATTCGTTCATTCGTGGAAACGTCGTCGCGTGGCGATGATGCTTGAGGGGCGATCGCTTTCGCGCTGTGGTACGATGGTGGGCATGGTGCGTCCTGAAAGATTGGCGGTGCGGCAGCGTGGCGACTCGTGCGGTATCAGGCTTGCGTCCTCGTTCATTAGGCCGAAATGGTTTGCGTCGCCCTACGTTCAACTCAACCTTCTTGAACGAGAGGCCGCTTTGCCGACCGGGAGTCGCTGCATCCGTACGGCAACGGTCGTAATTATACCTATCTCGTTTTGCTGCCCTGTCGGATCGATTCCTACGTTGAGATACGGTATTTGAATCACGCTTGACATGGATTGCAGAAGATGAGCCAAATGGAGCAAGTCATTCAGATGTTTATCGACGCGGGACGGCTTCCTGCCGCCTTGAGTGAAGCCGCACGGTGGGGAGAGATTCAATTGGTCCGACAACTCCTCGAACAAGGCGTTCCGGTGGACATTCAGGATGAGAGCGGCGGCACTGCGCTTATGAACGCGGCATCTGGTGGCCAAGTGAAGATCGTCACTCTGCTCCTGGAGCGCGGAGCGGACGTGAACGCGATGGATGTCGAAAAGGGGTATACGCCCTTAATTTGGTGCGTGGCCGGACTGCACAAGGCGAAAGTGTATCTGGCAGTGGTCAAGGCGTTGCTCGCCGCAGGTGCCGACGCAACGGTAGCCGGTCACGATGGGAAGACAGCGCTGGACTTTGCGCGGACGAGAGGCAGTGAGGAGCTAGTCCGACTACTTGAAACTGCGGCGCGATGATGATGGGGTTACCGGTCCAACGAAATTGATTAGGCACATAAGCGGGACAGGTCTAAATCATCCGGGCGAACGTCTCGACGGCGCAAATGCGATGGACATCTACGGCCTTGCCATGCACTTACGCTTTCTCCGAACCTTGGCGTCACTGGTGCTGATGGCGGCGATGGCGCCGCTCGCACGCGCGGTGGAAATGGAATTCGTCCAGGTGTCCGCCGATGCAACGGGCTTTGTGCTTGCGGAGAGCCGCAGGCCGTTCGCTCCCTGGGGGCTGAACTACGATCACGACCGGGATGGACGGTTGATCGAGGACTACTGGGATCAGGAATGGTCCGAGGTCGAGGAAGACTTTCAGGAGATGAAGGAACTGGGAGCCAACGTGGTCCGGGTCCACCTTCAATTCGGCAAGTTCATGGCTGGCCCCGGCGAGCCGAACAAGCAATCGCTCAAGCAACTACGGCGTCTCATCGAGCTGGCCCATCGCATCGGACTTTATCTCGATTTGACCGGCCTCGGCTGTTACCACAAGAAAGACGTGCCCGCCTGGTACGACGCGTTATCGGAACAGCAGCGATGGAACGCCCAGGCAGTGTTCTGGGAGGCAATTGCAACGTTGTGCGCCGACAGCCCCGCGGTCTTTTGCTACGACCTGATGAATGAGCCGGTCGTATCGGGCGGCCCTCCCAAAGACGACTGGCTCGGTCCTCCCTTTGCCGGAAAACACTTCGTTCAGTACGTTGCCATCGATCACGCCGGGCGCGACCGCACGACGATTGCTCGACAATGGATCGAGCAATTGGTCACGGCGATTCGCAAGCACGACCGTCGCCACATGATTACGGTCGGCCTTGTTCCGTGGAGTCTGGATCGACCAGGGCTGACTTCTGGTTTTGTGCCCGACAAGATCGCCGAGCGACTCGACTTCATCAGCGTCCACATCTATCCAGCCTCCGACAAGTTGGATCAAGCCCAAGACACCCTCAAGGGTTTCGCCGTGGGCAAGCCGGTCGTGGTCGAGGAAACGTTCCCGCTTTATTGCAGTGCTGGGGAACTCGGTCAATTCATCAAGCAGTCGCACGATCTGGTGGCCGGGTGGATGGGCTTTTATTGGGGCAAGACGATTGAGGAATGTCGCCAATCCGGCACGATTGGCGACGCACTGACGAGCGGATGGTTGGAGCTGTTCAAGGCGAAGGCAGGTATGGAGGACTAATCAATGAAAGTCGCCGCGAGTTGCATCCATCGCAACCCGCGGCGTCGTAACCTTTTTGCACCGGTGGGGACTGTTCCCCTCTCCAAGCCGGTTTCGAAACTGCTTCGATTAATCTTGACCGGCAACCGTTAGTTGTTGGTCTTGTCGCGCGGTTTCTTGTCGATATCCACGTCGACGCCGTCGCGATCGACGTTCACGTCGACGTCGCGGTCTCCCGTCCGTCGCTCGATGCGATAGCGCCGATCCAGATCGTTGGTAAAGTTGCGATCGGCGAAGTTCGGCCAACTATCCTTGTCGAAGCCCTGCGAACCCTCCAATTGTTGCTGGGTCACGTCGAGCACCAGCACGAAATCGTCCGGATCATCGGGGTCATCCGGGTCGCGCTCGCAACGGAACGCTTCGAACGGAACGGCAAACATCTTGCTGCCCAGTCCGAGGAATCCACCATAGGTCACCGCCGCGTACCGTACTTTGCCAGAACCTGCGTCGAGCACGAGGTCGTTGATTTCGCCTACGCTCTCGCCTTTGGAGTTCTGGATGTTCATGCCGATGAACTCGCTCGCCCGAATGGTCGCCGCGGAGGTCTTGGTATCGAGCTTGCCCGTTTGCGGGCGATCGGCAGTGGCTGCGTCACGTCTCGTTTGGTCGCGCGGCCGGGTGTTTGTATCCTGGGCCACCGCGCTGGCCGCTACCAGCAGTGCGCATAGTCCACAGACGAGCGCACTTGCCATTGTCGCATTGCGTTTCATGATGGTTTCTCCGTAGTGTGGTTTCTCAAAGACTCCAGCCCGTAACGAGGACATCCCTCGGCGGACGGATAACTTCCATTCAACGTCAGCAACTGCAGGAGTTCTCGAACTCCGACACTTGCTTTTCCGCTTCTTCCTTGGCCATCCCATAGCGGTTTTGCACTCGGCCGACCAGTTCTTCGCGCTTGCCGTCGATGACGTCGAGATCGTCATTGGTCAGCTTGCCCCACTTTTGCTGGGCCTGGCCTTTTACTTCTTTCCACTTTCCCTTGATTTGATCCCAGTTCATTTGTCGTTCTCCGTTCAATGCTTGAAATGCCATGGCAACGAAATCGCCGGCACATCAAAATGCATTTCCCGTGCCGAAGTGATCGCGTTGCTACGCAGTTTGCGCGTTCCCGTTGGACAGCAACGATGTGCTGTCGCGCTGTCCAGGCAAGCGACGCGGTGAGGTTGCCTGTGCGCGTTGACGATTCATGGCAAGTCCTTGAGCTCAAGAATTCCAGGAAGCGCCGACCGCTACCACGGCTTCAGCTTCCAGCCGAGCACGAATCCAATTCCCAGGCATGCCAGCGCGGCGTAACCTGGGTTCTCGCGAGAGTACTCCGTCAGATAGTCCACGATATCCTGCGCAATCTCTCGCGGTGTCTCGGTTTCCTGGGAAGAATCCTCACGACGCGTCGTTGCACTGCTCGTCTTGGTAGACATTGAATAGCTCCTGGGAAGTGATGCCTCGGGCACCTTCCACAATTCGGTTTTGAGTTGATATCGATCCGTGTCTCTCGGCTCCTTTTCGGCGGGGCCGCTATCGGTCTGCCTTCGGGGTCGTCAGAGCGTTGGAAAACGCCGCGCGGACCGCTCGGGCGCTTTCTACGATTTCACGTCTCGCCTGCTGCCAAACGGCGCTTTGTCGGCGGAATTGCAGCCAGCCCGCCAGCACCAGAACCATTGCCAACGCCACGGTGCCGGCTGCCGCACAGAGCAGTCCACCCGCCATGCTCAGCTCGGTTACGTCCGCGAGCCACAGGCCGCCGGCTGCCACCCCGACGGGCAGAGCGGCGACGACGACCACGGCGGCCGTCAGCCAACAGCCCAGCGCGCAGACCAATCGCCCGCGCGCTTCGCGCCATTCGGCCAGCAGCAGTTGCGATTGCAGGTCGGCGATTTGTCCCACGTCGCGGGTCATCCCGGCGATGTGCTCTTTGAGGTCGTGCGCCGGACTCTCGGCGTCGCTTAGCGTCGTTTGCTGATCCATCCGAATGCTGCTCCCGCCAATGCGGCGACTATCAGGCTTTGCTTGGGGTGCGTGGATACAAGGTGCTCGACGCGTTGGCAAAACGCCTTGCCCGCATCGACCACCGAGTGCGTTGCCGAGGCCTCGTCGGGCCGCGGCTGGCGCTCGACCGTCGGACGTTCGAAGCGGTTAATCATTCCAGTCCTCCTTGCTGGCTGGGGTTGGACTGGGCTGTTGCCGACGGTCGGCCGAGCGCAGCTCGAGCCAACCGAGCCCTCGGCGGGTCGTATAGTTGAGCGCTTGTCTGGCCAGAAACGTCGTCCCCAATCCGACCAGCGTGGCGGCGATTCCCTTGGCGGCCGGCGCGGCGTTTTGACCGTTGGTCAGATTCGACAGCGCCGAGGGGACCGCCGCTGCTTGCCGCCGGGCCGGCACCAGCAAGAAACCCAGCGCGGCGGCGCCGGTGCAACAGAGCCACGGATGCGCGCGAAAGTGATAGCGCCAATCGGTTAGCGTGTGGGCATCGGCAACCACCGCGTGCGCGTCCCGCGCCAAGGCCGCGCGGGCGGCCGCCAATTCACGTCGCAGGTTGTCAGGAGCCGGACCGTTGTTCATCGCCAGCGCTCCATGTCAACGTTGGGGCATCATGCTCGACAGCGAGTCCATCAACTGCCGACCGAATTGCTCGGTCGCTGCCCGTCCGCGTGCCAGCGTCGATTCGCTGGGGCGATCGCGGAACAATAGCGCCAGACCGATACCGGTCGCCACGCCCAGTCCAAATGCCACGGCCAGGGATTGCGCCGGTCGCTGCTGCACGGTTCGCTCGGCATCGCTGATGCCATGGCGCAGTGCATCGTATCCCTGCCGCACGGTGCCGGAGGCGCTTTCCATGCCTTGCTGGGCCTTGTCGCGCAGCGTTGACGCCGCTCCGGACGCCTCGTCGGCGACTTCGCCCAGAAAGTTTTCGATGGCGTCGCGCGACTCGCCCGTCTTGCGCTGGATCTGGCCGACCAGTTGGTCGACGTTGCCGCTGAAGGCGCTCAAGTCGTCGTCGGCCAGGTTGCCCCACTTCGCTTTTAACTTTCCGCTCACTTCATTCCATTTTCCGACCAGGACCTGTTGATTGACCATGGTGGATCTCCTCCTCACGATAGTTTTCTGGTTCGATTGCGACATATTGACGCCAGGCGATGGCCACCGCGGCCAACCTGGCTTTACCAGTGCAACCTGCATGCCAATGTCCCCCGCGCTGTTCCGACGTGCATAACGGTTCGCGGCAGCGGCCAATTCTCGGTAGTCGACGGGTGCGCCACCCCCCAAGCGTTCTGCCTACGGTCTGTGACCTTGAAAGCCACGCGCCCAGCGTGACGCTTGGTCGATCACGACCGCGCAATGCTTACGTGCAGCCTCGTAGCAAAAAGAGAATGAGCAGGATCGGCACCGGAATGCCGATCAACCAGAGGATGATCCAACCAATCTTGCCACGGCGTTGATGTGGCGCGGAGATGCGGTAGTTCATTCGTACACGACCTTTCTGTGGAAGATAACGTGATTGACGGCAGCTCTTCCCTGTGACGCCCATGGCATGAATGGTCTGACTATCGGACACCTTTCCGCCCGCCGCATTTATTGATTCCGAGGCAAACAATGGGCTGTAGTGCAATCGCAATACGACCGCGTTTGTGGGGCTTCCGTTGGTCGCCCCTCGATCATTGGCTAGCTAGGACTCAATAAGGTGTGAGCGTCCCCTCGGTTCAGCAATTCGCATGCCCTTGTTCCCTTGGACTGTGGAGACGCACTTCGCCACCGATCCACGCACGGGCACCGATGCGCCGGGCGATTGTCACCGCGATTGCAACAATGACCTCTTTCGGGCCAGAGTGATTGAGTTGCGAGCAGCGCCCTGGCCGCCGCGAATTTGAGAAATCGTGGGTAAGTATCGACGCGCGTATTTCGTGGCCAGCGACCGTCCTGTCTGCCGTTTCCTCCGGGCGTTGAAGCGACGACCCGAGGTGAGCGGCGACTGAGAATCATGTTCGACAGAATGAATCTCGGCACGCCAAATGCGTCATGCCAATTGCTGACTCCCGTCTCGATTACCTTTCCACTGGTAGTGAGGTGTTGCCATGAAGCGATTACTTGTTCTCAGCACTGCTGCGGCGCTTTGTCTGCCGTGGACCATCGGTTGCAAACGCCAGGAGGAGGTGAAAGAGCAAACGACGGTGACTTCGCCCGGTGGCGAAACGACCACGACCACGACGCGCACCGTCGAATCGTCGGGCGAGAATCCACCGCCGGCCGACGGTCAGCGCATTCCGCCTGAATAGTGGAAAAGTCGGCTCCACAGTCACCGGGGCGCGCCGCGAATGGGATACTACCCAACGGGTGGTTTGGGCCTGCTTCTGGTTGTGCTACTCATCCTGGTTTTTATGGGCCGCTTATCAGTCGATTGGCCAGCCTGTAATGTCCGCGCGCAGTCAATGCGGCACGCAAGATGCAGGCGCTAGAACGGCGGCTGAAGGCGCACGTGCCAGTGACGCACGGTGCCCGGACCGAATCGAGTGGTCCGGCGTGCTGCCCATTGGAATGACGTTCCGTGCAAGATAGGATCGATCCTGAGGGAAGGCCTTTTCATGGAATGGTGAAGATGGATAAACCGCACCACAGTCCTACGAGCTTGCATCAGGCGGCCAGTGGCGTGCCGCCGGACGAGGCACGCCAGCGCCCCCAAGGGGAAAACCGGTCGAACGAGGGCGTTTTTGACTACGAGGACTCGTTGGCGCGGCTCGGCGGCGATGACCAGTTGTTCAACGAAGTCGTCGATATCTTTCTGGAAGACGTCCCCAAGATCCTTTCCCAGGCGTCGAATTCGCTGGCCGCTGGCGACTCGGCGACCTTGGAGCGCGCGGCGCACACGCTGAAAGGCCTGTCGGCCAATTTTTCGGCTGCCTCGGCCGTCGCCGCGGGCTATGCCGTCGAGCTGCTGGCACGAGAGCACCGACTCGACGGCGCCGCGGTCTGCTTTCCGCGCATGGAGAGCGAACTGCACCGCCTGGAAACAGCGCTGCGCGATTTCCGCAACCGGCACTCGTGCTAACCCGGCACTCGTGCTAACCGTGCTAACACTGTCGCGCGGGCGGAATCCGGCCACGGCGCATTAGTCGACTTCCGAGGCATCGCTGCCGACGGTGACGACTTGGCCGATCGACACCCGCAATGCACGAATTTTGTTGCGCAGGCTGCCCCGCGTAATGCCGAGCATCTTGGCGGCCTCCGACTGGTTTCCGCCGGTCTCGCGCAGCACGCGCGTCAAGAGATAGCGCTCCATCATGGCCGTTGCATCGGCGTGCAAGGAGTGGCTGCCTCGAGCGACGTGAGCTTCGATGAACGCACTCAGATCGCTGCGCGGCAGACCGTCGGCCGGCGCTTCACTGGGAGAGGCGTGCTGGCCCTCCGCCGCGCAATGGTTTCCGCCAAAGCTCTCTGTGGAGCGAATCTCCGGCAGGCAATCCTTGGTGATGACGGTGCCGGTGGCGTTGATCAGCGCCTGCTTGAGCACGCTTTCGAGCTCTCGTACGTTGCCCGGCCAGTCGTAATTCTCCATCATGGCCATGGCCTGGGGGTCGATCTGCGTGACGCTCTTTCCCATGCGTGCGTTATAGAGCACGAGAAAGTGATTGATCAGCATCCGCAGATCGCCGCTGCGTTCGCGCAACGGTGGCAGGCAGATCAAGAAGCCCTTGAGGCGATACAGCAGATCCTCGCGGAACTTTTCTTCGCGAACTAGCTCGTCCAGATCGCGATTGGTGGCGGCGATGATCCGCACGTCGGTGGTGATGGTTTGATTACCGCCCACGCGCTCGAACTTCTGTTCCTGCAACAGCCGCAGAATCTTGCTTTGTAGCAGGGCTGGCATGTCGCCGATTTCGTCGAGGAAAATCGTGCCGCCGGAACACTGTTCGAACTTGCCGATGCGGCGTGAGTCGGCGCCGGTGAACGAACCCTTCTCGTGGCCGAAGAACTCGCTCTCCAGCAGCGTTTCGGGAATCGCGGCGCAGTTAACCGCCAGGAACGGCCCCGGCGCGCGCAGGCTGTGCTGATAGATGGCCCGCGCGACGAGCTCCTTGCCGGTGCCGCTGTCGCCTTGAATCAACACCGTGATGTCTTGCTGCGCGACCCGGCCGATCGCCTTGAAGACACGCTGCATCGCCTCGCTCTGGCCGAGCATCGCGTCGCCGTCCATGGCGTCGACCGGTGCGACCTCGCCCTCGTTGACCGAAACGGTGCGGGTCATCATCCGCCGCATTTCGGCGGCCCGCTTGACCAGGTCGATCACCCGTTCCTTGTCCAACGGTTTTTGCAAATAGTCGTACGCTCCCAGCTTCATCGACTCGATGGCCATTTCGGCGCTGCCGTGCCCGGTGACGTAAATGATGGGCAGCTTCGCGTCGATCTGTCGCACCGTGTCGTACGCTTCCAGGCCGGAAAGTTGGGGCAGCATGATGTCCAGCAGCAGCACGTCGGGCCGCGCCGACCGCACCAGTTCCAGCCCTTCCGAGGCCGTGGCCGCGGTGATGACATCAATATCCGTCTCTTCGAACCACCGAGAAATCACTCGCAGCACGGTTCGATCGTCGTCAATCGTCAATACGGTCGTCATGGAACTCACCCCGAAATGACCATGTGTCCGCAATGGTTAATGTACCAGAACGGCCCCCGCACAAGTATTGCCTTGGCGTCCCCCGCACAACGTCGCCAGACCGTTGGCATGGCGGAGGCCGCGTTCGGCGCCATCGTTATACGCCGTTTGTCGGCCTTTGTTCGCCGACTTTGGCAACCGGGCTGACGCGGCATGCGCGATCAGCTAATGTGCCGAGTCCCCTGACGCTGGATCCACGCCGGCACGCCGATCCCGACCCGGCCGCCCCCACCCTTCGGCTCGCTGTGGCTGCCGCTTCAGGGGACCGGACGGCGCACCGCGCCCGTAAACAAGCTCACGACGAACAGCACCAGAAAGACAAAGAACAGAATCCTGGCGGCCGTGTAGGCCATGCCGCCAATCACACCAAATCCCAGTGCTCCCGCAATGATCGCGATAATCAAGAACACGATGGACCAGTACAACATCGCTTGCGTCTCCTCTGCTGGTTGCAGTCTCCTTCGCATCACGCGACTTCAGCAATCCGCGACTCGTCGACAGCCCCTCGGGCTTTGGTTCCTCGAAAATCACTGCAGGTCAGTAGCACTTGGCGTGCCAATGGCAAGGCACTCGTCGCGCCGCTTTCGTGGCGTGCGGCTCCCCGCGATAGCATTTCCCGCGCCCGGACCCCAACTACACGCCTGCTGGTCGCTGCTGAGCGTGTGCCAATCGAGGTCGATTCGCCGTGCGTGAACTTGCCCACGAAACGTGCCTCGCCGATGGGCCGATTGAGCCGATCAAGCCCACTAGCACCTCGACCCGGCGTTTTGCCGCTGCCACGGGCTGATTGCCTGGCGGCCATCCTGGTCGATAGCAATCCAATTTGGTTCGACGGCACGTTCGTCCGCGGCGGCTATCGCCCCGGAACGCGGCGTTTAAGCGAACATCTTGGCGGCATGGAACTTGCGAACCGGATTTTGGCTGGCCGCCGCCGCTCGGGTGGTCCGTGTTTGCGATCCGGATAGTCTTCTGACGGCTACGGTCACAAGGTGTCGGCCCGGGCGGCGCCGCGCCAAGTGGTGGTTCGTTGTTCTCCCACCAACCTGCTTCAAACCGCGATTCAATCTCCGAATCTCGCTGCGAGCCTACTTCTCGTTCTGCCAAACATGTCTCGAGCTTCCCCTCGCAGTGAGAGTCGGTCGGCCAGTTTGCCTGGTCCCGGCCTGGTCCACGTGCCGTCGTCCGACGGGGCCAACTTCGAGGTCGCGTTGGAACTGTGTACGCGCCTGGTCTGCGAGAACACGGGCTGGCCGATGGGGCACGTGCTCGTGGCCGACGCCGAGTTGCGCCACCTGGTGTCTTCCGGCATCTGGTGCGTGGCCGACGCCGACGAGTTTTGCGACTGGCGCGAAGCCCGCGCCGGCGTATCGTTCGCCCCGGGCCAGGGGCTGCCGGGAATTGTCTGGTGCCGCGCGCAAGCCGGCTTGCTTCCGGAAGACTCCGATCGCAGCGAAACCGCGCTGGCGGCTGGCCGTCCTGCGCCCGGTCGTGCTTTCGCCGTGCCGGTGATGTGCGGGCAGGATCTCGTCGCCGTTCTCGAATTCTTTCATCGCGACGCGGAGGCCGACGATCAGCCGCTGCGGCTGTTGAGCGGCTGCATCAGCAGGCTGTTGGGGCAACTGGCGACGTCGGCAACGCTGGCCGCCGATCGTGCCCGCCTGGCCGCCATTATCGAGGCCTCTGACGACGCGGTCATCGCCACGGACCAGGCCGGGATCATTCTCAGTTGGAACGCGGGCGCCGAACGGCTGTACGGCTATACGCGCGACGAGGTGCTCGGTGAATCACTGCGCCTGGTTGCTCCTGAAGAGTCGAACACCGGCACGCCCGTGCTGACGCGCGTGCTGCGCGACGCGCGCCGGCTGGATCAATTCGAAACGGTGCGTCGCCGCAAGAACGGACAGCTTGTCGACGTGTCTCTGACCGCCGCGCCGGTGTTCGATCGCGAGGGGCGCGTGCGTGGCGCGTCGAGCATCGAGCGCGATATCTCGCGGCGCAAGCGATTTGAGGCCCAGTGCGCCCGGGCCCAGGCCGAGGCCGAAAGCGCCAATCGCGCCAAGAGCGAGTTTCTGGCCAACGTGAGCCACGAGCTACGGACGCCCATGAACTCCATTCTGGGCATGTTGGAGCTGTCTTTGGACGAACGGCTGTCCCCCACCGTGCGCGACTACCTGTCGACGGCGCACGATTCGGCGCAAGTGCTGTTGTTTCTGCTCAAGGACTTGCTCGATTTTTCGCGCACCGAGGCTGGTACGTTCGAACTGGAAAGGTCGCCCCTTCAGCTTCGCAAGACCATTCGCCATGCCACGCGCACGCTTGCCGTGCGGGCGCACGAAAAAGGGCTGGAGCTGCTGTGCCGCATCCACGCCGACGTGCCCGATGAGCTGGATGGCGACGCGCGCCGCATCCAGCAAATCATCATGAACCTGGTCGGCAACGCCATCAAGTTCACCGATTCGGGCGAGGTGGCCGTGGACGTCACGCTTCATTCGCAACAGGGCGGCCCACAACAAAGCGACTCTCCATCGAGCGACTGTCAACAGAGCGACACGGTCGAACTGCTCATTGCGGTTTCCGACACCGGCATCGGCATCGCCACGGCCGACCAGCAACGCATTTTTTCGCCGTTCACGCAAGTCGATGCCACCAGCACGCGCCGGTATTCGGGCACCGGGTTGGGGCTGACCATCACGCGGGAACTGGTCCATCGAATGTCGGGACGGCTGTGGGTGGAGAGCGTGCTGGGACGCGGCAGCCGTTTCTTCTGCACGCTGCAACTGAAGCGTGCACCCGCTGTGTCCGTCACCAGCGAGACCACGGACGGCCGGGCCGACTTGACCGGCAAGGGGGTGCTGATCGTCGACGACAATCAGTCGAACCGCAAGCTGGTGGCCGAGATCGCCAGCGCTTTGTCCATGCAACCCACGGTTTGCGCCAGCGGCGCCGAAGCCTTGGACGTGTTGCGGCAATCGGGCGAAGACGCGTTTCCCTTCGTGATCGTCGACGCGATGATGCCGGATATGGACGGATTCATGTTTCTGGAAGCGGCCCAGCGGGAGCGGGTGCTGCACGGCGCCGCCGTCGTGATGTTGTCCTCCGGCGGCCGGCACGTCTACGAGGAGCGCTTCGCGCAGCTTCGTATTGCCGTTCATCTGGAAAAGCCCATCACGCAGTTCGAGCTTTGCAGCGCTTTGCTGGCGGCTCTGGACGATCCCATCGGCAACGGATCGTCGCGCCGTCAGATCGCCACGACGAAACACTCGCTGCGCATCCTGGTGGCAGAGGACACGCCGGCCAATCAGAAAGTGGTGAGCGCCATCCTGGGCAAACGCGGTCACACGGTGAAGATCGTCGAAAATGGGCACGAGGCCGTCACGCACTTGCAAAAGGCCGCTTTCGACGTCGTGCTGATGGACGCTCAAATGCCGACCATGAACGGGCTGCAGGCTGCTGCGGCCATCCGCCACATTTCGAACGCCGAGCGCGCCCGCGTGCCGATCATCGCCATGACCGCCCACGCCATGCGTGAAGACCGCGAAAAGTGCCTGGCGGCCGGCATGAACGACTATTTGCCCAAACCGGTCAATGCGGCGGAGCTGATCCAAATCGTCGAGAAATATGGGGACCAACACGCCATGGACCGTACGAACTCCGGCGCGCACCCCGCGGCACGCGATGCGCCTGCGGCGGCGAACCCGCCGACGGCGCAAACGGCCAGCTTCGATCTGCAAGCGACGCTCGAACGTTTCGGCGGAGATCGGACCATCGCCCGGCAATTCCTGCGGCTGTTTCGCGAGGAATCGCAAAAGCAGGCAGCGCTGGTGAGCGCGGCGCTCGACGACGGCGATGCGAGCACCGCGGCTCGTGCGGCACACAACCTGCGCGGCGTGGCCCTGTATCTGGACGCCGCTCGGCTGGCTGCTGCAGCCGGCGCCGTGGAGGAAGCGGCCGATACGGGAAACGACGTTTCCGCCCGCGCCGGTCGCCAGCAGTTGCAGGCGGAGCTGGACCACTTGCTGGCGGCACTCGACAGAGTCGAGCTTCCCGGGGTCGAGCTTCCCGGGGCCGAGCTTCCCGGGTCAGATCCCGGCGAGGTTCCCGCAGCGCAAAAAAAGCTCGCTGAGGATTTGGGTGAGTAAATCCCCAACGAGCCATCTGATCGGCCCGACGCATTCAATCCGTTGCGTCGCTGGGCCGGTCTACTTCGCTCACCGCGACAGCCGCGTGTTGAAAAATGCCAATCTGGCACTTTTCAACCTCGCCAAGCGCGAAGCAAAGCTTCGCACGGAAGCGCAGAATAACGACTTACGTCGCTATTCTGTCATCACATCCATGCGATGTCGCAGCCCGTTGAATTCTTCAACAGGCTGCTCGCAGGTGCGCGGCGTTATTCGCGTCCTCCGCCGTCGGAAGCTCCGACCGAGGCTCTGGGATTGATTTCGCTCATGGCCAGGTCGGTGAGCTTGACGTCGGCATCCGCCTCCTCGTCGAGCGTTTGCTGGAGCATTTCGGCGATGTCCTCGTGTCCGAGCAAATGGGCGAACGTGCGGGCACAGCCGTAGCCGGCAATTTCATAGTGTTCCACGCGCTGCGCGGCGGCGATCAGTCCGGCGTCGAGCACCGCGGGATCGGCATCCTCAGCCATCAGGTGTTTCCCCTCGGCGAGCAGTCCTTCCATGGCCTCGCACTTCGGCCCGCGCGAGCTGCGATCGAGCTTGCGAAAGATTTCGTCCAGACGCTCGACCTGACGTTCGGTGACATCCAGATGCTCCTGCAACGCGTGCTTCAGCGATTCCGAGTGGGCCGCCTTGACCATTTTGGGCATGGCCTTCGTGATTTGGTGCTCCGCGCTGTGCAAATCGCGCAGCTCGTGCAATAGCAGATCGTCCAAGGTTGCCAGTTTCATCATAGCCTCCGCTGAATGATTGGATTTCCACCTCGTCGATGGACCATTGATGTCTCCAGCAGCAGGGCAATTCGCGTGCCATCGGGCGCCGCAATCCGCGACACCCCGTTTTGCAGCCGGGCTCGGCATTGGCGCGCATTACTGGGCACGTGGCGGAGGAGTGAACCCGCAACCGGAGGCGGATCCGCGTGGCGCTGGATCGATCAAACTGAACGGCGCATGCACAGGCTGCTTATCCGTGTGCCATTGCCGCAACAGTCCGTTGAAATAAGCCTTCGTGGCTTATTTCAACCTCGCCAAGTGCGGAGCAAAGCTCCGCACGGAAGCGCAAAATAACGACTTGCGTCGACATTTTGAGATCGCATCCGTGCGATCACGCAGCCCGTCGAATACTTCAACGGGCTGCTAAACCAGACGGGCGCCGCGCTTCAAGACGTCGGCGCCTGGCGCCGCGCTGGCAGCGAGTCGAGCATCGACTTGAGCGCCTGCAAGCCGACCGGCTTGACGACGTGCAGGTCGAAGCCGGCCTCCAGGGCGCGCCACCGGTCGCGCTCTTGCCCGTAACCGGTCAGGGCGACCAGCACGATGCCTTGCAGGCCCGGTTCGCGACGGAGTTGGCGGGCCAACTCATACCCGTCCATATCCGCCATGCCGATATCCGAGATCACCACGTCGGGGCGTTCTCGCCTTGCGAACTCGAGTGCCGAGGCTCCACTGTCAGCGACCGCGACGTCGTGGCCGAGCGTTTCCAGCAGTTTGCTCAAGATATAGGCCGTGTCGCGCGCGTCGTCGACGATAAGAATGCGCCGCGTCGTCGTTGTCGCCGGCTCAGCGTGCGGCCGGATGTGGGAGGGCGCGATCGGTGAGGTTGGAACGCCCAGCGGCAAGCGGATGGTGAACTCGCTGCCGAGCCCCGATCCTTCGCTGTGCGCTTCGATGCGACCGCCGTGCAGCTCGACCAGGCTGCGCGCCAAGGTCAGCCCGATGCCCAGGCCGCCGTGCGTCCGCGCGTCGCCGCCGACTTGCACGAACTTGTCGAACACGCGCAACAGGCCCTCCGCGGAGATGCCGCGGCCATTGTCGCGCACGTGAATCACCACTTCCTGTTGGTCGACTTCGGCCGTCAGCCAGATTTGTCCTCCGTGGGAAGTATAGCGAGCCGCGTTGTTCAGCAGGTTGGCGACGACCTGCGCCAGGCGTGTTGGATCGGCCGACAGCACGATCGGCTCGCGGGGGAGCGAAATGGCCAGTTGATGCCGGCCGGCGTCCACCAGCGGGCGGCTCACTTCCACGGCGCTGCGGATCACCGCGGCCAACTCGATGACCTCCTTGCGCAGCTCGATCTTGCCCTGCGTGATGCGCGACACGTCGAGCAGATCGTCGACCAGCCGCGCCAAGTGATTGGTCTGCCGCTCCAGAATCTCGCGAACTTTCTCCAGCGTCGGCGCCACGTCGTCGGACAGTCGCAGGATGTGCAGCGAGTTGGTGATGGGCGCCAACGGGTTGCGCAACTCGTGGGCCAGCGTCGCCAGAAACTCGTCCTTTCTGTGGTCCGCGTCGCGCAGCGCCTCTTCGGCTTCGCGTTGCTGGGTGACGTCGGTGTTGGTGCCGAACCATCGCAGCGCTTTTCCGCTGGCGTCGCGAATCGGCACGGCCCGCGAGAGGAACCAGCGGTATTGCCCGTCCTTGCCGCGCAGCGGAAACGTGTCTTCCCACACTTCGCCCGAGCGGATGCAGCGCGTGAATTTATCGACGACCCGATCGACGTGATCCGGCGCATGCACCTTTTTCCAGCCCCAGCCTTGCATCTCCTGAAAGGTCGTGCCGGTATAGTCGAACCAGCGCTGGTTGTACCAGACGATGGCGCCGGTTTCGTCGGTCATCCAAGCCAATTGTGAGATGTTGTCGGCCAGCGCGTGAAACCGCCCCTCGCTTTCCAACAGGGCCGCTTCGGCGCGCTTGCGATTAGTGATATCGCGGTTCACGGCGGAAGCGCCGATGATGCACCCTTTTACGTCACGCACCGGCGAGACCGTTACGGAAACGTCGATCCGTCGACCGTCCTTCGCCACGCGCACCGTCTCCGAATGCTGCACACGCTGCCCTTGGCGAATGCGCGCCAACAGCGAACGTTCTTCATCGGTGCGATCCGCTGGAACGATCATCATGATCGAGCGACCGATCGCCTCGGCGGCCGAATATCCAAACAGCCGCTCCGCGCCGCCGTTCCACGACGTAATCTGCCCTTCGAGCGTCTTGCTGAAAATGGCATCGTCGGACGACTCGACGATCGCGGCCAACAGCGCGTGCGCGTTGTCGGCCCGCCGGCGGTCGGTAATGTCGACCAACAGGTTCACCGCGCCAACAATCTCGCCCGACTCGTCGCGCAAGGGGTTGGCGTGGGCCAGCACGGTGGCGCGGCTGCCGTCGTCGCGCTCGATGATGATCTCCTGGCCGTTGTACTGGCGCCCGTTCGCCAGCGCCAGCGCCATCCAGCAGCGGTCGTGCGAAATCGGCGCGCCCTGCGCGTCGAACAATCGCAACGATCCGCAAAAGCGGTCGATCGGATTGTTGAGCGCCGGGGCCCTGCCCCACAACTGCTGCGCGTGGCGATTGAAGTACGTGATCAGCCCCTCGCGGTCGCAGAGGTACGCGCCTACCGAGAGCGTGTCCAGCATGCCGCGCAACTGCGACTCGGCAGCGCTGGAACCCGGTGCAGCGGGGTCGTGCTGGGTGCGCAAACGGTCCGTCATACGCTCCTCGGTTGCCCCGGAGTCGACGCTGGGTGGAAATTCCGACTGCAAGCTGCCTGCGCCCTGTAGGTTGCCTGCGCCAATGGCTGGATTATACCCGAATGGAATCCATCACCCGACAAACGATCCCCAAAAAATGGGCTGGAATTGCTGGCCGCCAGGACGGAATCGTTCACACCAGATTGGGGTGTCTGCCCGCTACCAGGCCGAATGGGCACCGCTTTGCTCAGCAATCCAACCCGGTAGATGGCCTTCCACGCCGGCCGCCACCGCGGCGGCCACGGGCGGCCGGACGCGCAAC
>JBGSYQ010000027.1:0-6890 GCA_041750795.1 Pirellulales bacterium | reverse complement strand
CTCCGACAGCCGCCGCACCTCGCCCGCCAGTGCGGCCCCCGCCGGCTCGGCATGCCTCAACAAGCGCGCGAAGCGCGCGATCCGCAATGCCGCAACGACAAACCACAACGCCGATCCGCCCAACCACGTCCAGCCGATCGCACGCGGCAACCAGTCGTAGCGCAACGTTGCGGGCAATGCGACGCCCAACGTCGGCCAAGGCTCGGTAGCAACCAGCAACTCGTCCGTCGGCGCCTGAACTTCCTGTGCAGCCATCGCTGCGTCGGCCGCCGCCGCGTCAAACGGCGTTTCATCAAACGCGCATTCATCGACCGCCTCCAACGCCGGCATGGCGTCGAGCTCGACGTCGCCATGCAAAGAGTACTCGATCGGCACGTCGGCCAGCGCGTCCCATTCCGGCGGCGGAGCCGGCGTCTCCGACAGTTCCCGCACGCTCACTGCCCCATCGTCGACGGGCAAACCGGAGGCGTCCGCCGCCAAGCGGGAATCGGCGGCCGGTTGCGGCAGAAAGGCTCGCAACGACATGGCCGGCAGGCCCACGATCGGCGGAGATATCAGCTTGGCCAGCACCAGCAGCCACAACACCAGCACCACCTGCGGCCGGCGGCACCAACGTGTCGCCAGCGCCGCGACCAGCGCCATCAGCGTGGCCGCCACACCGTTCGACATTCCGATTTCGAGCCACGCGTTCATAACGCTTGCCCGCGGGTAAGTGTATCGCTACTGCTTGCCGCCTTCGTCGAGCAACTTCCGCAATTGTTCGCGATCTTTGGCCGACAGCCGGGTGCGCCGCACCAGTTGGTTGAGCACCGGCACCAGCGAGCC
The DNA here is from genome assembly GCA_041750795.1 of Pirellulales bacterium. Lineage (GTDB taxonomy): Bacteria > Planctomycetota > Planctomycetia > Pirellulales > PALSA-1355 > JTS-RE94. The sequence goes on along the minus strand of JBGSYQ010000027.1, from coordinate 6,065 downwards.
GTCGCACAGCCGGTCGGCAATCTCCTGCAACTGGCCGTCGATCAGTGCGTCGCGCTCGATCGCGGCGCGAAACACATGCGCCGCCTGCGAACGATCGCGCCGCACGCAGCGCTTCTTTTCCAAGCGCTCCAGCAGCTTCTGCACGGTGGCATAATCGGAGACCGACTGCTGGGGATAAAGCGCGGCCGTAAGCTGGCGGATCGTCTGCGGGCCCGTGTGCCACAACGGCTCGAGCACCGCAAACTCCGCATCGGTCAGTCGCACCCGCCGCGCCATGGCCGCATACCCCGCGCCCCAGATAACCTGTCTGGCGCGGATCCTAAGACAATCCGTCTGAGTAGTCAAGAGCGCCTGTATCTGCCAGCAGAATTCGGCGACGCCGTCGAATGCTGCGCCGGCTACGGCTGCTCGACCGCGAAGTGATCGCTGTGCGTATTCACTTCCACGTGCCCATGCTGGCAGTAGCGATCGAACTCGCCGAGCAGGCGCTGGCGGGGCATGGTGTCGAGATGCTCGGCGAACAGAAAGCGGAGGATCTTCAACCGGTTCTCGGCCGAGTCGGGAAAGCGGAGCCGATAGGGCACCCGTGCTTTGCGAAAGGGGATCCCCCAGCGCGACAGGGCCGACGCAACGTCCTGGGCCGCGTAGTACGGCACCGGCCGGCCGAGCATCGCGAAGCCGGTTTGCCACAGCCCCAGCAGCATGTTGTCCCAGCCGGCCATCGCCAGCAGCAGCTTTCCGCCGGGCGACCGCAAATCGACGAGCTGCCGCAGCGTCGCGTCCAGGTCGTCCACGTAGTACAAAACGTGGTTCGACAGGATCACGTCAAAGGGGCCTCGGACTCCAGCGTCCAGCTTCTGGGCCGTCGCAATCGCTCGTTCGCTGAAGCCTGCCAATCGCAGCGCCGCTTCTTCGCACTGATGAGGCACGGGCTCGACGAGCGTCAGCTCCAGCGCGCGCGGCGGCCAGTTCACGGTCGATAGCAATTGCTCCGAAAAGCTGCCCGTGCCGCAGCCGAAATCGAGCATGCGGATCGCCGTCCGACGCTCGGCGACGCCCGCCAGCTCGCGAGCATACTCGGCCACGTCACTCTCGGCCTCGGTGGCATGCGTCATGAAAAACGCATAGTCGCTCTCGATCGCGCCAAAATCTTTCGCGGCCATCGCTGCCTCGCCCGGGTTCGAATTCCGCAGTTGCCGATACGAGCCGCCGCGCTGGCAATCCGGCGCTATCGCGTTTTATGATACTGGATGCCGGTGCGGTGCAACCGTTAATTAGCTCGCCCGGGTTTCGCCGCGACGTTGGGAGCCAGCCAGTACGCGGACCTTCGATCGGGCCGCATGCTTGCGAATCCAGCGACTCGTGCGAATGGAACGTTGGGCAAGTCAATCCGCTGGTTGCCCTGCGGCGTCCAGCGCGACGATGGCCATCTGCTGGCGGTTGGCGAAGTCGACGACCTCGCTCTGATCGATGAAGATCGTGCGGCCGGCTTCCACCGCCAGCACGCGCCCGCCCGCCGCCGCCATGGTCTCCAACGTGAGCATGCCGATCGTCGGCACGTCGAACCGCATGTCTTGCTGCGGCTTGGCCACCTTGACGACGGTGAACCCGCCGGCCGGGCACAACTCGCCCGCGCGGCGAATGCACTGGTCGGTGCCTTCCACCGCTTCGATCGCCAGCGGCGAGCGATCCTTGACCACCACGCTTTGCCCCACGTCCAGCCGGCCCATCTCCTTGGCCAGACGCCAGCCGAACTGGATGTCGTGCCACTGGGCGGCCGACGGTTGCCGCGCGGTCAAGCAGGCTAACTTCACCAACAGCTCGGGCACGAAGTCCGTGGCCGGCCGCATGGCGATGCCCGCTCGGCTGAACGATTCGACGATGGCGCCCAGCAGGCTGTCATCCTGCTGGCTCTTCTTGCGCGACACGAAGTGCGGCCAGAACGTCCTCGCGCCCTGCCAATCGGGCAGTAGGTGCCGCCACCAGGCGCCGCGCTCGTAGAGCAGCACCTTGTGAACCTTGCCGGCCATCGTGGCTTGCGTGACGCCGTGGCGGCGAAAGAAGCGAATCACCTGGCCGATTTTCGCCAGGCCGACCCATTCGAAGTCGTCGCACAGCGCGCGAATCGACGGATCGACGTGGTCCTTCACGCCCAGGCAGTAGACCTCTGCCCCTTGCGCCTTGAGCGCCTCGGCCACCACCAGCGGATAACGCCCCCAAGCAGCAATCAAGCCAATCTTCATGGCCGGCTTGGCGCTGGGCGCCGAATGCGTCACTACCATCGCGTTGCGCGCGTCAGGCTGTAGCGATGCGGCACGATTCACGCCCAACGGCTCCTGCTCTCGCCTGCCGCCTGTTCCCTCACGCCGCTTGCTGGCCCGGCGGATGCGGCCGCTCGATTTTTGCCGCTTGCTCGGCTTCCATGTGCTCCAGCTTGCGCGTGAGTGCCTTGAGCTGCCGGCGCATCTCGGGCAGTCGCGGCAGCGTCGCCAGCAACTGCTTCTGCTCGCGTTCGGGCGAGGCGGGAACGCCGAACATCCGCGCTCCGGCCGGCACGTCGTTGCTCACGCCGGCCTTCGCCCCCAGCACGGCGCCCTCGCCGATGCGCACGTGGTCGCGAATGCCCACCTGCCCGGCCAGGATCACAAAGTCGCCGGTCACCGTGCTGCCGGCGATGCCGACTTGCGAGCAGATGATGTTGTGTTTGCCGATCTGGCAGTTGTGGGCGATCATCACCAGGTTATCGATCTTGGTGCCGTCGCCTATTACCGTAGGGCCGTAGGTGCCGCGGTCGACGGTCGAGTTGGCGCCGATTTCGCAATCGCTGCCCACGCGCACCCAGCCCAACTGGGCCATCGGCAAATGTCCGCCATCCTGAAACCGATAGCCGAAGCCATGCCCTCCCAGCACGCTGCCCGCGTGTACGACCGAACGATCGCCGATCACCGTGTTTTCATAGAGGACGGCGTTGGGAAAAATCGCGACGTTTTGGCCCAGCTTGCAGCCGGCCATGATCCGCGCGCCAGCGTGGATGGTCGAGCCGGCGCCGATTTCCACGTCGGCATCGATCGAAGCGCCCGGATGCACGTCGACGTCGTCCGCCAGCCGTGCTGCGGGATGCACCAGCGCCGCCGGGCTGACGCCCAGGCGCGTGCAAGGACGCGGCGGCCGAAAGTATGCCACGATCGTGGCGAAGGCGCGATGGACGTCGTCGACCAGGATGGCCGGCTGCGACGCCGCGTGCAGCGGAAAATCACGCGGCGCAACCACGGCCCGGGCCGCCGCTTTGATCAGCCGGTCGGACTTCTCCAGCTTGTCGACCAGCGTGATGTCCGAGCCGGTGGCTTCGTCCAACGTCGCGGCGCTAGCGATCTCGACCGTCCCGTCGCCTACGACCTCGCCATCGACCAGGCGAGCCAGGGCCGCCACCGTTGTCGGCATATCGGAATCCTTTCCGCGACTTGCACCATCCGCCGCCAATGCCCCCAGCTTTGCAGGGGGCTCGAACTTTACCGCGATCGCCAGGCGCGAGCAAGAGCGAACCAGCGTGCTAGCACGCCCCGCCGCGCGCTACGCCTGCACGTCGTTCGGGCGGCGCGTAAAAACCACCAACAGCGTCATTCCCAACACGCCGCTAATGGCCGAGCCGACGAGAATGCCGATCTTGGCCGACGGCAACAGCGGGCCGGACAGCGCCAGGTTGGCCAGAAAGAGCGACATGGTGAAGCCGATGCCCGCCAGACATGCTCCGCCAAACAGCACCGACCAGGTCACGCCGGCCGGCAACTGGGCCAGGCCGCTGCGCACGCTCAGCCAACTGGCCAGCACGATGCCCAGCGGTTTGCCGAGCACCAGACCCGCCATCACGGCGATGGCCACCGGCGATTGCAGGTCGTCGGCCGAGACGGTCACCCCGGCATTGGCCAGCGCGAACAGCGGCATCACGCCGAAGGCCACCCAGGGGTGCAACGTGGCTTCGAGAAACTCCGAGGTCGGAACCGTTTCGCGCACCGCCCTGCGCAAGCGACGCACTTCGGCCATGCGATTCGGCGTCTCCGCGGTGTCGCCGTGAAACAACTCGTGCAGCTCCTGCATGAATTGCGCAATCGGTCCTTCGCCCAGATAAGCTTTGGCCGGCGTCATCAATCCCAGGATCACGCCGCCGATGGTGGCGTGCACGCCCGAGGCATGAAAGAAGAACCACATCAGCACGCCCAGCACCACGTAGGCCAGGATGCTGCGAATGCCCAGCCGCGCCGCCGCGTTGACCACGGCCATCATGCCGACGGCCAGCGCCAAGGCGCTCAGGTCCACCTCGCGCGTGTATCCGATGGCGATCACGATGATCGCGCCGATATCGTCGACGATGGCCAGCGTCAGCAGCATCACGCGCAGGCCGCGCGGAATGCGCGAGCCGAATAGCGCCATGCAGCCCACCACGAAGGCGATGTCGGTGGCCATGGGAATGCCCCAGCCAGACCGGCCCTCCCCGTGGAACTGCAGCGCCAGGTAGATCGCGGCCGGCGCCACCATGCCGCCCACGGCGGCTGCCACCGGCAGCATCGCCTGGCGCAGGTGCCGTAGCTCGCCGTGGACGATCTCGCGCTTGACTTCCAGGCCCACGACGAAGAAGAAGATCACCATCAGCCCGTCGTTGATCCAGTCGTGCAACGAGAGCTCCAGCGCGTGGTCGCCCCAGGCCAGGGTCAGCGGAATGTGCCAGAAATCGAGAAACGGCTCCGACCAGGGCGAGTTGGCCAATCCCAGCGCCACGATCGTCACCAGCAGCAGCACCACGCCGCTGGAGGCCTGGATGTTCATGAACCGAGCCAGCGGCTCGGCCAGCCGGTCGATGGGCACGCGCGGCAAGACGCGCTGCGTGGTTTTCGTCGGCCCTGCCATGCCCGCTCCCGTATCGTCGCTCAGCGTGCTGGTGCATCACGCCGCGCTAGCCTGCCGAAAAATGCCGTCGCCATTTTGTCATCGCATCCATGCGATGTCGCAGCCTGTCGAATTGTTCAACGGGTTGCGAGCAGCCGTGAACACATGGACGGGCTGCCGTTCTGCCGGCGCGTCATTGCCGCGGAATGATGTGAAAATCCAGCCCCAGTACGAACAGCATCAGGCTGATGATGAACACAAATCCCGCATAGTGAAAGGCGATCTGCACGCGCTCGCTCACCGGTCGCCGCATGATGGCCTCGAGAATCAGAAACACCATGTGCCCGCCGTCCAACAGCGGAATCGGCAGAAAGTTCACCACTGCCAGGTTGGCGGACAACAGCGTCAGGAAGATCAGCAACTGAGACACGCTGTCGTAGGCGGCGTAGCCGGCAGCCTGGGCAATCGTCTTGGGCCCGCCCAGCACCTTGATCGAAATCTGCGAACCCAGCTTGCGCAGGAACAGGTATACGTGCAGCACGGCGTCCACCGTTTCGCGCCCGCCCAGCGCCAGCGCCTCCGAAAAACTGCGTGCCTTGGTGGTCGTATACTCGGCCGACGGGTTCAGCCCGCGATCGGAATAGTGCCAATCCGCGGCCTCGACCGGCTCCAAGGTCGCGGTGCGTCCGTCGGCCAGCGTGAGCTTGACCTTCGCGCCCGCAGGCAGCCATTGCAGTTGCGCCATGAAGAACGGCCAGTTGGGCGTCTCGGCGCTGAAGTTCAGCGGCTTCGCATCGTCGAACAGCCTCTCGTCGTCGGGCGTTTCGTCGGCCGGCTCGGGCTCAATGAATTCGGCCTGCACGATCTCGTCGCGCGGCGCAAACAGCGCCACGTCCGCCGGCTTGCCGTCCTTGATCAACTCGGCGCGCGCCGCGGGACTGTCCTTCTCCGTCGTGTCGACAATGTTCAGCACTCGATAGGCGATGCCCAGTGCCGGCACGTCCACCGGACCGCCCGGCGCCACCAGCGAACCGTCGGTGAAGTTGCTCCACAACGGCTCGCGCAGACGGATCTGCTTTTCGAGCTTCTCGGGCTCGCCCGCGCCGCCTTGCCGCGAAATGCTCAGCGTGATCGTCTCGCCGGCGCGGCGCCGCAATGCGTCGGGCAGCCGCAGGGGATCGCCG
>JBGSYQ010000026.1:0-20728 GCA_041750795.1 Pirellulales bacterium | reverse complement strand
TCTCGCCGAAGATGTCGCCGAAGGCGGCGAAAATGTCGTTGACGTCGGCAAATCCGCGTGCGCCGGCGCCGCCGCTGAAGGCGGCGTGGCCGAAGCGATCGTACTGCGTGCGCCGCTCGCCGTCGCCCAACACCTCGAAGGCCTCGGCGGCCTCCTTGAACATTACCACGGCCTCTTCGTCGCCGGGATTCTTGTCCGGATGAAACTTGATCGCCAGCTTGCGATAGGCGTCGGCAATCTGCTTGTCCGTGGCGTTGCGCTTGACGCCCAGGACCTCGTAGTAATCACGTTTACCGGCCATTGACGGCATGGTTTCGGTGCGGTTTCGTTCGTGCGATTGCTGTGTGAATTATAGGGCGTGGCGTGCCAGCGCGTCACCGCCAATTTGCACGCGCGCTCCGCGCCGCAAACGGGCCACCTCAGTCGGCTGAAGTGGCCCGGTGTTGCGTAACCTGCACGTGCTGTTAACGTACGCTTCCCTCGACGCGGTTCTTTTCCTTGTCTTCCTTGTCGAAGTTCGTCACCAGTGCCTCGGTCGTCAGCATCAAGCCGGCAATGCTGGCGGCGTTGCTGAGCGCCGTGCGCACCACCTTGGCCGGATCGATGATGCCGGCCTTGAGCATGTCGACGTACTTGCCCGTGTTGGCGTCGTAGCCGGTGTTCGTGGGCTTCTGGCCCACTTCGTCGACGACCACGGATCCGTCGATGCCGCAGTTGTCGGCGATTTGCTTCATCGGCGCCGACAGCGAGTGCAGCACGATATCCACGCCGATCTTCTCGTCTCCCTTGGCTTGCGAGCGAACGGCCTCGACCGCCTCGCGGCAACGGACCAACGCCACGCCGCCGCCGGGCAGAATGCCTTCTTCGACCGCGGCACGGGTGGCGTGCAATGCATCTTCCACACGAGCCTTCTTCTGCTTCATGTCGGCTTCGGAGGCCGCGCCAACCGAGATGATGGCCACGCCACCGGTCAACTTGGCCAGCCGCTCCTGAAACTTCTCCTTGTCGTAATCGCTCTCCGTGGCGTCGATCTGGTTGCGAATCTGCTGGATGCGATTCTGGATCTCTGTCGGCTTGCCGGCGCCTTTAACGATCGTGGTGGACTCTTTGTCGATCGTGATCTGCTTGGCGCGGCCCATGTGCTCGAGCGTGAGACTCTCGAGCTTCAGCCCCAGGTCCTCGCTGATCAACGTGCCGGCCGTCAACACGGCCAGGTCACCGAGCATCGCTTTGCGACGATCGCCGAAGCCGGGCGCCTTGACGGCGCACACGTTGAGCACTCCGCGCAGCTTGTTCACGACCAGCGTCGTCAGCGCCTCGCCGTCCACGTCCTCGGCGATGATCAACAGCGGCCGACCCGATTGGGCGACTTGTTCCAACAGCGGCACCAGCTCGCGCAGGTTGCTGATTTTCTTCTCGTGGATCAAGATCAGCGCGTCCTCGAGCAAGCAATCCATTTCGGCCGGACGATTGATGAAGTAGGGCGAGATGTAGCCCTTGTCGAACTGCATGCCCTCGACCAACTCCTTGGTCGTTTCCAGGGTTTTGCCCTCTTCGACCGTGATCACGCCGTCCTTGCCGACTTTTTCCATCACGTCGGCCAGCAACTCGCCGATTTCCGGGTCGTTGTTGGCGCTGATGGAGCCGATTTGCGCGATCTCTTCCTTGCTGGAGACGGGCTTGGCCATCGACTGCAGCTTCTCGACGGCGGCTGCCACCGCCCTCTCGATCCCGCGGCGCACGGCCATGGGGTTGCTGCCGGCCGCGACGTTGCGCGTGCCTTCCTTGAAGATCGCACGGGCCAGCACGGTGGCGGTCGTCGTGCCGTCCCCCGCGATGTCCGACGTTTTCGAGGCCACTTCGTTCACGAGCTTTGCGCCCATGTTCTCGAAGCGGTCTTCCAGTTCCACCTCTTTGCTGACCGTGACACCGTCTTTGGTTACGGTCGGTCCGCCGAACGATTTGTCGATGATCACGTTCTTGCCCGTGGGGCCCATCGTGACCGCGACTGCGTCGGCCAGCTTCTCCACGCCGCGCAGCATTTTTGCACGGGCCGAATCTTGAAAGAGTAATTGCTTTGCCACGATGGCGTTCCTCGTCAATCGTTGAATAGTTGAGTGAGTCTGTCGTTCGCCCGACGCCGCGTGTCCCACGCAACGCCATGCTCCGGCGCGTGCCGGCCAGCGGCGCGCCCGAATTGCGAGTCGCTTACAACACCTTGGCGAGAATGTCTCCCTCGCGCAGGATCTTGACGTCCTTGCCGGCCACCTCGATGTCGGTGCCGGAATACTTGCCGTAGATCACGACGTCACCCACGCTCACTGAAAGCTCGCCGCGGTTGCCGTTGTCGAGCAACCGACCCGGCCCGGTCGACACAACCTTGCCGCGCTGCGGCTTTTCCTTGGCCGTGTCTGGCAGCACGATGCCGCCAGCCGTTCGCTCTTCTGCTTCCTGGGGTTCGATCACCACGCGGTCGTCAAGGGGACGCAATCGCACGTTCGCCATGATTCGTATTCCTTCAGATTCGTTTGTAGGTTGATTTTTTTGCGGGAGACAAATTGCCAACGAGCTAACGCAGCGGGCCGATTGCCGAGCGACTTACATCATGCCACCCATGCCACCCATACCACCCATTCCCATGCCGCCCATTCCTCCCATGCCACCTCCCATTCCGTGGTCGTGGTGGTCGTGGTCGCCGGCTTCCTCTTCCGAGGGCACCTCGGTAATCAGCGACTCGGTGGTTAGCAACAGGGCAGCGACACTGGCTGCGTTGTGCAGCGCTGTGCGTACTACCTTGGCTGGATCGATGATGCCCGCGGCCACCAGATCACAATAGGTGTCCTTGTCGGCGTCATAGCCTTCGTTCTTGCCCTTCAGGTGCCGCACGCGGTTGACGACCACGGCGCCATCCAGCCCGGCATTCTCGGCGATGGCTCGCAGCGGATAGTCGAGCACGTTGCGGACGATTTCGGCGCCGAGCTTCTCGTCCCCCTTCAGGTCGAGCTTGGCCAGCGAGCCTTCGGCGCGAATCAGGGCCACGCCGCCGCCGGGCACGATGCCTTCTTCCAAGGCCGCTTGCGTGGCCGCCTTGGCGTCTTCGAGCAGCGCCTTGCGCTCCTTCATTTCCGTTTCGGTGGCGGCGCCGCAGTTGATCTGGGCCACGCCGCCGGCCAACTTGGCCAGCCGCTCTTGCAACTTCTCGCGGTCGTATTCGCTGTCGGTGACTTCGATTTCCTTGCGGATCTGATCGGCCCGACCGTCGATCGCCTCTTTCTTTCCGGCGCCGCCCACGATTGTCGTGTTCTCGGCGTCGATCGTGATTTTGCGAGAGCGACCCAAATCCGACAGCTTCACGCTATCGAGCGAAATGCCCAGGTCTTTGAAGATGGCCGTGCCCGCGGTCAAAATGGCCAGGTCGCCGAGCATGGCCTTGCGACGGTCGCCGTATCCGGGCGCCTTGACGGCGCACACGTTCAAGATGCCACGCATCTTGTTGACCACCAGCGTGGCCAGGGCCTCGCCCTCGACGTCCTCGGCGATGATCAACAGCGGCTTGTTGGCCTTGCTCACCGCTTCCAGAATGGGCACCAGCGTTTTGGCGCTGGAGATTTTTTCTTCATAGATCAGCACCAGGGCGTTCTCGAGCTCGACCTTCTGGTTTTCCTGATCGGTGACGAAGTGGGGCGAGAGATAGCCGCGATCGAACTGCATGCCCTCGACCACTTCGACGTAGGTCTCGGACTGGCGGCCTTCTTCGACGGTGATCACGCCGTCCTTGCCCACCTTCAAAAAGGCCTCGGCCAGCACGCTGCCGATCGTCGGATCGTTGTTGCCGGCGATGGTGGCCACCTGCATAATCTCCTTCTTGTTCTTTTCGTCGATCGGCGTGGCGCTTTTGCCGATCGCGGCGCTCACCGCGTCGGTCGCTTTGCCGATGCCGCGTGCCAGGGCCATCGGGTCGGCGCCGGCGGCGATCATCTTCAGTCCTTCCTTGAAGATCGCTTCGGCCAATACGGTGGCGGTGGTCGTGCCGTCGCCCGCCACGTCGTTGGTCTTGCTGGCGGCTTCCTTCACCAGTTGGGCGCCTAGATTCTCGTAGGGATCGTCGAGCTCGACGTTCTCGGCCACGGTCACGCCGTCCTTGGTCACCTTGGGAGAGCCCCAGCCCTTGTCCAGCACGGCGTTGCGGCCGCGCGGGCCCAAGGTGCTGCGAACGGCCCGGGCCAGCTTGTTCACGCCGGCGGCCAGCGCCTTGCGTGCTTCTTCATCAAAGACCATCTGCTTTGCCACGCGGAGATCCTCCTAGTGCGCTTTGGGGACTCGACAGCCCGGCTGGCGACACCCATTGTGGGAGCCGCCGGCAGCGAGGCCGCGCGAAATCGGTTGTTCGGTAAGGGGCTCCAAAACGAATCGACCGCCACAAATGGCAGCCGCTGGCCAGAGCCGCCCCCTGCTAACGCAAGGCCTGTGCCAAGACCCGACTGCAAGTCGTAATGTGTTACCACAGTGAATCTTAAATGGCGTAGTGGTGCCGTCGTTCAGCCGCGGCGAGGTTCACATTCGCCGGGAAAAATGCCATTTTGGCAGCTCTGGCCGCACCAAGCGACCGACAGGCGTAGACTTGGGTAGATAACCGTCCATGGTTACATCATTCGAGGAGAGCATTGCCATGTTGCGATGGGCCGTCACTTTCCTGATTATCGCGCTGATCGCGGGTGTTCTCGGCTTCGCGGGACTCGAAGGGTTGGCGATGCAGATCGCCTGGATTCTCTTCGTCGTCTTCCTGGTGCTGTTCGTGATCGCGCTGGTTTCGGGTCGCCGTCCGAGATTGGACTGACCGCGGTGGAACTTCACTGATGCGCCGCTTGGGGAATCTGTCGACGTGAGTCGTCAGGACGACCCACGGTGCAACCACAGGTCGGTGGGTCCGCCGAAAAAGTCGTCGAGGCGACGATCGCGCCGCGCTCCCAGCTTTTCGGCGACGCGCGCCGATGCCAGGTTGTCCGGCCGGATCAAGCTACCGATCGATTCGACCGCCAGGCGCTCAAAACACCACTGCAGCACGGCCCGCGCCGCTTCAGTCGCGATGCCTTGGCCTTGCCGCTGGGGCACGACCACCCAGCCGACTTCCAGCATCGGCCAGCCCTCGGGAAACCACGGGCCGCACTCGCCCACGAATTCACCGGTTGCGCGGTCCTCGATCGCCAGGTTCGTATAGCCGCGCAGTTGCTGATGGCCCAGAAACTGCGCGATCTGCCGCCAGGTGGCGGCGCGATCCAAAGTCTTGCCGTCGCCCACGTGGCGCATCACATCCGCATCGGCATACAACGCCGCCAACGCGTCCAAGTCTTGCTCGCAAAACATGCGCAATCGCAGGCGAGGCGTCTGGATCACATAGCCGTCGATGGTCGTGGCACTCCAGAGTCAAAAACAATGCCTTGAAGTTGCCTGCGGAGGTACCGGCCGCGGAATGCAGGTTCGCAGGAGCGCCCAGCGGCCGAAATCGCCGCCGTTGAACACCTCATTGCAGCGTTCAGTATTGTAGACTACCCCGAGTGGTTGCGAGGCTGCACGGCGCGTTCAATATGACGGCCTGTGGCGCGCCCCGCAATACCGAACGGCCGATACGGAACCGGTGGGTGAACGTCCGGCAGAGATCATGCTCAAATCGCTACCCTCGATCATGGGGCAACTTGCCAGTCGCAAAAGCCGGCACAATGTGCGCGTGCTGGGCAAGCTGTTGTTGGCGTTCGCGCTACTGGTGCTGGTGTTCAGCGTGCTGTTCCAACTGATTATGCACAGAGAGGGGCAGCATCACAGTTGGATGGCCGGCACCTACTGGACACTGGTAGTCATGTCCACGCTGGGCTTCGGCGACATTACTTTCGTAAGCGATCTGGGACGGCTCTTCTCGATCATCGTGCTGATTTCCGGAACGGCCTTCATGCTGATCTTGCTTCCCTTCACCTTCATCCAGTTTTTCTTCGTTCCCTGGATGGATGCGCAGGCCGCTGCGCGGGCGCCGCGCAAGCTGGCGAAAGATACGCACGGGCACGTCGTATTGACCGGATTGGGTCCGGTCGACGCCGCGTTGATTCGACAACTGCAGCGCTCGGACGTGCCCTACGTGGTCGTCTGCGCGGAGTTGACGGAAGCCCTGTTGTTGCACGACCAGGGATACCGCGTGATGCTGGGTGAATTGGACGACCCGGAAACATATCGGAGACTGCACGTCGACAAGGCGGAGTTGGTTGCCGTCACGCGCTCCGACATGACCAATACCAACGTGGTTTTCACCGTGCGGGAGATCTCGGAAACGGTGCCGATCGTGGCCACCGCCTCGTTTCCTGCCTCGGTCGATATCTTGGAACTGGCTGGCTGCAACCGCGTGTTGCAACTTGCCGAAATGCTGGGACAGTCGCTGGCGCGGCGCATCTTGGGGCGGGACGCCAAGAGTCACGTCATCGGCCGGTTCGGAGAACTGCTGGTGGCCGAGGCGGCCGCGGCCGGCACGCCGCTGATCGGCCGCACGCTCGCCGATATTCGCCTGCGCGACCATGCCAACGTGAACGTGGTGGGCATTTGGAATCGCGGACGCTTTCATCTGGCCGGCTCGGAAACCGTGATCCACAACACATCCGTGCTGGTGCTGGCCGGCTCGCGCGCGCAACTCGACGACTACGACGAGTTGTTCTGCATCTACAAGCCTACGTTGGGGCACGTGGTGATCATCGGCGGCGGACGCGTCGGCCGCGCCACGGCCAAGGCGCTGGAGGCCGAGGGCATCGACTACCGCATTGTCGAGCGATCGCCGGAACGCATCGGCAACCCGGACAAATCCGTGCTGGGCGACGCGGCCGAACTGGAGGTCTTGCAGCGCGCCGGCATCATGGACGCCTCCGCCGTTGTCGTCACCACGCACGACGACGACATGAATGTCTATCTCACCATCTACTGCCGCAAGCTCCGCCCGGACATCCAGATCCTCGGCAGGGCCACCGTGGAGCGCAATATTTCCACGCTGCATCGCGCGGGCGCCGATTTTGTGCTGTCGTATGCCTCCATCGGCGCGAACATTCTGTTCAACCTCTTGCAGCGCATCGATACCCTGCTGCTGGCCGAAGGGCTGAGTGCTTTCCGCCTGGCCATTCCGCCGGCCATGATCGGCCGCTCGCTGGCCGAGTCCCAAGTCCGTGAGACGACCGGCTGCAACGTCATCGCCGTCGTCCGCAATGGCGAAACGGACGTCAATCCCGACGGCCATCAGCCGATACCTGCCGACGCCGAACTGATCGTGATCGGCGACGCCGATGCGGAACAGAGATTCGTGCAGCGGTTTCCGCAACCCGGCCAGTCGGGCAAGTCGACGGCGGCGGGTGAAACCACGATCGATTTGCCCACCGCATAGCTGTCGCGCATGCACCGAGCACCTCGCATGCACAGCAGGGCCGACGATCGTTACTCGCCAATCTATTGCGGCGCCGTTTCACCCTCCGCCAGATCGAGGCAGTAGATGCCCGTGCTGTTGCGCACGTAAAGCAGATTTCCAAACGGGGCGGGGTGCGCATAGACGCCCGAATCGTCGTCGAACAGTTTCAATCGCGAGATCGGCTCGAAACGCACCGCGGCGGGATCCAGCAGCACCAGCTCGCCCTCCTGGCTGACCACCAGCACGCGGTCCCTCGATCCGAGCAGCGTGCAGTAGTGGAAAAACGCGGCGTCGTCGCTCGACCAGATTTCTTTCAGGCCCGCCCGTACGTCGAGGCAGTGCAGTCCGTCCCAGGTGCCGAACAGTCGTCCGCCGAGCACGACCGGCGTGTGTGTGTCCGGAGCTAGGCCCGAGTTTTCGGCGATCGGCTTGGGTACGATCGTACCGTCGGAATTGAACCGATAGATCCGCGTGCCGTTGTTCTCCGTGCTGACGATCAGTTGGCCTTCGAACTCGATCGGCGTTGGCACGTTGAAATCATTCGCGCGCGGAGGAACGAGCCGCCACAGTCGCCGGCCGGTCTGAGTGTCCCAGCCGCCCAACGACGTCTTGTCGTAGCCGACGATCTGCCGCTTGCCACCGAAGGCGCCGACGATGAACGAGCTGAAGGCCGCTGCATCGCCCGGACATTTCCAAACCACGTGCCCGTCGTCGAGATCCAGTGCCACCAGCGACGCGTCGGCAGCGCCCGGGTTGACGATCAGTTTGCCGTCGACCGCCAAGGGGGACGAGCACATGCCCCAGGGAATCTCGTCGTGAACGTCGAACTCCTTGCGTAGATCCTTTTTCCAAACGACGTTGCCGGAAGCGAGCTCGACGCAGTGCAAATGCCCGGCAGCGCCGTACAGATACGCGCGCTCGCCCACGATCAGCGGCGTGGCGCGGGGCGCGTTTCCGTAATCGAAGCGCGCCGGGGCCAGGTAGCGCAACGTCCACAGGACCGCGCCCGTGGCGGCATCGAGCGCTCGAAAGGCGTCGCTCGTGTCGGCCGGATCACGATCGGCAACGATCACCACGCGCTCGGTGACGGCAATCCCCGCCAGTCCCGGACCGAAGAGCGATTTTTTCCAGACGACGCGAGGTTTTTCGGGCAGCCGCGCCGGCAGCCAGGGCGCGATGCCGTCGCGGTTAGGACCGCGCCAAGCTGCCCACGGCACTGCGGGCGGAACGTCTGTTACTTTTTTTTTGCGGCCTGGGCGACCTTCTCTTCGATGGCCACGAAGCCGGACTTCGTCTCCAGTGCGATGCGTACCAGCGGGTCGAACGAGACTTGCACCAGCGCATCGAGCAGTCGCGACTGCTCCGCTTCGGCCATCGAGCCGACGGCGAATGCCGCCACGAACGCAACCGGTTCGGTCTCACCGACGACGCGCAAGTCGCCCTTCTGGATGGTGCCGCAGCCTTCCAGCAACGGCTGGGCATAGCTTGAAATCACGGCCGCGGCCCGCTCATTTTCGGGCAACTCCAGAATCAGCGTGGCCCCGTCGCTGCAGGCTGCCGAGGTTTCAAGTTCGGCGGGTGGGTCGACGCGGTGCTTCTTCAGCAGCGCCAGCGCCGCGTGATGCTTCTCGTCACACTCGGCAGGTCCGAAAATGATGCGATACTCCCGCAAGTCGGCCACCGACTGGGCCGGATCGTCGGCGGGCACCACGATCAATCCGGTTTGGGTCGTCGAGCCATCCTTGCCACTCAGCATGGCCAGCGGCGTGGCCGACAGCTCGTTCTTGGCCGCATCAGCCGACACCACCGAATGCTTGCCGATCACCAGGTCGGCCTTGCCGTCGGTCTGGTCGCGCAGCGCCACCGAAAGCGACTCGTTGAAGACCAGTTCGACGGGCCGGTTCAGGCGCGCTTGCAACCGGTCGGCCAGCGTTTGATAGTCGCGCTGCGCGTATCCCTTGACGCACGGGCAGCTCAGCGGCAGGGCCAGCGGATCCATCACGACGACGACCAGCGGCCGCTGCGTTGTCTCTGCGCGTTTTTCCTCGGCCAGCGCTGAAGGATGGATCGCGCACAAGCCGCTCCAAAGAGCGATCAATCCGAATAGTTCCGTCCCCATTCTCGCTACGTCTATGAGCTTAACCATGGCAGCTTCTCGCGGAAGTTTGTTTGTGATTCGTCACGTCGGCGACCCATGCGCCAACGACGTCAACCATCCCTCGCGCGCAGCTATTCGGAAACGCCTGAGCTGTCGCTGCGCGCCAACATCAGGATTTTGGAATGCCGAATGTCGATGTAGTAGACGCGATCGCCGTCGGATGAGATGCCGATGGCCGAGTTCTTGCAGCCTTCGGGCACCGAGGCGACACCGACCGTATTTTGGAATTCTCCATCCTGCGTGAATCGCTTGACGACGCCATTCGATTCCGCGGCGAGCAGTGCCCCGTCGGCAGTGAAGCAGAGGTTCATCGGATTGCAGCAGCCGCTGAAGCCTTCGCCGACGCCTTCACGGTCGCCCTTGCCAAAGCGGCCGACCTCCACGCCATCGCGATTGTAGCGCACCACGCGATGCCGCGAGTTCTCGGCCACGTACACTTCGCCGCCCGCGGCCTGAATGTCCATCTGCCCGCAACAGCCACTCAAGCCCTTGATGATTTGCTTGGGGTTTGCGAACGTGTTGTCGGTCCGCCACACCGCGTAGCCATAGCCCTTGGACATGGGGCAGGCGAAATAGACGTCGTCGTCGTTGGCGGCAATCGCGTGGATCTGCTGCAGCCGCGAGGTTATCGAGGCGATGACGCCGTCGATGGTTTGATCTTTTCGATTGCGCAAGTACTTCAATTGCTGGGTATACGCGGCCTTTAAGTCGTACCGAATGGGCGGCCGCGCAACCGGCTTGCCCTTGGCGTCCTTCTTGGCCTCGGCCGCTTGTTGCTCTTCGAGCTGCTCTTCGATCAGTTTCTGTTGGACGGCCAACTGCTTTTCGTCTTTCAACAGTTCCTCGTAGTTTTTGATCTGTTCTTCCGCCGACGCCTTGTCCGACTCGAGTTGCTCTTGGGCTTGCTCGCGCAAGTCGTCCTTGTTCGCCAGGATGGCGATTTGCGGAGCATCGGCTTCGGCCAGCAGCGTGCCGTGTTCATCGAACCGCGCGAGCCGCGCATTGCCGCCGACGTAGATCGATCCGTCGGTCCCCGCGCCGATCGCCTGGCCGACGAAATTCACGTCCCATTGGCGCGCCAGTTTGCCATCGGCGTCCAGCACACAGACTTGCGATCGCTTCGCGCTTGCGGTGGTGTTGCCGTCGTCCTCGCCGGTGTCGCCGATCGGCGGCGCGCCGGCCAGCAGGGCGATCACCGAGCCGTCGCGGGCGACGCAAAAGTCCTGCAACCGCGCACCCGCTTCCACGGCTGGCAGGTCGATCACCTTGACTTGCTGATGCGTCTTCTCGACTTTGTCGATGCCCGCGGGCGCGCCGTCGCCGGCCTGCGTCCTGGCGCCACACGCTCCGCACAGTAGAGCCAACACGCCGCACGCCAGAATGCGTCTCCAGCTCGCCTTTCGAGTTGTCGTCGGTGACCGATGCATGCGTCTTCTCCTCCGATTAAATGGGCGCGACCAGTCTTGCGATATCGCCGGATCGAGTTTGCCACAAATCAGCGTATGGCGGCGGCCAGCCATCGATGGGTCTCCGTGCCGCCCGAGTATTGCACCTCCGATTGCCACAAAGTAATGAGACGCCACAGGAAGGTCGCCCCGGTGAAAAGGCCCGGCGCCCGCCAGACACAGTAGGCGCTGCGCGGCCCCCACCCTCGCGAGGTCCCGTGACACCGCCATGGTACCAGGAATCCGCCATACTGTGAACGACGAACAGGCAACCTCGACGCGCGGCGCGATGCTTTCGCACCACCAGACGGCAATGCGAATTCGCACCACCGAGATCGCTTTTCGGGCGGGTTCTATTCGACTGGGCAGCTTGGGGTGCCCGCGGCGATCGCCGTTTGCTCAAGGCTATCCAATTCAAGCGAGCAGGTAGTTGTCGTCAGAACTGCCGGGCTCCCATTACCGTCGCCGCGAGTGTATCCACACGTCCGCCGGCTCGCCGAGAAAGTCTTCGAGCTGATAGTCGACCTTTGCGCCGAGCTTTTCCGCCACGCGGATCGAGGGGGCGTTGTGGCTGCGGATCAGGCTGCAAACGCGCTCGACGCCCAGGTTGGCAAAGCACCACGCCAGCGACGCCCGCCCGGCCTCAGTGGCGATGCCCTGGCCCTGGCGCTCGGGCACGACGCCCCAGCCCACTTCCAGCATCGGCCAGCCCTCGGGAAACCAGGGCCCGCTGCGCCCCAGAAACGCGCCGGTCGCGCGGTCCTCGATGGCCAGGATCGAATAGCCGCGCATCTGCATGTGCCCCATGAACGTGGCGATCTGCCGCCAGCTTTCGGCACGCGTCATCGGCTTGCCCGAGCCCAGGTAGCGCGCCACTTGCGGATCGGCATTGAACCGCGTCAGGTCGGCCAGGTCCTCCTCGCAAAATGGACGCAGACGTAAACGAGGCGTTTCGATGACGAGCGATTCGGACCCCATGCAATGCCCCGGAGTCGATGGAACGCGGCGGACCGCTACGGAATGAACTTCTCGTCGCCCGCCAGGCGCAAGGCGAATCCGGCCAGCAAGTCGGCCGCCCGATCGATGTCGTCCAGCGAGATCATTTCCACCGGGCTGTGCATGTATCGATTGGGAATGCTGACCAACCCCGTGGCCACGCCGCCGCGGCTGGTTTGCATGGTATTGGCATCGGTGCCGGTGGCGCGGCCACTGGCCGCCATTTGATACGGCACGCTGCCGGCCGCCGCAGTTTCCAACAGCTTCTCCACCACCACCGGGTTCATGTTAGGCCCGCGATAGATGACCGGCCCCTTGCCCAGGGCAATGTCTCCCTCTTGCTTCTTTTCGATCGTGGGGCAGTCCGTCGAGTGGGTCACGTCGATGGCGATGCCCACGTGCGGCTCGACCGTGAAGGTGCTGGTGGTGGCGCCGCGCAGCCCGATTTCCTCTTGCACGGTCGACACGGCAAACAGCGCGCAGTTGAGCTTCTTCGAGCTCGTGCGGCGCAGCGCTTCGATGGCCACCCACAGGCCGGCCTTGTCGTCCATGGCCGGCGAACTGGCGAGTTGATTGCGCATCTGCGTGAAGCCCAGTTCCACCGTAACCGGATCGCCCACGCGCACCAGCTCGGCGGCTTCGGCCTTGTCGCGCGCGCCGATATCGAGCCACAGGTCCTTGAGCTTGGGCACTTGCTTGCGCTCCTCCTCGCTGAGCAAATGGATCGGCTTGCGTGCCATCACTCCGAAAACCGGACCACTCTTGGTCCACACGGTAAGCCGCTGGCCGATGAGCACCATCGGATCCCAGCCGCCCACCGGCTGTACATAGACAAAGCCCTCGCCGTCAATGAACTGCACCACGAAGCCGATCTGGTCGCAGTGGCCGGCCAGCATCATCCGCAATGGGGCGTCCGGATTGCGAGCCACGATCACGTTGCCATGCGCGTCGGTCGTCACCGCGTCGGCGAAATCCGCCACATATTCGCGCACGATCTGCTGGACCGGCTGCTCATAGCCCGACGGACTGGGCGTTTCCAAGATGCGGCGCAAGAAATCGAGAGCGTCAGCGTTCATGCGAATGGCGGCCTTTCGACGGAGAAAACCCAAGTGGGAGAACAGCGTGTGATACGCGGGCGTGGCCGCACTGTATCGCGCCGCACGATACCGCGGCAAGAGAGAGGCGAGAATCCCGCGAGACAGATCCGTCAAGGGACGGCGGCGATTCTGTCACCGGGCTCGCCGATTGGCGTGAGACTGGCGTCTTAAGCGAAACGCCGCCTGACCGAATACCACGCGAGCGCCGCGATTCCCAACGCCGCCAGCACCATCGTCGACGGTTCGGGCACGGCTTCCACGATGAAGAAGTTCGTCATCGAAACGCTGTCCATCGACGACAGGCTGAATACGTTCGTCAGTCCGATGCTCGTAAATGCCGGCGGCCCCGGCGCGCTTGGTCCGGGCAAACCGAAGCTCACGGGCGGAATGGAAACAGTGTCGCCTGCGAACGCGAAAGGCACGGTGCTAAACGGAGCGGGGTGCAATTCGGCAATCGGCACCACGCCAACGCCGTCGATCGAACCGGTATAGATGGCCGCCGCGCCCACCGTGGAGACGCCACCCAAACCGTCGAAGTTCGAGTCGGTCACCGATCCGCCCATCGAACCGCCGATGAGCGTCGAAGGCCCCAGCGGCGCTACCGGCATCGACACGCCAATCACAAACGACATCGTCGAGGCGGAAACATTTTGAAAGCCAAACGCGCTGCTGATGAACGGATCCTGCTTGACCGTCAGGTTCGACCAATTCCATTCCCAATTGGCCGTCGACATCGAGCCGTTCAAAAAGCTGAACGAACCGTCCACGTTTTCCACGACCGATGCACTCGCCAGTTCGAGCATCTCCGGCGTGACGTTCATGGGACTACCGAGCGGTCCCACTTGGACGGTGAAATTGGGCAGCACGAGCGCCGCATGAACCGTCGCGGACGATGACGCAAAGGGCAGCAAGAGTGCCGCAAGAAGGTAAATGGCAGTCCGTATTGACCGGAACGTCATGACGTTTTCTTCCTGAGAATGTTTTGCTTAGCGTTCCACCCTGTCTTCGATACACCGTTCTGAAGCCACGTCTCGCAATCGACGAAACTCCGGTCCGTGATTGCGCACAATACTTGGCAGTACGACGCGATTCTAGATGTACATGCACGGCTAGTCAAGCAAAAAGCGATTCGCTCGTCCGCTTTTTTTCCTCCGGCAATTATTGACCCAACGGCGGATCCACGGGTCCGATTGGTTTTGCCGTCTGGGCAATTTGAATCATCCCTGCGATCGACCGCTAAGCGTTTGCCCTAAAACACTTACGTCGTTCAGACCGAACCGCGCGGCCCTTTCCGCTGAGCTAGGGATGGTAACAGGTGCGAACCTTCACGCCCGTCGGTGGGCCAATCTGGCAGCCTGTCGAAAAGTGCCGTCGGGGCATTTTCAACAAGCACCAAGGACAGCGCAAAGCTTCGCAAGGACGCGGAAAATAACGACAGGATTCGCCATGTTTGACTTCGCATCCGTGCGACGTCGCGGACTGTTGAATTCTTCGACAGCCTGATAGGATGAGCGATTCGCTGTTTTTCGCTCCGGATGTCTATGTCCTCTTCGTCACCCACCAAAGTCGCCATCGTGGGCCTGGGCACGGTCGGCACCGGCGTCGCCCGGCTGTTGCTGGAGTTTGGCGACCGGATCGGACGGCACGCCGGCCGGCCGCTCGAATTGTCCCACGTGGTGGTCCAAGACAGTCGCAAGTCCCGCGCCATCGAGTTGCCGCCGGGCGTGATCTCCGACGATCTTCGACGAATCACCGCCGACAAACAGGTCACCGCCGTGGCCCTGCTGGTCGGCGGCTTGGAGCCGGCACGCACGATCGCCCTGGAGTTGTTGGCCAGCGGCAAAGACATCATCACGGCCAACAAGGCCCTGCTGGCGGCCCACGGGCCGGAATTGTTCGACCGCGCACGAGAGTTAGGCCGCTCGATCGCCTTCGAGGCCGCGGTCGCCGGCGGCATTCCGATCATTGCGAACATCAGCCAATGCCTGTCGGCCAATCAGATCACTTCGCTGCGCGCGATCCTCAACGGCACCAGCAATTTCATCCTCACACAGATGGAAGCGCATGGCGCCGATTATGCCGAGGCGGTCAAGGATGCCCAACGGCTGGGCTACGCCGAGGCCGATCCCACGATGGACGTCGACGGCAGCGACGCGGCGCAAAAACTGGCAATCCTGGCCCACCTGGCCTTTGGCGCCCGCGTCGATTGGAACGCCATCCCGCGGCAAGGCATCGACACGCTGGACTTGGCCGACATGCGCTACGCCAAGGAATTGGGCTATCGCATCAAGCTGCTGGCCGTGGCCGATCTGACGGCCGAGGGCATCGAGTTGCACGTTTCACCCACGCTGGTCAAGCTGGGCAGCCCGCTGGCCGAGGTGCGCGGCGCTTACAACGCCATCAGCGTGGTGGGGGACGCGGTGGGCCGGGTATTTTATTCGGGCCTGGGAGCCGGCCAAATGCCCACCGCTTCGGCCGTGGTCGCGGATTTGATCGATACGGTCGTGGGCCGCGCGGCCATCACCTTTCGCACGCTCGAACTATGGTCGCAAGCGAGCACGCGAGTTCCGGCCAGCGACTATGCGAACGTCGCCGGCCGGTACTACCTGCGCTTCAGCGTGGCCGATCAGCCGAGCGTGCTGGCCGAAATCGCCGGCGCGCTGGGCAAACAGAACATTTCCATCGCCTCGGTCATTCAGCACGATGCCGAGGACGAAAGTCGTGCCGTTGTTCCGTTGGTCATCATGACACACAATACGACCGAAGGCGCCATGTGCCGCGCGATCGAAGCGATCGACAAGCTGTCGTTCCTGCGCGGCCCGAGCGTGCGCATGCGCGTGGGCGATTCCTGATCGTCCGGCCGCCGGTCCCGATCCACTACTTTGGCGCACTTTATGAAATTCGCGTTGGTCATTCCCGACGGCTGTGCCGATGAAGCCCAAGCGTCGCTGGGAGGCAAGACGCCACTGGCCGCTGCCGCCACCCCGGCCATGGACACGATCGCTGCCGACGGAGTGGTCGGCCGCGCCAATCACGTGCCGCCGCATCTGCCGGCCGGTTCCGACGTGGCCAACCTGAGCCTGCTGGGCTACGATCCGAACGATTGTTATACGGGCCGCGCGCCGCTGGAAGCCGCGTCCCAAGGCATTCGCTTGGGCGAAGACGATTGCGCCATTCGCTGCAACCTGGTCACCATCGAAGACCAGGTGATGCGCGACTTTACCGCCGGCCACATCTCGACCGAGGAAGCCACTGAATTGCTCAGTTCGCTACAGGCTGAGTTGGGCAGCGCCGATCTGGAGTTCGTGCCTGGTGTCAGCTATCGCAATCTGCTCATCTATCGCGGGCATGCCGGGGCGCCCCCCTTCACGGCCGACACTCGCGCCACGCCGCCGCACGACCTGACCGACAAGACCGTGCAAAACGACTATCCGCGCGGGCCGGGCAGCGACTTGCTCAATCACCTGATGGCCGAGAGCATGGCGGTTTTCGCCGAGCACCCGGTCAATCTCAAGCGCCGCCAACAGGGCCTGCCGCCGGCCACCAACATTTGGCTGTGGGGACAGGGACGCATGCCCGCAGTGAAGCCGTTTGCCGAGGTGTACGGAAAGCAAGGCGCCATGATTACTGCCGTCGACCTGTTGCGCGGGCTGGCGGCCTTGCTCGGCTGGCGGCGGATCGACGTTGCCGGCGCCACGGGTTACCTCGACACCGACTACGCGGCCAAGGGGCGCGCGGCGATCACCGCGCTGGACGACACCGACCTGATCTGCGTCCACGTGGAGGCCACCGACGAGGCCTCGCACGAAGGCCGCACCGACGAAAAGGTCAAAGCGCTCGAAGCCATCGATCGCGATATCGTGGCACCGCTGTACGAGGTCTTGCGGGCTCGCGGCGACTTTCGCATCCTGGTCACGCCCGATCACCCCACGCCGCTGCGCACCAAGACCCACAGCCACGGGCCGGTGCCGTTCGCCATGGCGGGCACGGGCATCGCGCCCGACGAGTTTCGCACCTACGACGAAATCAACGCAGCCATGTCGACGCTGGCCTTCGACGAGGGCTGGAAGTTGATGCGCTATTTTTTGGGCAGTTGACCCGGCGACCACAATCCTCGCTGGTAGCTTGCCCCACTGGAGAACATTCCCCCCAATGCCATTGATCGTGCAGAAGTTCGGCGGCACCAGCGTCGCCGACAGTCAGAAAATCCTGGCCGCCGCGCGCAAAGCCGTCCGTGCCCACCAGGAAGGAAACCAGGTGGTGATGGTGGTCAGCGCCATGGGCCACAACACCGACGCGCTGGTGGCACTGGCCCGCGAAATCACCGATCAGCCGCACGCGCGCGAAATGGACATGCTGCTGTCGACCGGCGAGCAAGTCAGCGTGGCGCTGATGGCGATGGCGATCCATTCGCTGGGCTGCGAGGCGATCAGCCTGACCGGCGCGCAAATCGGCATCAAGACCGACAGCACCCACACCAAGGCGCGCATCCAATCCATCTCGACCGAGCGCATGCGCCATGCCTTGGACCAGGGCAAGATCGTCATCGCCGCCGGCTTCCAGGGGATCGACGAGGATTTCAACATTACCACGCTGGGCCGCGGCGGCAGCGACACCACGGCCGTGGCATTGGCCGCCGTGTTGCAGGCCGACGCCTGCGAGATTTACACCGACGTCGACGGCGTCTACACCACCGATCCGCGCGTCCTGCCCGAAGCGCGTCACGTCAAGCGCGTCAGCTATGACGAGATGCTGGAGTTGGCCAGCCTGGGTGCCGGCGTGATGCACAACCGTGCGATCGAGTTTGCCAAGAAGTTCGCAGTGCCGATTCACGTGCGCACCAGCTTCAGCGACGTGCCCGGCACGATTATCAGCGTCCTGCCCGAGGCCAACGATCAGCCGGTGGGCGGCGCGGCCCTGGCCAAGAACGAAGCGCGCGTGACGATCCTGGGCATTCCCGATCAGCCGGGCACCAGCTATGCGATCTTTTCCGAGATCGCCGCCAAAGCCATCTCGGTCGACATGATCGTGCAGAACGTGGGCGTGGCAGGCCTGGCCGACTTGTCGTTCACGGTGCTGCGCGACGACCTGCCCGCCACGCTCAGGGCGGCCGAGCATGCCGCGGCCAGGCTGCAGGCCGAGGGCGTCACCCACGGCGACGACGTGGCCAAGGTCTCGGTCGTGGGGCTGGGCATGGCCCGGCAAACCGGCGTTGCGCGCCGCATGTTTCGCGCGCTGGCCGACGAAGGCGTGAACATCCTGATGATCACCACCGGCGACATCAAGATCTCGGTGCTGGTGGATCGGTCCGAAGGCGCCGCTGCGCTGGGCGCATTGCACCGTGCCTTCGCGCTCGACACGGAACCCGTCGCCGGCGCCGCCAGCACCGCCGACCTGAAAGTGCTGGCCCATCGCGCCAGCGACGCCGTGGCCGTGGTGGCGCGATTGCAGAAGATGGAGGAGTTGACCATCGACGACATCACGCTCGACGATACGCAAGCGCGTGTCACCATCAGCGGCATCGCCGACCGGCCAGGCATCGCCGCGGCCATCTTCGACGCCGTGGCCGATGGCGGCATCTTTGTCGACATGATCGTGCAAAGCTACGGGCGCGACGGCAAGGCCAAGCTCAGCCTAACCGTGCCGCGAACGCAATACGAGGCGTGCCGCGCGATCGTCGACAAGCTCGCCTCCGAAATCCAATGCGGTCCCCTTACGGCCGGCGCCGACGTGTCCAAGCTTTCCATCTCCGGCATCGGCATGCGCAGTCACACCGAAGTGGCCATACGCACGTTTCAATGCCTGGCCGCAGCCGGCATCAACGTCGACATGATTAATACCAGCGAGGTGCGTTTGAACGTGGTTGTCGACGGCCGGCACGGACAGCAAGCCTTGGCCGCGTTGCAAAAAGCATTTGCCGACGCGCGGCAATGAGCAACCAGCGCAACAGGCGGTTGCGGGCTTCGTCTACCAGCCGCCCAAACCCATGGTGATGCCGACGCCGCCGTAGGGGCTCACGTAGAGGCCCATCTGCGGACTGGTTTTGACGCCTTCGAAGGGTCGCTTGCCACTCGCCGGCCGATAGGGAGACGAGTATCCGCCGGTGCCCGGCGCATGATCGGCAATATACGCCTGCTCGGCCATCTTGGTGTACTGCGTCCAGGGATTCGGTGCTGAATCGCGCAATTGCGTAACTTGCTGCGATTGTCGCTCCTCGGCGGCCTTGCGGCCCTCGATTTGCGCGATCGTTTGTTGCAACTGGGCTGCCGTCATCGTTTCGATGTTTGGCAACTTGCTCAGCACTTCGGCACGCTTCTTGTCCGACAGAATGGACAGATAGCGCGCCAACCAGGCACGTGCGTCCCGGGCCTCGGGCGATTGCAGGATCTGGAACTTTGCCTCCAGGTCTTGCAGCGTCAGTTGAAGTTGATCGGCCGTCATGCGGTGAACGTTGGCCGTGAAGTCCTGCTTCAATTTCGTGACCTGTTGCGGCGTGTAGATTTGCTGGCCGGAAAGCCACTCGTCCAATTCAAACATGGCGCGGCGCCAGCGGGCGCTGGCCAGGATTTCGGACTTGCGCGTCGCATCGTCGGCCGTGGAAATGGCGGGGGCGGCCGGCGTGGTTGCCTGTTGCGCCGCCGCCGCGCCGGAAACGGCAATCAACATCGTCGTCAACCAGCCGATCGATTGAAGTCGGTATTTGCTGCGCGTCGACATTGCAAGCTCCTTTTTCGCCCAGTCCACTGATGATTCGGTATCGAACCGCGCCATTTCGCCACGGGTACTATTGGACCGCCTTGCTGCGCGTGAATTCGATTTGCGTGGTCCCCGCGCCTTCTGCGTCGCCTTGCGATCGGGTGGTCGTGAGCTTGAAGTGGTCCGGGCCGTCGGGCGTGATCACCGTCGTGGTCAGCATCTGCCGGCCATCGGGCAATACGCCGGCCGATCGCACTACCCAACTCTTGCCGTCCTTGGTCCAGGTTCCCTCGCCGTGACCGCCGTCGGAATCGAACGTCCAGGCCTTGAGTTTGCGCGTCAACGGATCCCAGCCGATACGCTGCGACCCGTGGTAAACCGGAGTGCCGGCGCGTGTGACTTTCAAGTCGCGCAGCAGGAACGTCTCGCTGACGTTCCAGCGCGCCGAAACGTCGAGCCTAGTGTCGCCGCTGACGGCGGTCCATTGTCCCAACATCCAAGCCAGATGCGCCAGTTGGGCCGGCCGATCGGTGGGTGCAATGCGAGCCTCGCGCAGGCTCGCCAATCGCCAACGTCCGTCCCGCTTGACCCAGATGGCGCTAAAGCGGCCGCGCGCGTTCGCACGGCCGTCCGCGGCTTCGACTTCGGACGTGCCGTCCTCAATCGCTACGTCGTCGCTTAGAAAGCGAAGCTTCGATTCGTGCATCTTGACTTGCGAACGCGCTTGGCCGTCCGCGGCGGGCGCCACTTGGGCGATCAACTCGCGGGCCGGGTGCGATTGGCCAAACTCGTCGACGACGTCGCCATCGGCGGTCCAAAACGCCGCCAGCGCCTGCGCATCGCCGCGGTCCAGCGCTTCGACGTAGCCCTGGGCCGCCGCGCGGATCGCTTGCTCGTCCTGCGCCCG
>JBGSYQ010000025.1:0-3179 GCA_041750795.1 Pirellulales bacterium | reverse complement strand
CATGGCGCAGGCACTTGCCCGGCGGCAGATGCCGGTCGTCGGCTCGGGCAAGAACTACTGGCATCCGTTGCACGTCGAAGATGCCGCAAGCGCCTTCGTGACCGCGGCCGAAGCCGGTCGCGCCGGACTGTGGCACGTGGTCGACGACGAACCCGTGACGCTGCGCGAGCTGTTGACCTCTTTTGCGCAGCATCTGGGCGCCAAGCCGCCGCGCCGCGTCCCGGCCTGGCTCGCTCGATTGCTGGCCGGCAGCCAGGCCGTCGATTTTCTCACCCGTTCGACCCGCACCAGCAACACGCGATTTCGCAGCGATCTTGGTTGGAGCCCGAAGTATCCGACGTACCGCGAAGGATTGGAGCAAGTGGTGAACGAATGGGGCGGGAAGGCGCCGTAGTCGGTGCGGATTGCTATCCGCCACGATGAGTGCTCACATCGTCAGGGCGTGTCGACCCTTCAACACACCACAATTGCGTCGCGCTCCTCAAAAACACACACCCCTGCGAGATCGCCGGGGAGGCGTAGACGGGTTCGCCGATGGTGTTGCGGGCGATTTCCTCGTAGCGGTCGGTGCCGGCGGCGAGTACCACGGTCTCGCCGCTCTCGTTGGTGAAGTAGATCTTGCCGTCGCCGGCCACGGGTGAGGCCGTGTACGCGCCGCCAAGGCGCTTGCGCCACAGGCTTTTGCCGGTCTGCGCGTCCAGGCAACTGGCGATGCCGTTATCGTCGGCCACGTAGAAACGCCCGTCCACCACAATCGCCGACGGCACGTACGGGTTGCCGCGCGTGCTGCTCCACATGACGTGCGATGCGTCCAGCTCGCCGCGGCCGCCGCTGCGGATGGCATACGTGGCGGCGCCCGGACCGCTGGTGGCGTAGATCATGCCATCGGCTACGATCGGCGTGGGGATGCACTCGCGGGCCATGCCGGCCAGCGTCCACAGCTTCTCGCCGGTGCGCGGATTGAAGGCGTCCATCTTCTCGGAACCGCAGACGATCAACTCCGGCTGGTGCGCGTCTTCCGCCGGAGTAGCGACAGGCGAGCACCACGACAGCCAGACCTCCGGCCGATCGACTTTCCAGCGATTCGCGCCAGTGTGCTTGTCGATGGCCAACAAGTATGACGGGCCATAGTGATCGCACTGCAACACCAAAAGATCGTCGAACAATAGCGGTGAGCTGGAGGCCGCAAAGCGGTTCTCGAACGGCCCGTACTCCTCGGCCAGCGAGCGTTGCCAGACAAGTCGGCCGTCCATGTCCAGGCAGAACACGTCGCCCGAGCCGAAGAAGGCATAAACGTGTTTGCCGTCGGTCACGGGCGAAGGGCTGGCCATGCTGCTCTTGGTGGCGTGGTGCAGCGTGGGGGCCGTTCCCGATAGCCGCGTGTGCCAGCGCTCGGCTCCGGTCGCGCGATCCAGGCTGACGACGTGCAGATCGCGCTGATCGACGCCGTCGGAACTGGTGCAAATGACGCGATCGCCACTGACCATAGGGTTCGAGATTCCCGAGCCGGGCAGCGGCGTCTTCCAGCGGATGCCGGAAGTCGGCGACCAATGCGTCGGCAAGCTTTGTTCGCTGCTGACACCGTTGCGCTGCGGACCGCGCCAGCCCGGCCATTCTTCGGCATGCACATTGCCAACCGACGCCCAGATCAGCAGAGCAGGATACAGTACCCAGGTGCGGTCTAAGGTGCATCTACGCATCAGCGTTGCTCCTCGGCCGTCGTCGGCAACATCGAGCGCAGTCCCACGCCGGTGCCCGCCTCGTCGCAAAACCGCACGTACAACGACCAGTTGTTCGGCACGTCGGGGTTTTTGTGCTGCGGACCTTGGCCGATCTTGACCAGCACGCGATTCTTGCCTTGCTGCAGTTGCACGGGCGCCGTGAACCGATCGAACCTCACGCCGTTGAGCCATTGTTCGCGGGCGAAGACTTGCTCGCCATTGAGCCACACGGCGCAATTGTCATCGGCGCCACAGCGAAGCTGTGCGGCCATGTCGCGCGGTGCTTCGAGCTCGGTGTAGGCGTAGCCCACCGCTTCGGCGGCCGGCGCCAGCGCCTGCACCAGATCGACGAGTCCCAGCGGATCGTCGGTGCGATGCCGAATCCAGCGTAGCGTGCGCCCCTGCTGGCAGGCATACTCGGCCTGCAAGTCCACGACTTGTTCCGGCGGAAACACTTGCTCGAACCCGGAGAATTGCGGCGCGTCGAACGGGCCGATCATCCACCAATCGACCACCAGACCCAGATGCGCCACGACGTCGGCCGGCTCGCCCAACACCGTGAGCTTGCCCGCGGCGCGAACCACCTGATCGCTGGTGCGGGCATGCTCGAAAGCCTGGCGCAACAGTCCGCGTGCGGTCTCGCTGTCGCCGTCTTCGAGCGCGGTTTGTCCGGCGGACAGGGCCGCGTCGACGGCATCGGCGCGAAACTCGGGATCGTCCAACCGGGCGGGGATGAACGCGGCGGCGAAGCCCGGCTCCAAGCGATCGCACAGCGCCAGCACTAATCGCCGCACGCGGCCACTGTTCTTGGTGTCGAGCAGCAGGGCGCGCAACTCGTCAACGGGGAAGCCCGGTTGAGGCTTGCCGATCTGGCGCGCGACGATGGCCTCATAGGCCGTGCGATACCAATTGGCGGCCACAGGATTGGTTGTTTGCATGGCGGCGAGCAGTCGCGGCAGCACACTGGCATCCTGTTCGGCCAGCGCGTTGCAAGCCTGGCGAGCGGCCGTCGAACCGGCGGCTTCGCGTCCGACCTCTGCGATCGCGGCCAGATGCTCGTCGATGGCATCGCCTTGACAAACGGGCGCCGTCGCCAGCATCAGCGACGCGATCAGAACTGAAATGCGAAATCGCGTCATGGTTGTCAGGCGCTCGTTTGGCACGACGCCGGGACCGGCGGAGCGCACGCCGTTGCCCGTGGCACCATTCAAGTTCACTATTTCGCGGCGGCCTGCAACAGGGTCTTCAATACGCCGCCTCGAATGGCTTCAGGCAGGGCTTCGATCTCTGCGCGCGAAAGCTTCCCATCCCCGTCTTTGTCCCAATCGCGGGCCAGCGGGGCAATTTTCCGTGGAATGGGAAGTCCCTCGGGGGGAATCGCATCGAGTCCGGCCGTGGCGGCCTCTTTTGGTGCGGGCTTGGCGGCAGGCGGTTGCGCGGCGACGGCCTCGGCCGCAG
>JBGSYQ010000024.1:0-3872 GCA_041750795.1 Pirellulales bacterium | reverse complement strand
CCAGAACCCACCGCGTTCGGCCGGCGCCTGCTCGCCCGTGCGCCGCAGGCTTCGAAAGACGCCGTGGCCATTTTTTTGCGTTACAAGAACCGGCCACGGCCCCTAGGAACGGGACCACGGCGCACAAAACTTTTTTAGAGTCGTTTCCCCAGGCACCGCTGCGCGCAGGAGCAATCCGCCCGCAGCGGTGCCCTTTTTTTATACCCACCCGCACCCAAACCCCACCAACCCAGCAAAAACCCCAGCCACAACGATGATTTCCCACCAGCCGCTTTTTGTTTTCCGACTTGCGATCCTGTTTTCACACCACCAGCCCCGGCAGCGGTGTGATGGCACGATAGCGACGCCAGTCGATATTCGACTACGGCGCGGCGCGGCGGTGTTCTTCGGCCAGCTCGTAGCGGCGGATCTTGCGATCGAGGGTCGAGCGCTCGATGCCCAGCAGGGCGGCCGTCTGGCTTTTGTTCCAGTTGGTGGCGATCAACGTGGCAAGAATGTGGTCGCGCTCGATCTCGGAAAGCGAGGCCGGACGGAATGGAGCGGCGTGCAGCGGCTGTTCGCCCGTGTCGCCGGCGGTGGAAAGTTGCGAGAGCGTCAGGTCCTCGCGTTCGATGAATTCGCCGCGCGCCAGTACGACGGCGCGCTCGACGACGTTTTTGAGCTCGCGCACGTTGCCGGGCCAACGATACTTGCGCATCATTTCCATCGCTTCGGGCGTGAATCCGCGCAGCTTGCGGCCCGTTTCGGCGTTGAAGCGTTGCAGGAAATAGTGCGACAGGTCGGGAATGTCCTCGGTGCGCTTGCGCAGCGAAGGCACGATGATTTCCAGCACGCGAAGGCGGAAATACAAGTCGCGGCGGAAGCGTCCTTCGGAAACGTCGCGCTCCAGGTCGCGGTTGGTGGCGGCGATCACGCGGACGTCGACCTTGACGGTTTCGGTGCCGCCAACCCGTTCGAAGGGATGGCCCTCGAGCACGCGGAGGAACTTGGCCTGGATGGCCGGGCTCATCTCGCCGATTTCATCCAGCATCAGCGTGCCTTCGTGGGACGCCTCGAACTTGCCGATCTTGCGCTGCGTGGCGCCGGTAAAGGCGCCCTGCTCGTGGCCGAACAGCTCGCTGGCCAACAGGCTGCGCGACAGCGCCGCGCAGTTCAGGCAGACGAACGGTCCCTTGCGCCGGGGGCTGGAGAAATGCACGGCCCGCGCCACGAGCTCCTTGCCCACGCCGCTCTCGCCGCGAATCAACACGGTGGCTCGGCTGGGAGCCGCGCGGGAGATTTCCTGGGCGATGCCGGCCATCAGAGTGCTGGAGCCGACGATCTCGCTCTGCACGCCCAATCGCTCGCGCAGTTGCAGGTTTTCGTCGCGAATCTGATTGAGGTTCTCGGCCAGCTCTTCATGCCGCCCGAGGTTGTCCAGCGCCACGGCCACGGTGTCGGCCACGGCCAACGTGTATTCCAGGTCGTCGGGATCGGGCACCCGCTCGTCGCTGGTGGAATAAAGGTGCAACAGGCCCATGATGCGCGTGCCGCGGCGAATCGGCGCGCAGATCACGCTGGTGGCGTCGATGACGCCTTGACTGTCGCGGCTGCCCAGCGAGCTGTCGCCCATGATGTTGCGGGCCAGCACGGCTTCGCCCTCGCGCAACACGGTGGCAGCCAGCACGTTCGACACGCGGTGATAGGGCATGGCCGAATCGGTTCGGGCAGCGACCATTTCCAGGTCGCTGGGGTGCGGCTTGGTCACGCCGCGGGGCACGATGAACAGCGCGCCGGCGTCGACCTGGGTTGCCTGGAACAAACCACCCAGCGCCATGTCCACCAGGGCGATCATGTCGGGCGCCTGCGCCAGCTCGAATGCCAGGCGGCACAAATTGGTTGCCGCCCGACCCACTTTCGGCAGCGCCGTGTCGAGCGGTTCCTGCGGTTCGAGAAATCGGGTTTGGCCGCGGCGGTGCGTGATCGTGGCGGGCTCGTGCGCCGACAGCACGCTGGAATCGTCGGTCGCCAGCGAGGGATCGACGGCCGCGGCCGCCCCGGCTGGCTCGTCGTCGGCGGCAGAGACGGGGCCCTGGCCTTCGGTGAAGGCCTTGGTCAGGTCGTGAACGAACCGCAACTGAGATTGGCCGATGCGCACTACGTCGCCGGCTCGCAGCGTGTAGTCGCCGCGGATGCGCGTGTTGGCCACGGCCGTGCCGTTGCGACTATCGAGATCGCGCAGGATCCACTCGCCTTCGGAGAAGAAGATTTCCGCGTGACAGCGGCTGCAGCGCTCGTCCTTGACCACGATCTGGTTGGTCGGCGCGCGGCCGATGGTCACAGCCTGGCCCGGCACCAGTCGAAACACGTCGGCCCATTTGGTGCCTTCGCGAATAACCAGGTATGCGAGCATAGAACGTGCCCCTCGGAATTGCAGACCCGAGGGCAACCCATTGTGTGCCAAGAACGATGCGGGCAAAGACGTGGGCCGCGCGAGCCTCAAGTTCTACCTTATCGTTCGGGGGGTAGCCGCGGCAAGATCCCCGGCGCCGTGGGACGCGGAATTGTCAACCCGGCGGGATACGGCTCTGCCTTGTTTTCCGGAGATTCGGCCGACGCACCCCCCGGCCGTCAGGAAACGACGTCGGGCTGCTGCGGGCCTTCAGACACTTCGGCGAGCATGTCGGCCAGCAACTCCATCGGCAGGCCGATCACGTTCGACTCGCTCCCCTCGACGACGTGGACCCAGCCTGCGCGATCCTGATAGCCAAAGGCCCCGGCCTTGCCTTCCCAAAGTTGGCTCTCGAGATACTCCTCGACCTGTTGCTCGCCCAGCGGGTCCATGCGCAGCTTTGTCCGCTCGACCCGAACTTGCGGCCTGCGTCCATCGGTGGGCCACAGGCACAGTCCGCTATAGACGTGCTGCTGGCGGCCCGATTGCAATTCCAGCATTTCGCGGGCGTGCGCCCGATTTTTGGGTTTGCCGAGAATTTGGCCGGCGCATTCGGCAACGGTGTCGCAGGCCACGATGATCGCACCGGCCGCTTGATCTGGTGGCAACGTCGCGGCGACGTCGGCGGCTTTTTGGCGGGCCAGACGTGCGACCAGTTCGGGCGGCGTCTCCTTGCTGCAGATGCCACACTCCGCATGGGGTCCGGGCAACACCACCTCGAACGCGTAGCCGGTATCGGCCAAGAGCAGCCGCCGCTGGGGCGATCCGCTGGCCAGAATCAGCCTTGGTCGATCGTGCGTGGTTTCAGCGTCCATGTCGTGTTCCCTGACCATGAATCGTTGGCGATGCGGTCGCCCCGCTTGTGTTTGCGCCGCTTTCGGGCGGGCGTCGAACTGTTACGATACGTGCCTTTGGGGGCAGTCGTGGTCGCCGCTGGCGCGCTCCCGTGACATATTTTATCTCTGGCACCGCCACCGATGTCGCGCTTTCGCCTGCACCTGCTGTACGAAGACAATCACCTGCTGGCCGTCAACAAGCCAGCGGGATTGCCCACGATGGGCGTGGCGGCCGACGTGTCCAGCGTCGTCAGCATGACCCGCCAGTATATCAAACACAAGCATCACAAGCCGGGCGGCGTTTACCTGGGAATCATGAGTCGCTTGGACGCGGGGACCTCCGGCGTGGTGCTCCTGGCACGCACGTCGAAAGCGGCGGCCCGCTTGACGGAGCAGTTTCGCACACGCAACGTCGAGAAGACCTATTGGGCCATCGTGTCGGGAGACCTGCAGCCTCCTGCGGGTGAGATGGTCGACTGGTTAAGCAAGAACGAAGCGCAACAGCGGATGGCGATCGTGGCGCCTGGCACGGCCGGCGCGCAAGAGGCGCGGCTGCAATATCGAGCGCTGCGCAAGCTGGCCCGCGGCACGCTGGTCGAGATCGA
>JBGSYQ010000023.1:0-9690 GCA_041750795.1 Pirellulales bacterium | reverse complement strand
AGAGTTGGCAGGAACTCGCTGAACTGCGCGAACAACAGGGAGCCAAATGGCAGCCCGGTGCCGGCGGAATGGGGCTGCACACAATTATCCTAGACCCGAGCAATCCTCAACGCATTTTCATCGCAATCTCCGCAGCGGGTGCGTTCCGGTCTGACGATGCCGGTCAAACCTGGAAGCCGATCAATCGCGGATTGAAGTCTCAATATCTGCCTGATCCGAATACCGAGGTCGGCTATTGCGTTCACCGCATCGCGATGCATCCGTCGCGACCGAGCGTGCTGTTCATGCAATTGCACTGGAACGTCATGCGGACGGACGATGCCGGTGAGGAGTGGCAGAAGATCAGCGGCAATCTGCCGACCGATTTCGGTTTTCCGATCGACGTACACGCGCACGAGCCGGAAACGATTTATGTGGTGCCGATCAAGAGCGACTCCGAGCACTTCCCGCCCGAGGGAAAGTTGCGCGTGTTTCGCAGCCGCACCGGCGGCAACGAGTGGGAGGCGCTTACCAACGGCCTGCCCCAAAGCGACTGTTACGTCAACGTGCTGCGCAACGCGATGACGGTCGATTCGCTCGACCCGTGCGGCATTTACTTCGGTACGACCGGCGGGCAGGTCTACGCGTCGCGCGACGCCGGCGACCATTGGACTCCCATCGTCCGCGATTTGCCGGCGGTGATGTCCGTCGAGGTGCAGGTCCTTTCATGATACGAGTCGAACTCCCGGCGCATCTGCGGCTTTTGGCGCGCGTCAACGGTGAAGTGCAGCTTGAGGTTGACGGGCACGCGTCGCTGCGCTTGGTGCTCGATGCGCTGGAAGCGCGCTACCCCGTGCTGCAAGGGACGATTCGCGATCACGCCACGCACCAGCGGCGCGCGTTCCTGCGGTTTTTCGCCTGCGAACAGGATCTCTCGCACGAATCGCCCGACGCGCCGCTGCCGGCCGCCGTGGCAACCGGCGCCGAGCCCTTGCTGATCATTGGGGCGCTGGCCGGGGGGTAATCGAATGCGCGGCACGAGTTGATGAAAGTGGCCTGATTTCAAGTGTGGCCTCGGCGCGTCGGATTTGCTATAAGTAGCTATGAGTAGCCGAATCTCCAAGTCTGCTGGTTGCCTCGTCATCTGCCGAACGTGATGAGTCGCTCCCTGGAATCCGCCGCCGGCGCAAGCGCGTCACCTGCTGAAGGGCGCGTCGATCTGAAGGTGTTCATCTCGCACCGCGACTCCGTCTGCGGGAAGTGCCGACGACAGATTGGTCACGGTGCGTGGATCCTCCTGGCCGGCGGTCGCGGCGCGCTGTGCCTGGCATGTGCCGACCTGGACCATCTGACGTTTCTGCCGTCGGGGGACGCCGCGTTGACGCGGCGCGCGCGGAAGCACACGCAACTTTGTGCCGTGGTGCTGAAGTTCAGCCGCGCGCGACGACGTTACGAGCGCCAAGGGTTGCTGGTGGAAGGGGAGGCCCTGGCCCAGGCGAAAGTCGAGTGCCTGGCGGACGACGATGCCCGCAAGCGCAGGCGCCAGCGCGAGGTCGCACGGCGGGAGGAGGTGGACCAGCGCTTCGTAGAACAATTCGCACAAAGCGTCCGCGCGATGTTTCCCGGGTGTCCGCGCGGACGCGAAGTGGCCATCGCCCAGCACGCCTGTCGCAAGTACAGCGGGCGCGTCGGTCGCTCGGCCGCGGCCAAGGAGTTGGACGAACGTGCGATTCGCCTGGCGGTTGCGGCCCACATCCGGCACATCGAGACGGACTACGACGCTTTGCTCGCCAAAAAACGGAGCCGCGCCGCCGCCCGCCGCCAGGTGGCCGAACGCGTCGAGCAAGTCCTCGCCACCTGGAGAACGACATGAGCGAAGTTCGTCTGGTCGTCCGAGAAACCGGGTGCGACTGTTGCCCCAACTCAGCCATTCCGCTCACGTGATGACGGCCGATCCGGCCGATTCTGTCGGGGCCGGGGTGGCGACTAACAGCCGCGCCAGGGTTTGCGCCAATTGGTCCAGTCCACTGCGATCGGGCAGCGTGATGGTGAGGCGCGGCTTGCCATCGTGGTCTTCGTCGGCGCAGGCGCCCAGTCGATCGCGCAGCTTGGTGACCAACTCCGGTGGTGGTGACGACGTGGGGGACTGTTCGACGAGCTCGCCGAGTAGTTTGAACGCTGCTCCCAGCAGTTCGCCGCCAGCGGCGGCCACGCGATCCCGGTGCGACTCTGCAAACTGCAGGGCGGTTTCCTTCTCGTGGCGACGAACGGACTCGTCCCGCGGCGCCTCGCAGCGCGCGCCCAGCAACACTTCCAAGCGGCCCTTCAATTCCTGCATTCCGCTGGCCACGTCAACGGCATCCACGTCGGACTCGACGTCCAGCGCGGCCAGCGCCAGGTCTTTCTTGGCGGCGATCGTCGCCAGCAGACTCTCTTCGATCGTGCCCTCGGTCACCAACACGAACACCTGCACGCCCTGGCGTTGGCCCATGCGATGGGCCCGTGCGATCCGCTGTTCGAGCACCGCGGGGTTCCAAGGCAAGTCGACGTTGACCACCGTGTTGGCGGCCTGCAGATTCAGTCCGGTTGAGCCGGCATTCGTGGTCAGAAACAGGCGGCAGTCGGCATCGGTTTGAAATCGATGCACCAATTCCTGCCGCTTCTTTTGCGGCACGCTGCCATCGAGCCGGACGTAGTCGAGCTTTCGTTTGCGCAACAGCGGCTCGATCAAGTTCAGCATCGTGGTCCACTCGGAGAACAGCACGACCTTGCGGCCCTCTTCCTCGAACAACGACTCGAACAGTTGCAGTCGCAACAGGTCCATCTCGCTGATGAACTTCTTGGCGACGATCGTGGCCACAATCTGCATGTGCGAACGGTGCATGACAACCTGCTCGTCGCTGGGGGCAATGCGCACGAACTCGGTGGTCCGCTCGGGCAGCTCGATGCGGACGCTCTCGCGCGTGCGGCGCAGCAGAACCGGCTTGAGCGATTCGCGCAGGTCGCCGAGATTCTTGTAACCGAGGACTTTTCCCTTCTCGTCGACGACGCGGTGCTTGTTGAAGAACCGGAACCCCGGACCCAGCCGGCGATCGTCGACGAACTGTACGATCGAATACAAATCGTCGAGGCGGTTTTCCAGCGGCGTACCCGTGAGCACCAGCGCGAACCGCGAGCGCAGGCTCTTGATGACGCGGCTGGTCTTCGATTCCCAGTTCTTGATCCGCTGGCCCTCGTCGAGGACGATCAGGTCCCAGGGAGTGCGTTCGATGGCCAGGATATCGCGCAGCACTTGCTCATAGTTGCACACGGTAAAGAAGCAATCGTTGCCGTACTGTGACTGCCGTTCGGCGGCCGCGCCGTGGATGAGCTGCACGTCGCGGTCGCAGAAGCGCTGAATCTCGCTTCGCCATTGCGACTTGAGCGACGCAGGGCAGACGATCAACACCCTGCGGATGTCCACCTCGCGCGCCAACAACTCGGCCGTGCCCACGCCCTGCATGGTTTTGCCAAGTCCCATGTCGTCGGCCAGAATCGCGCGGCCCGCTCCGGCCGCGAAGGCGATGCCGTCCAATTGGTAGGGCAGCAGAGGTAGCTTGAGCAGCGTGGTTCGCAGCGGATGCGTCGCGGGATCTGGACGAATTTCAGCGACTGCGGCCTTGAGACGCTCCTGCAACGTC
This sequence comes from Pirellulales bacterium, assembly GCA_041750795.1. Taxonomy (GTDB): domain Bacteria; phylum Planctomycetota; class Planctomycetia; order Pirellulales; family PALSA-1355; genus JTS-RE94. The sequence continues at coordinate 6,031 of JBGSYQ010000023.1, read as the reverse complement.
CTTTGGTGAATGAACTCCTCGGCGTCAGGATAGATCGTCAGGTCGTATCCCAACCTCTGCAACTGCGACACGCGCTTGAGCATATCGCGCAGATCCTCGATGGGGCCGTCGCGCAGCGGGCGGATAATCTTGGCCGCGTCCGCGCCGATCGACTCGGGCGCCAATAGTCGCAGCGACACCTCGCCGGCATATTGCAAGTGCAACGCCAGGCCTTGCGGGCGGAAGGGGCGGCCGAGCTGGCGTGGCGTAAAACGGCGCTTGGCTTTGGCCAGCACGTGCAGTACGTGTTTGCACGTGCCCAGAGTGTTCGTGCGAAAGTCAGGACAGGAGCAATAGGAATCGCCGGGTTGGCTGCAGCGCAAAGCCACTCGATACGACTTGCCGCTGAGCCGGTTGGTGACCAGATAATCGGACCATGGGCGCGTGGGATCCAGCGCTTTGACCGCCATCTTCTCGGTCCGCGCCCGCTCGGCGCGTTCGGCCAGGGCGCGTTCCAACAGCGCGTCTTCGCCCAGGCTCTCGATCGGTTTGCGAGGTTTCGGCGGCGCCGCTAGCCCCAGTGCCAGTTTTTCCTCCAGGATCAGCGAAAAAGCCGCGCCGACGTGCTTGCACGCGCGCCGGCAGCGGTCGCAGCGGAAATGAAGCCGATTGCGCGCCTCGGCCATCAACGTGATCGTAACCACCGGGGGTGCGCCGTCAATTGGATCGTACGGGAACCGCAGGCGAAACAAGTCCGGCTGCAGCAGGACGTCCTCTTGCAGTTTGAATTCCCAGGTGTTCGCATGCCGCTGGATCAACTGCCGCCCCTCGGGGCCGAGCAATGCGCAAGCCTCGGAAAACGTCAACCGGGAGAGCCGGTCTCTCAGTGACAATCGTCCACTGGGTAGAACCCTTGTCGCCGAACTTGCCATGAGATTGCACTCCTTTGCCAGGCGAATGGAATCTGGGCGTCTGCCAAACCTTGAACGAAACCAATTTACCGCATCCCGTCGACGGGTAAAGACGTTTCCCGACAACTTCCTTCACAGCGTGGGCGGCAGACGACTCGTCGAGATGCCGTTGAGCAGCTCCGTCGCGATCGCATCGGTCGTCATCGGAGAGTTTTTTCTGGATCGTCCCCAACGAATTGTCCGCGGCTGGCGCGCCGGTGACGGCATCGCCCCCGGCCTCTTGACTGATGCAAGGCGATTCCCTTGCTGACGGTCCACTCAGCCTGCTCCATGCGCGGGGCGTTACGATCGAGCAGGATCGGGCGTTCGCCGATGCTGCGGCCGAGTTCTACTGGGCGGCTCAGTGGCGCTATCAGTCGGTTAGCAACTTGGTCGAAGTCGAGCTACCAATCGTCGTAGCTCCTGTCGGGACAACTGGACGCGGTTAGAACTTATTCTAGCGGGCGTCCAGGGCTGGCCCGCAACGGTACTTGCTGCCGCCCAAGAAGTTACGCGCGATCACCGCTAGCAAGTCGGTTCAGTGGTGAGTGGCTGGCGTACCAACCAACGTCCTGAGACGACGGACCTGATACTGCGCGACACCCGGCGACCGCTTGACACTGTGTCGACGAAACCGATGCGCAAATGCTTGCCGAGGGGGCGGGCTCACGCACGATTGCTACGAACCGCGGGAAATGTTGTACTGCTGCCGGCCGTATTCAGGGACCGCTGACTCGCCGTGGGCCGGGCAATCTCCCGGACAGCCGGGGAAGTTAAGGAAGCAAACGTCGCCCCACTCGTCGATCAATGCGTTCAGGCTCGCCGCGATCAAACTGCCGTTGACATACGATTCGTAGAAAGACCATTCGCGCTCATGGAAGAGCACCTGGCCGGTTTCGAAGTCAATGCAGACCAAGTTGCCGTCCCCGCCGGTATCCCAAAGAACGCCCCAGCTCAACATGCGCCGCAGGATGGCTCGTGCTTCCTCCACGCGCTCAAAGTAATTACCGGCGGCCTGGTACTCCTCGCTCGCTTCGTCGCGGAACTGGATCGTGCGTTCCACGAACCATTTCAGTTCCGGCACGCGGAAACGGGCGAAATCAAAATCGTTGGGCGACCGGCAATCCTCCCAAAACAGCTCGAAGCCGTTCGTGAACCGCGCGTACAAGTTTCGCAGATCGCCGGGCAATTCGTGGCCCAGCGTGCGCTCGGCGGCGACAAGTTCGGCCGGATCGACCGGCGGCCGATGCTCGATGATCAGATTGATCCCCCGACGGGCGAGATACCGGTCGATCTGCGCGAGCTTCTCAGTGACCATTAGCCGGCTCCGAAACCTGTGCTTTCTTCCCGGCATGCTCCTCAGGTAGAAGTCATCGCTCGCGATTCTCCGACAAGTTGGTAGCAATGGAAAGAGCGGCGCGATTCAGTTGATCGCTCAGAATAAAGCAGCCGCACGGGAACGTTCCACACTGCCGGGCAATTTCGGGGGCGAGTCGAAGCCGTAGGGCTAACGTGTACGAAGCACGAGACCACCGATCTCTAGCACCAGTCGTCGCGAGACTGGCGATGGGATTTGAACTCTGTAACTTTTAGGGCGACAACGATTTGTGGCAGATCACTTTGCTAGCGATCTGGATCCGCTTGGCTCGTTTGAAGCAGGTCTTATCGGCTCGGCAAATCAACCGCAAATCGTTCGTGCCAAACCAGAAAGGGCACGCCACGGTTCATGGCGACGAGCTTTCGCAGATTTAAATCGGGGCGACAGGATTTGAACCTGCGACCTCTTGACCCCCAGCTAGGTGATCACCGCAGAATAATTGACGTAAGTCCTTGCCGTTCAACGCGCGACTGAATCATACCAGACGCGTCAAGTGCATGGTTTTCATTGAATTCGATCCGCTTAGTGCAAGCGAGTGCAAGTTGTCCCGGCATCGGATTCACCAGTGGTCTGCGAGAATGACGATATCAATTAGTTTTAAGGGTTCAGTATAGTGCCGAGGGTACAGACGCTTTCGCGAGTTTTCCAATTGACCCAGGTCGGTTCGTCATTGGTCACGAACGGAGGCCTTCACAAGCTGCCAAGCGTCGTCAGCTTGACTACGGTTTTCGCTACCCTACACGAAGCGGGCGATACATGCCCAATACGGTGGCGGGACGATTGTTAAGTTGATCACGATAAAGCACCCTCAAGATTTGACAGGCTGACTCACGGGTCTGCTAGCTTCACTCCTACTTGCTGATGACGCCAAGCGGAAGAAAGTGGGTAGGCCCATCGGCGGACGCGATTGATGCCTCCTAAGGGCCGATGTGCGGCGAGCGCATGCCAAACGTTGAACGAGAGGTTTCTGTAGGCATCTTGCTGCCGCAGCAGTTCGATCTCCTGGCGCGCAAGTAGAAGGTGGGCTACCGTTCGATATGGCGATTCACTCTCCGGCCACTCCACTCTGGCGTCTTCGACAGGCATCGTTCGCTCCGACGTGCGCAGTTGGACCTGGAACTTAAAAAGTACTTCCTGTGTTCGCAGCGTTTCTTCGAGTGCCAAGCGCATCGCGTCGGCCTCGGATCCCAATCGCTTGATCAAATCCAGGTACGAGTCGTTTCGGTCCCCAGCCGGCTTCGCCCGGTATTTGGCCACATAGTTTCCGAACCGAATCGGAGCCATGCTGAAGTACGTGTTGCTCGCTGGGTGCGCCGGCAGATGTCCCGCGATTCGTGCGACGGTCAGCAGCTCGCGCCAATGCCAATGAAGTGGGTTCCAGTCGCCACCGGTAAGGGCCGCCTGCAACGTTGCGGCCGAGCTATCGTCGGCTTCCACGAGAACTTTCTCCAAACGCACATAGTCTTTAACATTCCGCGCGAAAAACACCGGGTGGTTGATCATCACGAAATCTTGTGTCGGGCCTTTCTGCTCGTCGACCAATACCTGTTCTCCATCTACTTCCAGCACCTTGATCGCCATTCCGCGACCGTCCGGGATCGCATCTGCCTGGGATTTGCTGGCCGCGTTGGAAAACCGAACCACCGCTGGATAGACGCCGGCATGCTCAAAAAGTCCCTGCCCAAGTTCGTCGGGCAGATTCGGCAGTACCCGTAATTCCCCTTGGACATAGCCATGCGTTTTGACATGCACATCCGCGCGAAACTGGCCGCTCTTCGCCTGGCTCCGCCTGAGAAGCAATTCCAGTGCTCGGACTATCCGCTGGATGTCATCCGCCTCATCTTCCGGGATAGTTTCGACGTCATCGGCATAAGGTAGTGGCCGGCTGGCATTGTCCATCACAGGCTCCGTCAGGATTTAGGTCGAAATCGTCATTGGTTACTCACAACTCCGCAGGTGCAGAATTGCCCAAGAATTATTGCAAGCCGAATCGAAACTGTGATAGCGAGGTCGACAAGAAAGAGGTCAAAAACGTTAGTGCCGCCAGTGGAAATGCATGCGTCAATCGATCGCAACGCGCTCCCCCATCCTGTTAAGCGCTCCGGCGATAACAAGATTTAGCTACCGTGCCCCGGTATTCCTTGCATGTACCGGATGAGAGCTGCTTGGCGGCTAAGTTCTTGACGCCGAAGTTCTCGAAGCTGGTGTACATGGCGGCGGCTCCAGACCATCAGCGTGTGCTTCCGTCCTCGGCTCCGCCAGCCGATATCCTCGATTGGCTTCCTGCAGGACTTCCTGTCGCTCGGTGATAAGATCAGGCAGCCTAGGCTGGCTGCACATTTGCCCACAATTTGATAAAGCAGAACTCGGAGTGTGCGGCTTCGCGGCGGGGCGAACTCGCGGAGACCGATGCAACCGCATACTAGAAGGAACGCGCACAAATCACAGAGTTGAAGGCCACATCGGCTAGTTGGTTGTAACACCCCATGACGATACGCCCTAGGGCAGCTAGAGAGCGTTGGCAGGTAGGCGCCGGCGCCTGCTGGGTGTCAATAAATCCGCACGAGCTGCTTGCCCAGGTTTTCGCCGGCGAATAGGCCGATAAAGGCGTCCGGGATTTTCTCGAAGCGCAGTTTGAAAAGCAGCCTCGTCGGCAAATCTAGCAATCAGTCTTTCTAAGGACTTGGTGAGATTCCTTGGATCGAGGTCGAATGTGGAAAGGAGGTTCAGTCACCGGGTTGGACCAGTCCATCGGCCGTGACATTCAAGGATGCTGAGGAGTCAATCTGCGTGCACGCCTCGCTACCAGCGACCGACACCTTCGTGGGAAAGCATCGTGTCATTGTGAGAATCATGCGGGGCTGCAATTCAACTTCGTCCCGCTGATCGTTCGCACGAAAGACAATCGTTTTCGTATCACCGGTCTCGTTTTTCAGCTTTAAGCGGAATGCGGCTGCCTTGGGCCGACCAAACATTTGCACTGCATAGTACGTGGTATCATCCGTCGTCGCGACTGCGACGCCCGTGTGGGTGATATAGTCGGCGAGCATGTTTTCGCGATGCGGTGGGGATTCGATCCAACCCTGGACAAATACGTCGACCAGGCTGTCGGCCGTGACGTCGCCGGTGTTCATGCGATAAGCGATGTTCTCACGGACGACGCAGTAGTCATAGCCTGCCGCCTCCGCACGCTGGGCAGGTGTCATGCCGTTTGCTCGATGGCCGTACTTACCCGTTCGCGCCATGAACTCTGCAAATTTTTTAGCGGCTTGCATCAAGTGTTCATCACGCCGCACGGCGTCCAACTGATTCGACTTGCGAAACTCGTTGGTTTGCTCGACGATCGCTCGCTCAACGGCCGATATCATACTCGTCGATTGCACGTCCGACCCCGATTCGCCATCCACCGCCGAAGCTGGGGGGGCATCTTGTCCATTCGCGATCGCCATGGTCGCAATGGACAGCATTGAATAAAGCGAAATAGGCAGCATAACTTGGTTCACCATTGTCTCATATTCTTTTTCACTAGAGCAAGAGGTCGAGAGTTTAGTCAGAGGTAATTAGCGATCTTTCGCCAGAGCCCCACGTCGTCAAAGCAACGATTGTGTACACACCTTCGTGAGTGAGCGACAGGTAGGCTCCCAACGCAGTTGCGAAAGGGTCGCCTGCAGTTGGATGTTCGTAGTGCCAAACGCGATACCAACTGCAACAGCCAAGCTCACGG
>JBGSYQ010000022.1:0-2419 GCA_041750795.1 Pirellulales bacterium | reverse complement strand
CCGCGTGTACTTATTTGGCGTGGAAGGCACGCTGCACTGCCTCAAAGCGGTCGATGGCTGTCTCCAACGCGCAGATGTGGGTCGCGCCGATCGTGGCCGTGCCATGCGCGGCCGGGTCGGGCGTGGCCAGTTGCGCGCCGATCTCGAACAGTTCGTTCTGGATCCTCCGCAGCAGCGCGTCGAGCTCGGGCTCGAGCGAGTGTGTGCGGGCGATGCCCAACACGCCGTTGAGCTCGTCGACCGTGCCATAGGCTTCGATCCGCGGCGCCGTCTTGCGAACGCGCGGCCCGCCAAACAGCCCGGTGTCGCCCGCATCGCCGGTTTTGGTGTAGATTTTCATGGGTCGATGGACTCGTGATGGCGCGAATGCCCAGATTACTGACGGTCGCCGGCCGCTGGGGCGCTTGATATAATAGCGGGGTCGTCGCCCGCCGCAAATCGCGCGTCCGCCGCCGCTTCTTCGCGTGGATGCGGGACATGGACTCTGAATCTCGCCGCCTTGCCTGCTTTTATGGGCCCGCTTTAGTGGATCTGCTTTCATGGGAGCCGTCATGAACCGCGCCTGCTCGCTGGGGATGCTCTGTTGGATGTTGCTGGCAAGCTCGACCGTACGAAGTCAGGAAGCCGCCGAGTCGATCGAGAGCAAGTATCTGTCGAACGTCCGGCAACTGACGTCCGGCTTCGTGAAAGCGGGCGAAGGCTATTTTTCGCCCGACGGCAAGACGATCATCTATCAGGCCGTGCCCCAGGACTATCCGTTTTATCAGATCTACAAGCAGCCGCTGGCCGGTGGCGATCCGCAGTTAATCAGCACCGGGCGGGGGCGCACCACGTGCGCGTACTTTTCGCCGGACGGCAAGCGGCTGATTTATGCTTCCAGTCACTTGGACCCGCAGCTATCGGAAACCGAGGAGAAGGAGCGTCGCCAGCAGGCCGAAGACCGGCGCAGCGGCGCGCGGCGCCGCTATTCGTGGGACTTCGATCCATATTGCGATATCTTCGAAGCGGACTTGGACGGCAAGCATTTGAAGCAACTCACCACGGCCCACGGCTATGACGCCGAGGGGGCCTATTCGCCCGACGGCAAGTTGATCGCCTTTTGCAGCGACCGCGACGGCGACCCCGACTTGTACGTGATGAACGCCGACGGCAGCGGCCTGCGGCAGTTGACCAACCAGCCGGGCTACGATGGCGGGCCGTTCATTTCGCCCGACGGCAAGTGGGTGATCTATCGCACCGATCGCAAGAAACCGGAGTTCCTGCAGATTCACGCCATCAGCCTCGACGGCCAGCACGACGTGGCGCTGACGGACAACGTGGGCGTCAACTGGGCGCCGTATTGGCACCCGACCGAGCCGTACATCATCTGGACCGGCGCGGATCACTCGGATCCGAAAGCGCGCCCGAACTATGACCTTTGGCTGATGAAATACGGCGAGAAAGACGGCGTGATCGCGCCCGGCCCCATCACACGGATCACCGACCATCCCACGGCCGACGTATTGCCGGTGTTCTCGCCCGACGGCAAGCAATTGATGTGGACCAGCAATCGCACGGAAGATCATTCGAGCCAGTTGTTCATCGCCGATTTCCAGTTGCCCGAGTGAGTTGGTTGGAGTACGGCCGTCAGGCAGTCCGTTTCCGTTGCTGGATTCGCAAGCGGTAGCTGGATTCGCAAGAATTCAGCCCGCAGAATCGTAAGGCGGCTGAACTCTTGCGAGTCCAGCTACGACGGGTAGGGCGGCTGAGCTCTTGCGAGTCCAGCTACGACAGAATCGTAAGGCGGCTGAACTCTTGCGAGTCCAGCTACGACGGGTAGGGCGGCTGAGCTCTTGCGAGTTTAGCTATGAATGCGTCCGAATTCCGCGGGCGAACGCCTGAGCTCCAACAGAAGGAAACTCGCTTGCGGCTGCTCAACGTTCATTCGGTGCCCGCGCACGTGCAGGCGGACGATCTGGTGGGCAGCACGGCGGTGGTGATCGACGTGCTGCGGGCGACGACCACCATCGTCACTGCATTGGCGGCCGGAGCGCGGGCGGTAGTGCCTTGCCTGTCGATCGACGAGGCGAAAGCGGCCGCGGCCGGCCCGGCCCGCGAGGAAGAGAATCTGCCCCGCGAGGAAACCGTGCTCGGCGGCGAACGGGGCGGACTGCCGATCGAAGGCTTCGATCTGGGCAACTCGCCGGCGGAGTACACGCCCCAGCGCGTGGCGGGCAAGACGGTGGTGCTCACCACCACGAACGGCACCAAGGCGCTGTTGCACTGCCGCACGGCCGCATCGGTGCTGGTCGGCGCGTTTGCCAATATCTCGGCGCTGGTAGCGGCGTTGGCAGCGTGTCCGCGCGTCGACATCGTATGTGCCGGGACCGACGGCCGCGTGACCGACGAGGATCTGTTGCTGGCCGGCGCCCTGGTCGAC
>JBGSYQ010000021.1:0-2026 GCA_041750795.1 Pirellulales bacterium | reverse complement strand
GGCGATTGCCGGCGCCGGGGCGCCGTATCAGACGGCGACAAGCTCTTCCAACTCCTTGGCCAAACGCTTGCGTGCCACGTGCAGCCGGCGCTTGATCGTGCCGACGGGCGAGCGAAACTCTGCGCTCATTTCCACCAGCGACTGCCCTTGCACGTAAAACGCGACCAGCGTGTCGCGATCGAGCTCGCCCAGTCGTCCCAGACCGGCGCGCACCTGCGACGCACGCTCGCGAGTCAACGCGGTCGTGAGCGGAGTCTCCGCATCCACGCAGGTTGCCGCCAGCATTTCCGGGTCGCTCGGCGTGGCCGACCGCTTCCGCACGGCGCGGTTGATCGCCATCCGATTGGTCACGGCCTGCAACCAGCCGCCAAACGCCTCGGGCTCGCGAAGCTGCGAAATCTTCTGCATCGCGCGAACGAGCACTTCCTGGCAGACTTCCTGCGCTTCGGCGTGGTTGTTCAGCCGTCGGTAGGCCGTCGCATAAACGGCGCGCTCGTACCGCTCGGCCAACTGGCCAAAGGCTTCCCGGTCGCCGGCCTGCGATGCGACGACCAGGCTGTACTCGCTCGACTCGCTGTACTCGCTCGATTCGATGGTGGCTTGCTGATATCCCATGACTCTCTCCCCAAAAAAGCAACCGGTGAAGGACACCAGTCGCGTGGCATGTAAGACCCCGGAACCACGTGCGGCCAAGCCCCAGGGGGCTCATCCGCGTCCCGGCCGGAATGACGGTTTCGTCTGGCTTACTGAAGCGTGAAGCTTGCGGCTTCGCTTCAGGCCACGACGAGCACGGGCGACACGCGTCGCACCGGCTGCCGTCCCGGCCCCGTAATGGCCAGGCACATCGCCTGCACCAACAGGACCGCGCCAGCCATCACCGCCAAGTCGGCGCGCTTATACGAGCGCGACGACCAGCGGGTACGTTTGCTGGCATGCCACAGATTGAGATGCTGCGCAGCATGGGCGCACGTACCCTCGACCTGCGTAGCCACGGCGCGGTCTTGGCCGAAACCAAAGACGGTGCAATTCGTGACGAAGCTGGTGATGTCCGTACGCATGGGAAACTCCCTACGCTGCGCGCTTTTGGAGAAAAAGAATTCGTCCACGCAAAAAAAACACGGTGGTAGCAATCCACCGATTGCCACCGCCTATGGATACACTCGCATGGTTCGGCAAGCTCGTCAAGCGAAACCGGGACGGTCCCGCCGGCGAAATCCCGCGAACGAACACTAAGACACCCTATCGACCGGCAGGTTCGCGCCGGTTGTTGACTTTTTTGCGGAAAAGGCCCTCGCATTGGCCCGTCCGCCGCGGCGCCGCCTGGTTGACGGCTCCGAAAACAAGCTCTAACTTCTAGGCTTTGCGGAATTTACGCCCTGTCCTAGCGCCTGTTCCTCGGGGACTCTTATGGCCGGTTTTTTCCACGAGCTGTTGGCCTCCGGCCAACTGATTCGCGTATTTTGCAGCGGGCGCATGTTGCACCCGGTGTCAATCCAGTTGTTTGGGCTGGCAGGCGGGTACCACGGCTTTTGGCTCGACGCCGAGCACGCCGGGCTGTCCACCGAGCAGATTTCCCTCGGCGTGCTGGCAGGCCGTGCGTGCGGGCTGGGAAGCTTCGTCCGCTTGCCGGTGACCAACTACGCCACCGTCACGCAGGCGCTCGAATCGGGGGCCGATGGCGTGATGGCAGCTCAGGTCAACTCGGCAGCCGAGGCCGAGCAGTTTTTGCGCTGGGCCAAGTTTGCCCCGCGCGGTTTGCGCGGACTCAACACCCAAGGGGCCGACGCGCTCTATACGCACAAATCGCAAATTCAGTTGGCCGAAGACGCCAACCGCGATCACTTCACCGCCATCCAGATCGAGACACTTGGCGCGTTGGACGACGTGGAAGCCATCGCCGCCATCGACGGCGTCGACCTGCTGTTCATCGGACCGGCCGATTTGTCGCAAGCGCTGGGCGTGCTGGGTCAACCCGATCACGAAAGCGTGTGGGGCGCCATCGACCGCGTGGCCGCCGCCTGCGCCG
>JBGSYQ010000020.1:0-3512 GCA_041750795.1 Pirellulales bacterium | reverse complement strand
TGCTCAAACGCCTGCTAGGCTCCGCGCTCCGCGCCCGACACTATTGGAGCCAGTGCCGAGAGATCCTCCTACGAGCGATCACCCTCAACATCATGATCCTCAGACGACAGGTTTTCTACAGAGCAGGACATTCTACTTTTTTCCCTTCTTGGGGCGGCCGCGGGGGCGGAGGGAGGACTCGATGCCCAGGCGCTTGGCGATTCGCTGGCCCAATCGACCGCCACGGCCGGAGGTTCAGCGCTCGATTCTCTCGTATGGAAACGAGACACTATGACCCGGACCCATTGGCCCAATTGTTCGGACGGAGATCGCCACTTCCCACAGAATAAGCCACCACACTGCTAATGCTGCTGCCACTATGCCGGACGCGCGATGTCCGTTTATAAACGCTTTCACAATACCGAACGCGATTCCAACTATTAGTGCGAATCCGGCAGCGATAAGCCCGGCTCCCAATACCGTTGTTGCAAACGCGTGGATTTCGTTCTCCGGCTTTGGGCCGCCGGTGAGTAAAAGAATCGGCGTGTAGCCTCTAATGGCAATCGCAATCGTGATTGCGATCAGGCCGGCAGCGAATCCAAGACCGACGCCTCGAGCGGTTATGGCTCGCGCTGCAGACATCAAAACGACAGCAATCGACGCTAGTCCGGTGCCAAAAAGTACGAATAACCACGGTATCGGCACCTGTCGGGAAGCGACAACCACCATCCCACAATTGATCGCAACAAGTGCGATGACGCCCATTAAGAACCGCAAGCGATACTGCAACGAATGCCGCGCTATTTCTGACCCTTGATTGCTATCCTGCCGATGCTCTTGCGTCATCATGGTATCACCTCAATATTCCTGTTGGTTGGTTAAACGTCGACAGAACCGGCGCGTCCGGCCGCGGTGACAGATCCCACCATGGGTCAAACCGCAAGACGTTCTTATCAGCGGTATTCCAGTTCGGATGATTCCCGCTCGGCCGCACTATCGCGAAATTGGGGCAGAAAAGGGGACAATGTACTTGTTCTCTTCCGGGGGGCAGCCGCGGGGATAATTAACGGGGACGCAATCCTTTCGTACTGTCCACGAACCGTCCTCCGGGTCGCTCTGCCCCGCGCTCTCAGAGGCGCAAGGTGCGCCGCAGCGGATGCGGCCATCGTATCGCCTGGCACGCGCCTGTCAAAATAATGGCCGCATGAGAGTATAGCCTCTTCGTCGCTGACCTGCGGCGCAGAGGCTGGAGGCTGGAGGAAGATGACGGAGCGAGTGCTTGCTTCTTGATCCACGATCCAAGATCCCCCTCCGCGTCCTCGCTGCCCTCGGTGGACCAATCACCCCAGAGCCCAAACACACTAGCCCGAAGCGCGAGTTTTGATGTTGCGCTATTTTAGCTGTGGATCATGTTGGTGTGCGGTATTCCTTGGGGAAGCTGTTGCGGATGAGTCGTTTCAGTTTGGCGACGCCGCCGGGGGTTTCCAGGCGTTGGGCCAGGTATCCGATTTCGGCTTGTTGGCTGGCCGAACCGATGGCTTGGCATAGTCCGTGCGTTCGTTGATGACGCCACCATTGCTTCTCACGGTCGGTCAGACGGCGACGAGCCAACTGCTCGGCGCGGTACGCTTCCAGGTACAAGAACGTGGTCAATGCCACCTCCGTCCAACTGACGACGCTCTGGAAGTTCCGGAACTGGTAGTGATGAAAGCCCAGCGTCGACTTCAGTTCCTTGAAGAACAGTTCGATCTGCCAGCGGAGCGAGTACAGCTCGACTACCTCGTGCAAACTCAACCGCGTCGCGTTCGTCAGCAGGATTTTCACCTCGTCGGGGGTGGCTTTGGCGAGCTTTGGTTTCGCTGTCGAAAAGACGAGTCGCGTCTCGCCAACCGAGTGGACGTCTCGCCTCTCCTCGTGAACGTGGAACGTTCGGGGTTTCGCTTTCGGCCCCACCCGGCAGGGAGAAAGGCGCCGATAATCGACCAGCGCCCCCTGACCCGGACAGAACCTGACGGTTCGCAACCGCCACGACGACCAATCCTTCAAGAGCGAACGCACGCGCTGGCGCGGCTTGCCGCCCGCCAGGACGCGTTCGGGGTTGCACGGGAAAATCCAGAGATAGCTCCGATCGGCGCAGGCGTCGCGGACGACCTGGGCGTCGTAGGCCGTATCGCCGATCACGATCACTTCCGCCCCTTCCGGCAGCGGCAACTCGCGGATCAAGTCCGCCGCCGCTTCGGCCGTTGTGCGGTGGATGAGTCCTTTGCGTTGACAATATTCCCGCGTGTAGTAGGGCCGCGACCACGGGAGTCGAATCCCCGCAGGGGTGATCAACAGCCCCATGGTGAAGCTGTGACAACTCTTGCGGGCTCGTTTCTGTTTGCCGTAGCGACGCCCTTTTTGCGGCCGGCGTCGACGATTTCCGGTACTGTAGGTATTCTCGGTCTTCTTCCCCGATTGGCCGCACAAGGTGGCATCGATGAGGAACACAAACCTTCCTCGTTTCGACTCGCCATCGAGCAACTGTTTTCGCAACACGCCATTGATGTCCAGCCGGCGAAAGCTGGGGCGCCGCAACAAGCGACTGACCTGAGCCCGATGCCGCGTTTCCGAACGCACTGCACCGGCGGCCTGCAAGCACGACATCCGGCCGCGATGCAACAAGAAGCCGATCACCAACCGCAGCACCATCTGCTGCACCACCGGCCGCAGCCCCGCCCCACGCAAACACCGCTTGAGTCCCGGAATAAAATCGGAGACCATGACCATGGCGAGGCTCCTTCCTCGGCTGGAGAGAATTCAATGATCTGGTCGTTGTCGGGAGTCTCGCCATTTTCTCAAATACCAATCCGCCGCTAGTAAAAGCGCAACATCAAAAAGCGCCAGCGAGGGAGACACAACGCTCCTCCACTGCCACTCGCCGGCACGTTGACAGCGCAAACACAACTCCTCTCGCGCCCTTTTATTTGCGTACGCGCCACTTCATTGAAAAGCTTTTGGTGACGCTCCCTCGCTGGCGCTTCGCACCTTGTGTCTCCAACTCTCCGATCGAGATCCAAAAATCCCTCTCCTCGATTCGTCGTCCCTCTGCGTCCCTTTGCGCCCCCTGCGGTTCGATTTCCGCTTCGTCGCAGAGGCGACAGCCTGGAGGCTGGAGGAAGACGACGGTGAGTGTGCTTGTGTCTTGATCCAAAATCCTCCGCGTCCTCGGTGACCTCGGTGGCCAATCCCCTCCTCCAAAATCCAAAATCGAAAATCCAAAATCGCCCCTCCCCCTCTCCCTCGGGGTGGCTGACTTTTGCTTGTGAGACATCTGCAAATCTGTATACTGCGCGATAGTCCTACCGGACACGGGTGGCTACTGACGCAGTCGGCTTACGGGGTGAAGAGAGAAGCTTTTCGGACCACTTGTTCCAGAAAGCCTATCAAGTCGAGCAGAATCGGTCGGAGCAAGGGGCAAGGCCACGGCCTTCGCCAGAGTCTTCCTTCAGATGCGCCTGCCACGACGGCTCCTCGAGTCACCGCGCCGAACG
>JBGSYQ010000019.1:0-4167 GCA_041750795.1 Pirellulales bacterium | reverse complement strand
ACACGCCAACCTGACTCTGCTCAGCAAATCCCGACGGGGGCCGAAGAAGAAACGCCGAACCCCCAACTGCACCAACATCCGACACCTCTCCACCAAACGTGTCCTCGACAAGTACGGCTAATGCATGTTGAAAGGGGTGGTGAAGAATCATGTTCTACAAACTAGACCCGGAAGTTGCCGGCCATCTGGGACCGGACACGGTCATGGACAGGTCAAGCCATCCCCCGATCGTACACGCCGTTCATTATGAATTTGATGGTTGGCCCGCCGATGATCTGATTACGGCATTCCCTAGTTTCATTGTGACCGACAGCATGAAGAAGCTCATCGAAAACGCAAAGGCCTCGGGATGCAGTTTTGAACACGTTAAGATTACTACGTCTGAACAATTCGAAGAACTCGAAGAGCTTCATCCAAGCCGCCAACTTCCTCACTTCCATTGGCTGATTATTCGTGGAGTCGCGCAGCGCGATGACATTGGCACGACTGCAACAGGCGGATCGCTCATCGTGTCAGAAAGGGTCCTACAAGTCCTGAAGGGCGGGCGACTTGACAATTGCGATATCGCCGCGATTTGATTCTGTTAAGCAGATGGCGCATCCTGCTTTTTTCGACAATCCAGAACAACCAGATCGCGAGGGCGCGGGGGCGTGACGTGGGAAATGGTAGAGCGTTGCCACGATGGGCCGTGGTCGGCGCCCATCGCGAGTGGCGCGTTGCGCTCCGTCCGCTTTCGCTTTGATCCAAAGGCGAAAATCGAGAATCCAAAATCAGCCCCCCCGTCACGCATCGTCTTCCGGAAAATACAGATCGTCGTCGGCGATGTCGGGGACGCCGATTACTAGCACGCGCATGCGGCCGCGGGCGCCGTGGATCACGCCGGGGGGAATGTGGACGATCGAGCCTTTGCGGACGGCGTGGGCCTGGCCGTCGAGCATGACGTGGCCTTCGCCTTCGAGCACGTAGTACAGCTCGGCCGAGCGGCGGTGATAGTGTTCGCGAGCGCCGTCGACGTCGACGGCATGGGCCCAGGCGGCGATGCCCTCGGCGTCTTCCTGACCCAGCAGCCGATCGCGCCAGCCACAGGCGCTTTGTTCGCGCGGCGCTTCGCCCTCGTGCCGCACCAAGGTGGCCCAGGTTCGCTCGCTCACGGGTCGTGCCTCCGAAGTAGATGGACGGTTCTCACCTTGCTCGCCACGCAGCCGGGATTATAGCCGCCGGGCAGTCAATCGGCCCAGCGAACTTGCACCGGAGCCGGGTTCGTAAAAATTCAGCCATGAGCTTCGTAGCTGGATTCGCAAGAATTCAGCCCGCTGCGTATGCTCTGAACTCTTGCGAGTTCAGCTACGAAGGCGAGAATTCGGCCATGAGCTTCGTAGCTGGATTCGCAAGAATTCAGCCCGGTGCGCGTCCTCTGAACTCTTGCGAGTTCGGCTACGAAGGCGAGAACTCGGCCGCGCTTTAGCGCTCTAGCGTTCGACAATCGCGGCTGCGAAAATAAGGGCGTTCGTCTACTTTACGATCAGGCGGCGACGTCGTCCCACCCAGAGCAAACCACCCATCGCGCGCGACCGTCCCGGCCGGGGGGTGCAAGCGTCGTTCTCCTACACACAGAATCCCCCGGCAAAGCCGAGGGCTAAACAATCCATCGTTGCCATGGCACACCGCGACAACGCCGCTAGCGGGTCATCGAGAACGATCGCCGACGCCACCTGCACGGCCTGCGGTTGCACGTGCGACGATATCGCGCTGCGCGTCGAGGGACCGAAAATCGTTGCTGCCGAGAGAGCGTGCGCGCTGGGCGAGGCCTGGTTCCGCGAGCCGCGCGACGACCCGCGCCCTGCTTGCCTGATCGACGGCCAGCCCGCTCCGCTGGCCGACGGCATCGAGCGTGCGGCCGAGATCCTGGTCGCGGCACGCTATCCGCTCGTCTATGGCCTGGCGGAAGCGACCTGCGAGGCGCAGCGCGTCGCCTGCTGCATCGCCGACTGGATCGGCGGCAACATCGACACCACCACCAGCAGCGACCACGGCCCGACGGGCGTTTCGTTTCAAGGCGTCGGCGAAGTGACCAGCTCGCTGGGCGAAGTGGCCAACCGCGGCGACTTTGTCCTTTTCTGGGGATGCGATCCGGCCGCCAGCCATCCGCGACACTTCGAACGCTATAGCTTGCAGCCGCAGGGCATGTTCGTGCCCCAGGGGCGCAAGGATCGCACCTGCGTGCTCATCGACGTGCGGCAGAGCACGACCGCCGCCGAGGCCGATCTGTTTCTGCAAATCAGGCCGGACAAGGATTTCGAAGCGCTGTGGACTTTGCGCGCCCTGGCCAACGACACGGAGCTTGACGCACGGCGGATCGAAGACGAAACGGGCGTGCCGCTGGTGGCCTGGCAGGACTTGATGGTCCGCATGAAGCGCGCCCGCTTCGGCGCGATTTTCTTCGGCCGCGGCCTGAGCCAGACACGGGGCCGCTATCTGAACACCGAGGCCCTCTGGTCGCTGGTTCGCGACATGAACGCACATACGCGCTTTGTGGCCATGCCGCTGCGCGCCGCGGGCAACGTCACCGGCGCCGACAACGTGCTCTGCTGGCAAACCGGCTATCCGTTCGGCGTCAACCTGTCGCGCGGCTATCCGCGCTTTAACCCGGGCGAGACCACCGCGGCCGAACAACTGGCCCGCGGCGAAATCGACGCGGCCATGATCGTCACCGGCGATCCAATGGCGACGTTCGACGCGCCGGCTGGCGCGCGGTTGATGGCCATTCCCTACGTCACGCTCAACTCCCGCGACAACGCCACCACGCGCGGCGCCGCGGTCGCGTTCGCCACGGCCACCGCCGGCATCCACACGCCGGGGACGGTCTATCGCATGGACGACGTGTCGATTCCGCTGCGCCCGGCGCTGGCGACCACGCGACCCAGCGATGTTGACGTGCTCTCGGCCATCGAACAACGCATCCGACGATTCGAAGCGGCGCCGGATGCCACTCGATGCCGCTAACCGTGGAAAACTGGGTGACACTCAACGCCACTAGCCCTGGAATTCGGGGTGGCACTGGCATCGTGCCAGTGCTTGACACACACTGGCGAGACGCCAGTGCCACCCGACGCCGCTCGCTGATCGGTGATAAGAACGATCCACAGATTACACAGATTTCGCAGAAATGTTGCTTTCGGAATTCGAGATCGCGGTTCATGCGCGAGGTGTAGCTATTCTTCAGTGGCATCTTCCTCTGTAAAATCTGCGGATCGCTTTTAGGGTTAGCCGGCACGTCGCTCGTGCTTCTTCTCCTCCGACACAACCATGCCCACTTCGTACCTCAAAATTGCCGGCGGCACTGTTTACGATCCGGCCAACGGCGTTGACGGCCTGGTGCGCGACGTATGGATTTCCGGTGATAAGATCGTCGCGCCTCCGTCCGATCCGGACGTGCGCGCCGAGCGGACGATCGATGCCACCGGTTTGGTCGTCATGCCGGGCGGGGTGGACATGCACTGCCACATTGCCGGTCCGAAGGTGAACATGGCCCGCAAGATGCGCCCAGAGGAAAAGCGCGTGGCCCCGCCGGTGATGCGCACCGCCAGCACGCACAGCGGCACCATGGGCAGCGTGCCCAGCACGTTCGCCACGGGTTACAAGTACGCGGGCCTGGGCTACACCACGGCGTTCGACGCCGCGATTCCACCGCTGGCGGCCCGGCACGCCCACGAGGAGTTTGCGGACACGCCCTGTCTGGACAAAGGTTTTTATGTCCTGATGGGGAACAACCACTTCGTGATGCAGTCGATCAAGGAGAATCAGCCGGAGCGGTTGAA
Organism: Pirellulales bacterium; assembly: GCA_041750795.1. Taxonomy (GTDB): domain Bacteria; phylum Planctomycetota; class Planctomycetia; order Pirellulales; family PALSA-1355; genus JTS-RE94. The sequence goes on along the minus strand of JBGSYQ010000019.1, from coordinate 349 downwards.
GGCCTTTATCGGCTGGCTGCTGTCCTCGGCCAAGGGATACGGGGCGAAACTGGTGAATCCCGGCGGCGTCGAGGTCTGGAAGAGTCGCCAGGGCGGAAACGTCTCGGGAATCGACGACAACGTGGACCATTTCGATATCTCGCCGCGGCAGATCATCGGCTCGATGGCGAAAGCGGTCGACGACTTGAAGCTGCCGCACGCCGTCCATATCCACTGCAACAACCTGGGCATGCCCGGCAATTGGGAAACCACGCTCGAAACCATGAAGGCCTTGGAAGGCCACCGAGCCCACATCACGCACGCTCAATTTCACAGCTACGGCGGCGGCGAAGGGGACGAAAACACCTTC
>JBGSYQ010000018.1:0-3039 GCA_041750795.1 Pirellulales bacterium | reverse complement strand
GGCTCGCAGGCGGGCACACTGGGGGGCGGCTGCGTCGAGGCCGACGTCAAGCGCCAGGCGCTGGCCACGCTGGGCGAGGGAGCCGCGCGGATCGTACAGTTCCAACTCGACGACGACTACGGCTGGGACGACGGCCTGATCTGTGGCGGACGGATGCAAGTGGCCATCGATCCGCTGGTGGATGCCGACGCGCGAAACTACTTCGACCAGTTGGCGCGGTTGGCCGAAGCCGGCGGAACCGAGGCCGTGGTGTTCGACGCCGAAGCCAGCGGCTTGCCCGAGGCGGCCAGCTATCTGTTCGACGCCGCGGGCCAACTGCTCGCACATGTCGGCGGACCGCTGGAAGATGGCGCCGCCGCGCCGCAGTCGGTGCGCGACGGTTTGCGCTCCTTGGACCAGCGGCCCAGGCCGAGCGCCACACGCGGCATTGCCTATTTGCCGATGCTGCCGCGCTGCCGGCTGGTGATCGTGGGCGGCGGACACGTTGGCCAGGCAGTGGGCAACCTGGCGGCCGATCTGGACTTTGACGTCTGGGTGGTTGACGACCGCGAGGAAATCGTCAGCGAAGCGCGGTTCCCAAGTGCCGAGCGGCGCATCGCCGGTACGACGGGGGACGTGCTGCCGGCACTGGAAATCACGTCCAACACCTATTGCCTGATCGTGACTCGCGGCCACAACCACGATGAAGAGGCGCTGTATCACCTGGTCGACCGCGGGGCGCGCTACGTGGGGATGATCGGCAGCAAGCGGAAGATCAAGCTGATCTTCGACGACCTGTTGGCCGAAGGCGTCGCACCCGAGGCGCTGGCGCGCGTCCACGCTCCGGTGGGTCTCGACATCGGCTCGCAAACCGTCATGGAGATCGCGGTGAGCATCACGGCCGAACTGGTGGCGCATCGCAACCTGGGCGTGGCGGGCAATCATACCCGCGAGCGGCTGGCTGCCACGAGTTTTGACAAGTAGCGAACGTACGCAAGGAAGCGGCGCGAATTGCAGGCTGAACTCTTGCGAGTCCAGCTACGAGGAGCAAACGTAGCTGAAGTCGCCAGACTTCAGATGAACCACGGCTGACTGCTGGTGTGTAGCAAGACGGCTGAACTCTTGCGAGTCCAGCTACGGGGAGTGGCGGCGGGGTTTTATGCAAACGTTTGCGGTGATCCCTGCGGCCGGGCGCAGCCAGCGGATGGGGCGGCCGAAGTTGCTGTTGCCCTGGGGCACGAGCACCGTGATCGAGCGCGTGCTGGCGGCGTGGCGCGCAAGCCGCGTGGACCAGATCGTCGTGGTGGTGCATCCGGCCGATGCGCAACTGGCCGAGTTGGCGCGCAAGCACGACGCGACGGTCGTGCAGCCCAATGATCCGCCCGAGCAGATGAAGACGTCGATCCGTTTGGGGCTGGCCGAGATTGCCAGGCGCTTTAGCCCGCAGGAAACCGACGCCTGGCTGTTGGCGCCGGCCGACATGCCCGAGTTGTCGCCGGAAGTGATCGATCGGCTGATCGCCGCCCACGCTCAGTCGGTAGCGGAAACCGCAGGTGCGCCGCCGACCATCTGGGCCGCGTCCGCCGCCGGGCGGCGGGGGCATCCGGTGTTGTTTCCCTGGTCGCTGGCCAGGGAAGTCGAACGGCTGGCCGCCGACGAAGGCCCCAACGCCCTGCTCGCGCGCCACGCCGTACGAACCATCGAAGCGCCCCCGCGCGCCGTCCTGGAAGACCTCGACACGCCCGAAGATTACGAGCGCTTGCGCCCGGAGGGCGATGGGTGAAGCGGTGGCCACTTGGCAATGTGCCCCTGCTATAATCCCGGGATGAGCAATCGACGAGTCAAACTCGGCGTGGCCACGATCGGCTTGGTCCTTGTGGTTGTACTCGCCGCCGCGTCTCCGTCACTGGTCAGCCACTACCACGAGTGGCAAATGTGGCGGGCATGGGGTGATTTCTATTCGAAACTGCCCGACGTTCCACACGATGGGCTAGCTGGATACACCCAAGACGGCAATTACGATCGCTATGTATATCATCGGCAGCGCCTTGTGGAACTTGGATCGATTCGCAAACTTCACTATCGCCTGTGTCACGTGAATTCAGGAACAAGTGCATCGCGCGAAATCATCCAAATGCTGCAGGACAGGAAGTGTCCCGATTACATTGACTTTGAGTCACCCTACAGCGAGGAAGAAAACCAGCGTGAAGTTACCGTATGGTGCTATCCGGCCAATTTCCCCGATTGGGACAGATTCTTCGTAGAGCATGACGTACCGTCGTCACTATAGATTGTGCGCCATGAACCCCATTCCTAGTCGCCGCTGCCTACGCTACTCGCTGCGGACGCTGTTCGTGGTGACGTTCAGCGTAGCAGTCCTAATTTGGGCAGCGCCCCAAGTTGGCACGGTGATCTATCGTAGGTTCCTGGAATCCGAACGACATGCACGGCAGCGCGCGATCCTAGAGTTCCTGCAATCGACAGATGTCGATTCACTCCAGGTTGACGATGTACCGATTGTCTCGCTGCCAACAGAAGACGATTGGAGTCGCTGGAATGCTCATCACCGCTAACCGCCGCTGGCTGCGATTCTCCCTGCGGACGCTGTTTGTGGTGGTGACGTTGCTTGGCGTCTGGTTGGGCTACTACGTCAACTGGCACGCACAGCGGAACGCGGTGTTGCGGTTGGATGACGTCACTCTTGGGACGCTGGTTTTGCACGATGAACCTTTGCCCCTTCCCTGGCCCTTGGAGATGCTTGGGGCATCCTCGGTGAACCAGGGCATTTTTCTGCCAAATGGAACGACTGACGAGGAGCTGCATCGCGTGCGCAGATTGTTTCCCGAATCCCTAGTCGTCCGCTGGTGAGGGGACACGAAACAACCCCCCCAACTCCGCGCGCACGCCTTCTCAAGCCAAGTAGGTCAGGCCGTGGCCACCCCTTTCAACATGCATTAGCCGTACTTGTCGAGGACACGTTTGGTGGAGAGGTGTCGGATGTTGGTGCAGTTGGGGGTTCGGCGTTTCTTCTTCGGCCCCCGTCGGGATTTGCTGAGCAGA
>JBGSYQ010000017.1:0-17586 GCA_041750795.1 Pirellulales bacterium | reverse complement strand
AACGAAGCATCGACACGCGCCACGGTGGGCCGGATCGAAGGGGCATCGAACGGCGCCAGCGGTCGCGGCTCGGGTGCTATCCAGGGCGCAACCGACGTCGCCAGCGCCGCCACGGCCCCAATGCACACCAGCAGGAACAGGAGATTTCGCGCCCACACGATTTCGCGCTCCCTGGGGTTCTCGCCAAATGGTATTCGCCGGACGAGCTCGTTGCTTGGAGAATCCGGCCTGCTTGCCCCTCATGCGCCGCCGTGTTCGTATTCGTCGACATTGGTGACGTCGATGGGCGCATCGGCCGCCGAGCCCGGCATGATCCACAGCTCGCCAAACAGCAGTCCTTGCTCGGCCCGCACCTGGTGGTGCCGCACCAGTTCGAGCACGGCCAGAAACATGCCGATCAAGGCCGACTTGTGCATTCCCTCCTGAAACAACTCGCGAAACGACATCCGTCGGCGCTCGGATAGCTGCGACTTGATGCGGGCCATATAGACGTGGATGGGCGTATCGTCGTAAACGATGTTGGCCGGCCTGGTCGCCGCGCTGTCGCGCACGATGCGGCCAAAAGCGCTGACCAGGTCCCACAGCTCGACTTCCTGGATCTCCTGGTCGCCTAAGTTGCGCTGGCGTGGGGGGAGGTCGCTGCCCAGCCGCCCGTAGCGTTCCTGCCAACTGCGGCCCCGTTCGTCCAGCATGCTGGCGGCATCCTTGAACTTCTTGTATTCCAGCAGCCGGGCCACGAGCTGTTGCCGCGGATCGGCCAACTCGTCCTCCACTTCGTCGCCGCGTGGCAGCACCATCCGCGACTTGATTTCGACCAGCGTGCTGGCCATTTCCAGAAAGTCGCCCACGGCATTGACGTCGAACTCTTGCAGCACGGCCAGGTATTCGAGGTACTGGTCCGTGATGGGCGCGATCGGAATGTCGGTGATCTCGACTTCGTGCTTTCGCACCAGGTAGAGCAACAAATCGAGCGGCCCGCGAAAGATCTCCAGGTCGACCTTGAAACTGGGCGTGCTGGTCAACGGTTGGGTTCCTAGGGCAAGCGGTTCGGAAGCTGGGGCAAGGCAGCCAAGCGCTCGGGGCAGCGTGACACCCCGCTCGGCGGCACGAGGTCATTCTACACCAACAGCCCGCCGGCCAAGGAGCCGTCTCGCATCGCCCGGTAGCGCGCAACTCTCCAGAGGGGGACTGGGGCTTTTGAACTATTTTGACCGACGCTAGTAGCAGCAACAATCGTCCAGGGCTATACTCAGTATTAATCTCGTCGATCCCTAACTTGCGCTAACTCATGGGCGCGTTGTTCGTTCGGACTGAGCATTTTCTTTCGACCGTCTACGGCAATCATCCGGCCTTAGCGCCGGTTTGAGCATGTCGGACAGAGCGGGGCTCGAGGCAGTCGCGGCGTTGCGTTCCGTTGCATTCTTCAACGGACCGTGAGTCCGAGGGCGTGTCTCGGAGTGTTCGATTGCCCTGTTATCTTGGCTCTCCATCGCGAGGCGCCGTAGACCCTTCGACGCCGATCGCTGGGGTGTTCTCCCAACACCGCCGTACTAGCGAGGTGGAAACGTGCTCGAAATCAAGCATAAGCGAACTCAGGTCGTGCTCAAGGCCATGGACGCCGATACGTTGCAAGGGATGAAAATGTCCGGAGTGCAACTGCGCGGCGCCAACCTGGCGGGCGCCAATCTGGCAGGGGCCGACCTGGTCAGTTGCGATCTCCGCGACGCCGACCTGCAAGACGCCAATTTGAGTGGCGCGCTGCTCAACGGCGCTTACCTCAACGGCGCCAACCTCGTCCGCGCCAATCTGACCGGCGCCAACCTGACCGATGCGCAATTGCAGCACGCCGAACTGCAGGAAGCCACGCTCGTCAAAGCCAATTTGCGCTATGCCCAACTCCAGGACTCGCTGCTCTGCGGCGCCGATCTCTCGGGCGCTGATCTGAGCATGGCAGACTTGAGAGCCGATTTTCACGGCGCCAAGCTGGCCCGGGCCGACCTGCGCGCCTCGGACCTCACCGGGGCCAACCTTCGCAGCGTCGATCTGCAGGAGGCCAATCTTACCGGCGCCAAGATGCACACCACGCAAATGGCCGGGGCCAAGACCTACGGCATGATCGACGTCGCCGGAAGGCGCGTTGCCTATGGCAACGGCAACGTCCGGGGCAAGAAAGGGGCGCTGCGCCCCTGGTGGAAATTCTGGGCCCAGGCGTGATTCGCAAGCTATTCTTGGACTGATGCCCGGCCCCCTGCGCGGTCACTTGCCAGTGCGCGCGCAAGCGCAATTCGGACGCGACTGCTGTGGCCGGCGCGCCTGTGCGCTTCTATAATCCGCCGGCCGAACTCCCCCGTTTTCGCGCTCGCCCTCAGACCACCCACATGGCCACCATCATCGACTGGATCAAATACCTGATTGGCCTGGCCGATCCTGAGAACCTGCGCGCGCTGGTCAACCTGGCCGGGCCCTGGTGGGTCGGCTACGTCGTGCTGGCGATCATCATCTTCAGCGAGACGGGGCTGTTGGTGGGATTCTTCCTGCCCGGGGACTCCCTGCTGTTTGCCGCGGGCTTGCTGTCGAGCCAGGACGTGTTCAACGTCTGGCTATTGATCGTGGTGCTGTCGGTGGCCGCGATCGTCGGCGACGCGGTCAACTATTATTTGGGACGCCAGGCAGGCGAGCACGTTTTCGAAAAAGGCCGGCTGCGATTCGTCAAACACGGCCACTTGCTGGCCGCAAAGATGTTCTACGAACGTCATGGCGGCAAGGCCATCATCTTAGCGCGGTTCGTGCCGCTGGTGCGCACCTTCACGCCGTTTGTGGCCGGCGTGGCGAAGATGGGATACGCTCAGTTTGCCATCTTCAATGTTGTCGGCGGCATCGGCTGGATCACGTCGATGACGCTGTGCGGCTACTGGCTGGGTCGCATTCCCTGGATACGCGATCATTTCGAGATGGTCGTGATCGCCATCGTGCTGATCAGCGTCATGCCGATCGCAGCCGGATTTCTCAAGCGTTGGCTGGCCGTGCGGCGACTGCGCCGCGCTGCGCTGCGCATGGCCGCGCAAGCCGCGGGCGACGCAGGCGAGGCCTCCTAGCAGCCAGTTGAAGAATTCAACCGTCTGCGACATCGCACGGATGCGACGGCAAAATGGCGACGTAAGTCGTTATTCTGCGCTGTCGTGCGGAGCTTTGCTTCGCACTTGACGCTTGCTGAAAAATGCCACGACCGCATTTTTCAACAGGCTGCTCGCCGCCGGTGCTGGAAACCGGAGCCCGATTGCAGTATCTTGCCACGTAACATTCTCTCGCCTCAAGGTCCCGCCCCGTGACGCGCCCCCCCGAAGATGCTGTTGTCCAAGCCGCGCGCCGCGAGTCCGTCCTGGCGCTGGGCACCTGGCTGGTGGCCATGATCTATACGGTCACCTACTGCTACCTGAACGGCTACGATCGACCGGTCGACACGCTCACGTTCGTGCTGTGGTTTCCCGATTGGGTGTTCTGGGGCATCATCGCGCCTTGGTTGGTTTGCACGCTGGTCTCGGTCGTGTTCGCCTTTGGGATCATGGGCACCGAACCACTGGGCGACGAAATCGACGTCGAGCGTTCCGAGGGCTCCAGAAACGAGGCTGGCCATGCCTGAGGGTGCCGCTCAAGCGGGCTATGGCACGCTCGCCATGCTCGTCATCATCATGGCCATCTCCGTCTGGCTGGGCACTCAGGCGCAGAAAGCCGTCGAGCGCGGCGGCTTCATCAAAGGCTACTTCCTGGGCAACCGCGGGCTGGGCGCCTGGGCGCTGGCGCTGACGGCCACCGTGCAGAGCGGCGGCACCTTCATGGGCTTTCCGTCGCTGGTTTATTCATACGGCTGGATCGTGGCGCTGTGGATCGCCGGCTACATGGTGGTGCCGATCACCGGATTTGCGGTGTTGGGCAAACGGTTTGCCCAACTCTCCCGGCGCACCGGCGCCATTACCATTCCCGACTTGTTCGACGCGCGCTACGGCAACGAGCGGTTGGGACTGTTGGCCTCGATCCTGATCATGTCGTTCATGACGTTTCTCATGATCGCGCAATTCAAGGCCGGAGCGCTGGTGATGAAGCTGGCCTGGCCCGGCAACACGTCGTTGGTCATGGCTGAGGACGTCGCCATCGGCGGCATCGACAAACCATATTTCATCGGGCTGGCGATCTTCTCGCTCACCGTCGTCGGTTACACGCTCATCGGCGGCTTTCTGGCCAGTGTCTGGACCGATTTGTTTCAAAGCGTGTTGATGCTGGTGGGAGTGATCATTCTGTTCCTGGCCGTCGTGCCGCTGGCCAGCCAGGCCGGCATGGACCGGCCCACGCTCGACGCGATGGCCGCCACCGGACCCGATTACGCGCAAGGCCCCGGCTACTCCCCCGCAGGCCAACCGCCGTTTCTGCTATTGGGCGCCGCGATCTCGTTTTTCTTCATCTGGCCGATCGGCGGCATGGGCTCGCCCGCCAGCATGGTGCGCGTGATGGCTTGTAAAGACAACGACACGATGCGCCGCTCGATCGTGCTGCTGAGCTTCTACAACCTGTTGATTTACATCCCGTTGATCGTGATCTGCATCTGCGGCCGCGCGCTGTTGCCGAACGTGGCGCACGCCGACGAGATCATTCCTCGCCTGGCGATCTGGTCGACGCAGGAATGGACCGGCGGATCGCTGATGGGCGGACTGATTCTCGCCGCCCCGTTCGGCGCGGTGATGGCCACGGTGAGCACCTACCTGGTGGTGATCGCTTCGGGAGTGGTCCGCGACGTCTATCAGCGATTCTTCCGCCCCCAGGCCGGCGATGCCGAAATTCGCCGCGTTTCGCACGCCGTGATGATCGCATTCGGCCTGATCGGCGTGCTGTCGAACATTCACCCGGTCGGATTCCTGCAAACGTTGATCGTGTTCAGCACGACGGCCACCGCGTCCAGCTTCGTCACGCCGGCGCTGATGCTGGCGTTTTGGCGCCGCTCGACTGCGGCGGGGTCTGCCGCCGCCATGCTGGCCGGCGCGGGCACAATCCTGACGCTGTTCATCGTGGGCTCGATTGCCGGAGGCTCGGCCTTCCAGCCCTACTTGCTCGGCGGCCTGGAACCGATCGTGTGGGGATTGGCCATGTCCGCCATCGCCGGAGTCGCGGTCAGCCTGATGACATCGCCGCCGCACGAGGACCTTGTTTCGCAATTATTCGACGCGCCGTCCGGCAAGCCGCCCGTCGCAGCATGACACGCTTGCCTGGCCGCGAAGCGTTTTCGTACTTGGCAAATAACCCCAACGCAACGGGCCCTCCGCGAATGACCAACAGCATCAAGCCTGGCGACGAACTAAACGCCCCCCTCCCCTCTCCGTTGCCGACCGTCAGCCGGGGCGGCCAGTACATGGCCCTGGCCGCCGCATTCTTCGGGTGGATGTTCGACGGGCTGGAGATGGGACTGTTTCCGCTGGTGGCTCGGCCGGCGCTGTTCGAGTTGATCGGGCCGGAAGCTGAATTGAACATCGGCACCTGGATGTCGTGGATCACCGCGGGCTTCCTCGTCGGCGCGGCGGCCGGCGGATTGCTATTCGGCTGGTTGGGAGACCGCGTCGGGCGCGTCCGCGCCATGATCTGGAGCGTGCTGACGTACGCAATTTTCTCGGGCTTGTGCGGCTTTGCGACGTCTCCCTTGCAATTGGCGGTGCTGCGATTCATCGCCGCCTTGGGGATGGGAGGCGAGTGGTCGTTGGGCGTGGCGCTGGTGATGGAGATCTGGCCCAGCAAATCGCGCCCTCTGTTGGCTGGCTTGATCGGCGCCGCGGCCAACGTGGGCTTCCTGTTGATTGCGCTGGTGGGACTGGCGCTAGCCCAGTTTATCGACGGCGCTGCCGAAGCATTGCGCGCCACCGGTCTGTCCGAGGAATGGGTGACCAAGCTCATCGGCGAAGACGGTTCGGGCTGGCGGCTGTTGATGTTTGTCGGTGCGACGCCCGCGGTGCTGACGTTGATCGTGCGCATCTTCGTACCCGAAAGCGAGCGCTGGCGGCACGCGGCGGCCACCACGCCGGCGGCGCGCGTGAGGGATATCTTTCAGCCGGGAGTTCTGTACAAGACCATCATGGGCACCTGCCTTGCCGGCATGGCGCTGATCGGCACGTGGGGATCGATCCAATGGATTCAGCCCTGGGCCAACAAGATGGCGGCCGGCAGCGAAGCTGCTAACACAGCCGCGGCATCCGCACAAATCTGCGCCGGCATCGGCGCCATCGTCGGCACGCTCAGCGCCGCGCTGTTTGCCGAGTGGTTCAGCCGGCGCTGGAGCTACTTCGTGCTCAGCATGGCGTCGTTTGTGGTGTGCCAATACCTGTTTCGAACGCCGATGGAATACGGCGGCTGGTTTCTGCTCTGGGTTGGCATCGCCGGCGGCGTAACCGCCAGCTTCTACGGTTGGTTGCCGCTCTACCTGCCCGAGTTGTTTCCCACGCGCATCCGCGCCACGGCGCAGGGGTTTGCCTTCAACTTCGGTCGCGTGCTGGCAGCGGTCGGCGTCCTGCAAAGCGGGCAGTTGCTCAACTACTTTCACGAAAACTATGCGCAGATGTGCTCGATCATCAGCATGGTGTACCTGGCCGGCATGGTGCTGATCTGGTTCTGCCCGGAGACCAAGGGCAAGCCGTTGCCCGATTGATGCCGTTGGCAGCCGTCGAAGAATTCGACAGGCTGCGACGTCGCATGGATGCGATGACAAAATAGCGACGCAAGTCGTTATTTTGCGCTCCGCCAGGAATCGCTGTGGCAGCGGCCGTTGCGCGGCAGCGCAAGAGGTTGCTGGCTGGTCGTTTGCGCTGGGTCTTTCGGTGCGGGATTCGTCTTGCCGCGAGGCATCGCCCCCCGCTAGAATGCCGCCCCCTTGGATGCCTCACTCCGGCGTCCGCGAGTGTTGCCGCACGGAAGCGACGACACGCACGATGGCACGAGGCAGTCCATGGACGGATCACCCCGGCGCGATGAGCCGTTTCTTGCGCGCCCGTTTGTACTTGGCACGCGACTCATACTGGCCTTCCCCGTGGCGACGCTGGCGATTGCGCTGTTGCTGGCAATCGTCTCCTGCTACCTGACGGCCACGCGGTTGGGATATCGCACGAGCCGCATGGATCTGCTCGATCCAAAGAGCAACTACAACCGGCTGTGGAACGATTACATCGACGAGTTCGGTGATGCGGACGACGCGGTTGTCGTGGTCGAAGGCAGCTCGCGCGATCAGGTCGTGCCCGTGCTGGAAGAGTTGTCCTACGCGCTGGCGCGCGACGCGCGCCTTTTCCACGCCGTGCTGCACGAGGTGGACCTGGGCAAGATCCGCTCCAAGGGGCTGCACTACCTGTCGGCCGAGGAACTGATCGGCATTGAGCGGTTTCTCGACGAGGTCGATCCGATCCTGGCCGGCAACTGGTCGCCGCTGAGCGTGACCAACATGGCCGGCGGGCTTTCGTCGCAGTTGCACGCAACCGCCGCGGCGCAGCCTGCTGCCGCGGCCGTGGTGCGCGACAAGCTGGCGCGATTGGCCGGCAGCCTGAACGAGTCGCTCACCTTTCAGGGGCGCTATGTATCGCCGTGGCCCGAAATGCCTTCGACGTTCGCCACGCTGAGCGAGCTGAATTCCGACTACCTGTTGACCAAGCAGGGACAGCTCGGGTTCGTGCTGTTGCGCCTAGCGCACGGCGACAACAATTTCAATCGTTGCAGCGAGGCCACCGATGCGCTGCGCGAATTGATCGCCGACGTGCAGCTTCGGCATCCGCAGACCAAGATCGGCCTGACCGGTTTGCCGATCATGGAAAACGATGAGATGCGTTCGAGCCAGAGCTCGATGTTCTGGGCCAGCCTGGTGTCGATGGTCGGCGTGAGCTTGCTGTTCGTGGCCGGCTTCGGCGGCGTGCGGCACGCGCTGTTGGCCAACTTGATCCTGCTCGTCGGCATGGCCTGGGCATTCGGTTACGTGACCCTCACCGTGGGCCACTTGAACATCCTGAGCGTTTCGTTCACAGTCACCCTCATCGGCATCGGCATCGATTTTGGCGTGTATTATGTCGCCCGCTATTTGCAACTGCGCGGCGAGCATCGGGAGTGCCGCGATGCGCTGCTGGAAACGGCGCGCGGCGCCGGACCGGCGATCACGGCCGGAGCGCTGACGACTTCGATCGCGTTTTTTGCCGCCGGGTTGACGAGCTTCAAGGGCGTCGCCGAATTGGGAATGATCGCCGGGGGCGGGATTCTATTGTGTGCCCTGGCGGAGTTGGCGCTGCTGCCGGCCGCCATCGTACTGATCGATCGCAGCGGCTGGGGCGTCAAAATGCCGCGGCCCCTGCCGGTGCACCGCTTGCTGACGCCGCTGTTCAAGGTGCCGCGGTTCACGCTGGGGGTCACGTTGGCCTTCACGGCCGTCGTGTCGCTGGGCCTCAATCGATTGTGGTACGACAACAACTTGTTGAACATGCAGGCCGCCGGCCTGGAAAGCGTGCAGCTCGAAAAGAAGTTGCTGGCCGAATGCAACCAGAGCGTGTGGTATGCGCTTTCGATTGCCGACAGCCGCGACGATCTGCTGGCGCGCAAAGCCAGGTTTCTCAAGCTGCCGTCGGTGGAACGCACGGAAGAGATCGTATCGCTGTTGCCCGTCGACCCGGAGGTGAAGCAGCCCATCATCCAGCGAATTCAGCACCGCCTGGTCAACTTGCCGGAGCGGCCGCCGCTGATAACGGTCGAGCGGCCGGAGAAGCTGGGAGAGGCGTTGGGGCAAGTGCAACAGGCGCTGGCCGGCGGTCGGACCGACGAGAAAAGCGTTCGCCAACTGGAACTCGTTCGCGATCATCTGCGCCGGATGCCCCTGGCCGACTGCTACGCGCAGATTTCACGTTTTCAGCAGGAAATGTCCGGCGACCTGCTCAGCCGGCTCCACATTCTCAAAAGCATCGCCAACCCCGAGCCGCCGGCGCTGGCCGACCTGCCCAGCAGCCTGGTCGACCGCTTCGTCGGTCAGCACGGCAAGCATTTGCTCAAGATTTACGGCCGCGGAGACATCTGGGACTCGGTCGCGCTGGGGAATTTCGTCCACGACGTGCGCACGGTGGATCCCCAAGTGACGGGCAATCCGCTGCAAGCGCACGAAGCGTCGTTGGAAATGAAGCGCAGCTTTCAGGAGGCCGCCGTCTATGCGCTGTTGGCGATCCTGGGCGTGCTGGTCCTCGACTTCAAAAGCCTGCGCTACGCCTTGATGGCCATCTTGCCGTTGAGCGCCGGCATGCTGCTGACGTTCGGATTGCTCGGCTGGCTGAATATCCCGCTGAATCCTGCCAATTTGATTGCGCTGCCCTTGATTATGGGCATCGGCGTGGACTACGGCGTACATATCATTCACGAGTTTCGTGAGCGATCGGGCCCGTACCGGCTGTCGCCGGCTGCCGGAGTGGCCGTGCTGGTCGACGCGCTGACCACGCTGGTCGGCTTCGGCTCGCTGATGATCGCGACGCATCAAGGGCTGCAAAGCCTGGGCCGCGTGCTGACGCTGGGCGTGACGTGCTGCCTGTTCACGTCGCTGGTGATGCTGCCCGCGTTGCTCACCTGGCTGACGCGCCATCGAGCACGCGCGGCTCCAGCGGCTCACTCCCCCGAAGTCGCAACGACGGTCGAGCCGTCCGATCGATCGGACGACGTCCAGCAGCCTCGCCGGGCGGCATAACGCGAGCGCGGCTCAATCGCGCTGCTCTTGCTGCGCCTTTTCCTCGGCCTTGCGCTGGCGATAGTCGGCCAGTACGCCGGCCGGATCCTCATCGAACAACTCGCGGCAACCGGAACAGCAGACGAAGTACTTTTTGCCCTGGTACTCGACGGCGATCGTGCCGAGCCCGCCCGTCACCACGCACTCGGGCCCGCTGGCGGCACGTTTGGCAAACGAGCTGCCCACACGCGTGGCGCCCACTTCTCCCATGCCGACATAGACATCGTCCCCCAGCCGCTTCTCGTAGAGCACAACCATCCGATCGCCGCCGGCCACCAGCCGAATCGAAATGCGCGTCGGCACCGCATCCCGAGCCGCCGCGGCAACCAGCACGAGCGTCCCGTCGTCGCGCTGGCCCTCGTAGCGCAGCGGCTGGTCTGGCTGTGGTTGCGCAACGTTCTTGCCGGGCGTGGCGAGCAGAACGTACTGCCCCGGCGCATCGCCGGCCTGCAACCGAAGTTTGGAAAAGTACTTGCTATCCGCCAGTTGGGCCACAAGCTCGGCGCGGCCCTGGTCGAAGTGCCACGACCAATCGGAGCGTTCCGTCCAGGCGCCACGGCTCGATCCGCGCCGCACCTGGCCCACGCCGCGCCACTGTCCAACATACGCCTGCAGCGGCGACAACGCCTGCTTGTCGGTGGCCAGGCCGCCGGGCGGCTCAAAGGCGGCGACCGGCAACGACAACAGCCATACTGCGGCGAGCATCGCCGAGATCGCAAGCCAGCGCGTCATGTTTCTCTCCAGGCGAAATGTGAACTCGCTTTCCAATCCAAATATAACCCCGCACGCGGTCCAGCGGGCCGGATTTGTCCGTACGAATCGGGCGGCGACTTGGGCGGAAGCAGCGATTAACGCCACGGCACCGACGGTCTGCGGGCGAAACCCGCTCGCACGAACGCCCGATGTGCGATTCGTATATTTGTTCGATATCATAGGGCTTGCTCAAACTGAGGCGCAAGAAAAGGAACCCGACAGATGCGGTTCAGTGTACAAACGCTATTTGCTATGGTCACGGCGATCGCAGTAGCGCTCTACCTGCTCGTCGCTGCCCCGACTGTGGTTGCGGTGCCCTTGTTGGTCTCGATCCACACGGCGATCGCCGCACTACTAGTCGTGGGAATCATCCACGGTACAGCACGGCCGCGTGCTTTTTGCATGGGAGCTCTGATTCCGGCGGGCGCCACGATTGTTGGATTGACCTGGATGCTCTGCGCCTGGTTTATTGCAAGTCCATGGAATTCCAGAAATTGGACCGAGCTCGCAGTGCATCTCGATCGCTTTGTCTTTACACTGCGAGTCTGGAGCGCTTCGACTTGGATCCTGGAACTGGTCGTCGGCATGCTCTGTGCGTGGACGCTCCGACACCTGCCGACGCGGCGTAGCGACGCCCCACGGAACGACGAGGGCTAACAGCCTGTTGAAAAATGCCGTCGTGGCATTTTTACAACCTCGCCAAATGCGAAGCAAAGCTTCGCACGGCTCGCAGAATAACGACTTACGTCGCTATTTTGTCATCGCATCCATGCGATGTCACAGCCCGTCGAATTCTTCAACGGGCTGCTAAGTCGGGCGACGGCGTACCGGCTCTCCCCCGTTTGCAACATCCGGCCCAGCCTGCTAACTTACCGAACGGACGGTAGGTTTCGCGGCGACGTGGCCGCTCTGCGTGCTTCCATGCCTTTGTAACAGGTCTTGCCACTGTGGACCGAGATTTGCTCGATGCGCCGCTACGTGAGTTGCTGGCTCCATTCCCCGTGTTGGTCACCACCTTGGTGGCTTGGGGCGAGATGGACGCCAATCATCACGTCAACAATGTCGTGTACTTTCGCTACATGGAGCACGCACGGCTGAAGTACTTCGGCGAGATGGGGTTCAGCAAAGAGCAACGCGCCTCGGGCATCGGGCCGATCCTGGCCTGGACCGATTGTCGCTTTCGCCGTCCCTTGGAGTACCCGGACACCGTGACCATCGGCACGCGGATCAGCGAGCTGAAGGACGATCGATTCATGATGGACACGGTCATCGTCAGCCACAAGCTCCAGGAGACCGCCGCGCACGGCCAGCAAAAGCTGGTGATCTATGACTACCACAACCACGTGAAGGCCAACCTGCCGCCGCACGTGCGCCAGCGGATCGCCGAGATCGAGGCCACGGCCGGTCATCGAGTCGGCTGACGGGCAGTTCGACGGCGTCGTCTGTTCCATACTGACCAAGACAACCAAGCCAACCAACGGGAATCAACCATGAGCGCATCGATCAGTCTCAAAGGAAAAACGGCCCTCGTCACCGGCGGCGGACGCGGCATCGGCAAGTCGATCACCAAACATCTGGCAGAGGCCGGCGCCAACGTGGTGATCGCCAGCCGCAAAATGGAAAACCTCAAGGCCACGGCCGACGAGTTTGCAAGCCTGCCCGGAAAGATCGTTCCAATGGAATGCCACGTTGGACGCGCCGATCAATTGGAACAGCTCGTGGCCGCGATCACGAAGGACGTCGGGCCGATCGACATCCTGGTGAACAACAGCGCCACGAACATCGGCCAAGGCCCCTCGCTGGACGTGACCGACGAAATGCTCGACAAGATGATCGAGGTGAACATCAAAGCGGCGCTGCGCTTGGTGCGGCTCACCGTACCGGGCATGATGCAGCGCGGCGGCGGCTCGATCATCAACATCGCCTCGATCGCCGGACTGCGGCCGCAGCCGGGCGGATTGCTCTATAGCTTCACCAAAGCTGGCCTGATCATGATGACCCGCACCTGGGCGGTCGAGTTCGGGCCCAAGAACGTGCGTGTCAACGCCATCGCGCCGGGCCTGATTCAAACCGACTTCAGCGAGTTCTTCTGGAAGAACGAAAAGCACATGGCACGGCTGGAGGCCACCCAGCCGATCAAGCACCTCGGCCAGCCCGACGAAATCGGCTTCGCCGCCTTGTACCTGGCCTCGACCGAAGCGTCCTACGTCACGGGTCAGGTCATCGTGATCGACGGCGGCGCAACGACCGTATGACGTCGCAAGGACGGAGCGCAAAAACAAAGGGCACGCGGCGGCACATAGCGCCACCGCGTGCCCTGGAGACAACGTTTCGCCGTCGTCCGGCCGACTACTTGGGTTCGGCTGCCTTTTCAGTAGCACGGCTGGCCGAGCGAAGCTGGCAGCAAGGCGCCTTGGCGGCGGTCTTGGCTTCGACCTTCTCGTCGCAGCAGGCCTTGCTTTCGGCGCAGCACTCCTTGCCCTCGACGCAGCACTTGGGCGCCCGCTCGCAACAGGCCTGGTTGTTCTTGCAACAGGCCATGCCCTTGACGCAGCAAGCGGGTTTGGACTCGCCGGCCTTCGACGTTGTGGTGCAGCACGAACGCTTGGCGTCGCAGCAGGCCAGCTTCAGCACGCAGCAATCCTTGGCGGCGGTCTTCACCTCGCCCTTGTCGCCGCAGCACGCCTCGCCCGTCTGGCAACAAGCCTTGGCTTGCTGGCAGCACTTGGGCGCCCGCTCGCAACAGGCCTGATTGTTCTTGCAGCAGGCCATCGCCTGCTCACAACAACCGGCCTTGGTTTCACCCGCCGCGTTCTTATCGGCGCAGCAGGCGCGCTGGGCGTCGCAACATGCCAGCTTGGCTTCGCAACAGTTCTTGTCCTTGTCCGCGCTTTCGGCGGCAAAACCGGTCGCGGCCACGAGAGCTCCCACGCTCAGCATGAGCGCAGCAGCCGATGAATAGGTAGCAGCAAACATGGAATTCTCCTTGCCTTGTGGGTAAACGTGAAAATCATCCAACGACGTTGTTTGCTCGGCGCGCTCATCGACCGCATCCAAAAAATACGAGTCAAGCGCGCGCTGCAATCAACAACGCCACAGGCAAGAGAGAGCTTGCAGAGTCTGGGCCGGCAGAAGCGGCTCTTGTGCCGGTAGCAAATAACAGCCGCTGACGTCCGCCAGCGCGTACGGAACAGACGCCCTCAGCAGCGTGGGCGGCGCCGTCATCACCTTCTCCACCGTCAAACCCACGGGTGCCAGCCGGCAGCATTCAAGCGGGCAAGGCGCCGGCTTCGTGGGCCCCGGTGTCTCGCGCGAGTCCGATTCCGCACGTTTAGTGCAACAGGAGTGCGCCGCGACGCGGGCAGCAACGGCCCCTGAGGCGTCGCCTGGCTCGTCGGCCAGCACGCACACGCTGGGCAACAGCGCGCAAGGCGACATCGGCAGCGACACCAGGCCGATGCAGGTCCAAGTCAGGATGATTGCCCAGGTTCTCATGCTTCAAAGCAATACGCAGCGGACACACGAATCGTTCGGGAGCGGAAAGATAGCGATCTTCCAACAATCGCACAAGTCGTTTTCCATCAAGGCATTAGCTTGCAGGCGCTGCTGGCGTTACCCCCCGAGGTCACAGCAGCACGGGTAGGCCGCATCGAGGCGGATGGCGCAAAATCGCCCGGTCCAGGAATCCGGCCGACGGCTGTCATTCCTTTAACAGCTCCGCAAACTGCGCCTCGGTCAGCACCGGGATACCGAGCTCGCGCGCCTTATCCAGCTTGCTGCCGGCCTTCTCGCCCGCCACGACGTAGTCGGTCTTCTTCGAAACGCTGGACGCGGCGCGGCCGCCCAGGCGGGTAATCAGCTCTTCGATCTCGTCGCGCCCATACCGTTCGAGCGTGCCGGTGACGACGAACGTCTTGCCGGCGATGGCCTTGGCGCGCTGGCGCGGAGGATGATCGGCAGTCATCTTCACTCCCGATCCTGCCAGATCGTCGAGCGCGCGGCAACCGAACGCGCTGTGTACGAAGCCATGAATGCTCTTGGCGATCACCGGCCCGATTTCATGCATGGCGGACAGTTCTTCGATCGTGGCCTCGCGCAGCTCGTCGATCGAGTGAAAATGCTCGGCCAGCACGGCCGCCACCCGGGCGCCCACGTGCCGGATCGAAAGCGCATTGAGCAGCCGCGCCAGCCCGCGAGACTTGCTCGCTTCGATGCCCTCCAACAACTTCTCCGACGACTTTTGGCCCATCCGCTCCAAGTTCGTCAGGGTATCGAGCGAAAGGCGGAAGAGGTCGCCATAGCTCTTCACCGCGCCGGTTTCGACCAGTTGATCCACCAGCTTGTCCCCCAGCCCTTCAATGTCCATCGCGCCGCGGCTGGCAAAGTATCGCAAGCGTTCCTTGATCTGTGCCGGGCACTCGTTGTTGGGGCAGCGGATGTAGACGCCGCCTTCGTCTTTCACCAGCGGCGTGTCGCACTCCGGACAGCGCGTGGGAAAGACGAACTTGCGCGGATGTCCTTGCCGCTCGTGCTTTTCGACTCGGACCACGTGCGGGATCACCTTGCCGGCCTTTTCCACCACCACCATGTCGCCGATGCGCACGTCCTTGCGCTCGATCTCTTCGGCATTGTGCAAGCTGGCGCGGCGCACCACCGTGCCCGCCAGTTCGATCGGCGCCAGGTCGGCCACCGGGGTGATCGTGCCGGCCTTCCCCACCTGCACACGGATATCCAACAGCTTTGTCGGACCTTCGAACTTTTCGAACTTGTAGGCAATTAACCAGCGGGGACTCTTGCTGGTCGTGCCCAAGCGCTCTCGCTGGGCAAAGTCATTGACTTTCAACACCAGGCCGTCGACCTCGAAATCGAGCTCGTGCAAGCTTTCGATCAGTTCCTCGCAATGCGCCACGGCGGCCTCGAAATCTTCGAAGCACTCGACGTGGGGCGTGGCCGGCAAGCCATAACGGCGCAACTCGGCCAGGAACTCCATGTGGGTCTTGGCCCGCAGATTCTCGACGTATCCGACGCCGTGACAAAACAGCCGCAGGCGACGGCGCGCCGCGTCGCGCGGATTGAGCAGCCGGATGCTGCCGGCGGCACAGTTGCGCGTATTGGCGTACAGCGGCCCGCCCGCTTTCTGCTGCTCTTCGTTCAGCCGTACCAGGTCCGAGTTGGTCATGTACACTTCGCCGCGCACTTCCAGCACGCGCGGCGGCGCGTCGGCCAGCTTCATCGGGCAATCGACCACCGTGCGGATATTGTGCGTGACGTCGTCGCCGGTGCGGCCGTCGCCGCGCGTGGCGCCCTGCACCAGCCGGCCGCCGTCGTAGCTGACGCTGACCGCCACTCCGTCAATCTTCAGCTCGACAACCCAGGCGATTTTCTCATCGGGCAACAGCTTGGCGATCCGCTGGCCGTACTTGCGCAGCTCGTCCAGGCTGTAGGTGTTTTCGATCGACAGCATCGGCATGCGATGGTGTACCGGCCGCAACGTGGCAACCGGCTCGCCCCCCACTTTCTGCGTCGGGCTGTCGGGAGTGACCAGTTCCGGATGCGCGGCTTCCAGCTCTTTGAGCCGGTCCATCAATTTGTCGTACTGACGGTCGGAAATCTCCGGCTGCGCATCGACGTAGTACTTGCGATCGTGATAGCGAATCTCGTCGCGCAGCTTTTCGATCTCGTCGGCGTGCGTCATACGTGCGCCCGATGCAGGAACTCGCTATTCGGTCGGGCGGCTGCACTCGGCCGCCACGGTCACCTTTTGACTCGCCGACGAATTGGGCACCAGGCACAGAAACTTGAGCGGCACCTCGCCCGTATTGCGAAACTGGTGTACTTCGCCGGGCACGACCAGCACCACGTCGCCGGGGGCCAGTCGATGCTCCTGATCCCCTTCGTACACCACGCCGGTGCCTTCCAGCACGAACACCTCGTGCTCGTAAGGGTGGCTGTGCCGCGGAGTGTAACCGCCGGGAGCGACTTCGAAATGCCGCATGGCGAAGTTCGGCGCCCCCTGTTGCTCATCCACCAGCCACCGCACCTGGCATCCGAACGCGCCTTCCATGGTGACCGGCGCCTGGACGACTTTTTCGTAATGATTGACCTTCATGGCGGCACTCCCGGGCTCGCGTGGTTTCCCATGGGCGCGGAGAGTGCGAGCCGGTCGCCGCGCCGGAGGTGAGGTCATTATACAGTAGTGTACAATAGTATCCTACTGGATTTTTGAGCCAGGACGGCGGCTCGGCTCGGCCGGCGCACTGCCGGGAGCATCCAGCGGACGGCGCGTATCGCGCCAGCGGTCGAGCCCCATGGCGGCAAACGACGCCACCGCCAACAGCGCCAACTCTCCGCCCAGCAGTTCGACGCCGTGCTTGTCGAGAAACTCGGTCAGCGGATGCGGCTCGGCCTGGCGCGCCACGACCGGCGAGATCGCCCGATAGGCCATCACGCCATAGGCGCAGGCCGTCACCAAAAAGACGATGCCCAACAGCACCAGCAGAACGTAGAACAAATTGACCGGCTCGCGGGCCTTGGCCATGGCACTGCCACTCGTGCGACGAAAAAACCTCGAGGGACGACTCCCAGCGCCGCTAACGTCTCCGCCAAGGAAACTTCACAGCCGTCGACCTCGAGGTGGTTGCGCTAGATTCGGATGAGCCCAAGGCAACCACCACAATCTAGCCGAGCGGACGTCGATTGACAAGCGGCCGTTCATTGGACAGTGCGCCGCGCCAATCGACTCACCAGCGCGCGGAACGTCTCGCCGCGCTCGTGGAAGTCGCGAAACTGATCGTGACTCGCGCATGCCGGCGAGAGAACAATCGCGTCCCCCCAGCGCGATCGACTCCAGCACCATTCAAGCGCCGCGCAAAGCTCCTCGTGGACGACCGCCGGACAATGCTCGGCGTGGGCGAGAATCGCGCGCTGGAATTCGTGGCGAGCAGCGCCGAAGATGGCGGCTCCTGCAACGCGTGTGGCGATCGTGCGCCCCAGCGCCTGCAAGTCGGCGCCCTTGGCGTCGCCACCGGCCAGCAGCCACAGCCGGCCATCGATCGCCGCCAGCGCCG
>JBGSYQ010000016.1:0-2989 GCA_041750795.1 Pirellulales bacterium | reverse complement strand
GCGACCATGGCGCGCGTGGCCTGCTCGTCGCGCACATCGGCTTGCACGGCGATCGCCGGGGCGCCGTCGTCGCACAGGGGGTGTGCCGAGGCCGCCGCGTCGGCGAGTGAGGACGCGGCGTGCAGCGCCACGCGATAGCCGCGCTCGGCCAGCGCACGAGCGACTTCATTGCCGACCCGGCGCCCCGCACCGGTAACCAGCGCCACGGGCTTGTCGTCGGTCGATGATGGCTGTTGCGTGCCGGTCATGGTGAGTATTGATGAAATCGGGCGATGTGGTCCCACGCCTCCTGCGGCGAGTCGGCATAGCTGATCATCGGCAGGTGCTCGTCGTCGATGGCCCCCTCGTCGGCGAGGAACTGAAAGTCGATCGCTTTGTGCCAGTATTCTCGCCCGTACATGATAACGGGGATTTCCTGCATCCGCCTGGTTTGCCGCAAAGTGAGCGCGTCGAACACTTCGTCAAGCGTGCCGAATCCGCCGGGAAACGCGACCAGCGCTTTGGCCCGCAACAGAAAGTGCATCTTCCGCAGCGCGAAATAGTGGAAGCGGAAGCAGAGGCCGGGCGTGATGTAAGGGTTGGGAAGTTGCTCGGAGGGCAGCGTGATGTTGAGGCCGACCGACTTGGCGCCCACGTCATAAGCGCCGCGATTGGCGGCCTCCATGATGCCCGGTCCGCCTCCGGTCACGATCACCAGGCCGCTGTTGGACGCCTTGGCTTCGGCGGCCACCATCCGTGCGAATTCCCGCGCGGCGTCGTAGTAGTGCGCTTTGGCCAGCAGCCGCTCGACGATCGACACTTCGCGCGACAGCGCTGCGTCGTTCGGCCTGGCCGCTAATGCCTGCTGCACCGCCTGCAGGCGACTCTCCAGTTGCTCGCGCTCGGCGATCTGCGTGCTGCCGAAGACCACAATCGTCGCTTCGATGCCGTGTTCCTGAAACGCCATCTCGGGCTTGAACAGCTCGAGTTGCAATCGCACGGGGCGCAGCTCGGCACGGGCCAATAGCGCCGTATCCTGCTCGGCCAGCAAATAGGAGGGCGACTGCATGATCGCACGCAAGTTATTCTCTTTCTCGCTCATGACCTTTCGATCCTCTAGGGCATAGCAGCCTGTTTCAATTCGCGGTCGACGGTTCGTGCAACTCGACGCGTTGCCCCATTTTCGGCACCAGCGTCTTCCAACCGCGCTGACGTTGCAACAGCTCGGCAAAAGCATTGGCGTTGGACAATTCGCCATGGGTGATGAATGTCGTCTGCGGCGGCGGCAGGGGCGCCAACCAGCGTAACAACTCGCTGCGATCGGCATGGCCACTCAAGGCGGAGATCTCCACCACTGCGGCTCGCACCGGCACCTCGCGGCCGAAGATGCGCAACGACGTGGCCCCCTCTTGCAACGCCCTGCCGCGCGTGCCGGCCGCCATGAATCCACCCAGCACGATCGTGTTAGTGGCCTCGGGGAGTCGCTGCCGCAAGTGATGCAGAATGCGCCCACCGGTCATCATGCCGGCGGAGGAAATAATCACAGCGGGCCCGCGTACGCTATTGATCTGGCGCGACTCCGCCACGCTGCGGGTCATGTGGACTTCGGCAAAGTCGAATTCGAAATCCGAGCGGATCGCCAGACCTTCGGTCAGGTCGTGCTCCGACGCGTAGTAGCGATAGATGTTCATCCCGCTGACGGCCATGGGGCTGTCGAGAAACACCGGCAACTGCGGGATTCGCCCTTGGCCCATGAGCACGTGCAACAAATAGATCAATTGCTGCGCCCGGCCGACGGCAAACGACGACATGACCATCACGCCGCCCCGCGCGATCGCCGCCAGCACAACTTCGGCCAATTGATCGAGCACGGCTTCGTGCGGGTGGTCGCGATTGCCGTACGTGCTTTCGCAAACCAGGTAGTCGCACGGGGGCGGCGTCTGCGGATCGTAGTACAACGGCGCGCCGTAGCGGCCGACGTCGCCGGAAAACACTAGGCGGGTCGGCCGCGGACCTTCGTGGATTTCGACCTCGATCATGCAACTGCCGAGCAAGTGGCCCGTGTCGTGGTAGCGCACGTTGAGGTGCTTGGCCGGCGAGAACCAGTCTTCGCGGTGCACGGTGCGGAAGCGGGTCATGGCGCGCTTCACGTCGCGGGCGTCGAACAGCGGCAACGCCGGCTTGTGCTTCGAGTAGTTGTGGCGGTTGGCGCGGTTCGCGTCCTCTTCCTGAATCTTGCCCGCATCGACCATCACGAGCTTCGCGAGCGCCGCCGTGCCGGACGTGCAGTACACGCGTCCCTTGAACCCTTCGGCGATGAGCCTCGGCAGATACCCGCAGT
Source organism: Pirellulales bacterium (assembly GCA_041750795.1). Classification (GTDB taxonomy): domain Bacteria; phylum Planctomycetota; class Planctomycetia; order Pirellulales; family PALSA-1355; genus JTS-RE94. The sequence continues at coordinate 669 of JBGSYQ010000016.1, read as the reverse complement.
GATCCAGATGCGCGTGCGTGAGGACGACCGCGTCGAGGGAGGAGGCGGGAACGGGCAACGGCTCCCAGTTGCGCTCGCGGAGCTCCTTGAGTCCCTGGAAGAGCCCCGCGTCGACGAGCACGCGCTTGCCGTCGACGTCGAGCAGGTGCTTCGACCCGGTCACCGTCTGCGCCGCGCCGAGAAAGGTCAGAGATACAGCCACGGAAACCTCACGCAAAAAGGGCGGGCAATCCGCCTGTGTGCCAGAAGAGCACGGTCTGGTTGTCGCTGAACGCGCCGCGCCGGATCGCCGCCACCAGGCCCGCCATCGCTTTCGCGGTGTAGACAGGATCGAGCAGCAGGCCCTCGGTGCGCGCGGAAAGCTGCATGGCATCGGCCGACTCGGCGGTCGGGATGCCGTAGCCGGGGCCGACAAACCCGCTGTCCACCTCGGTGCGCTCGTACGAAAGACCGGGGGCGCCCACGCGCTCCCCGATCTCAGCGACCAGCCCTTTGACGATCGCCTCGATCACGTCGGACGGATCGTCGGCGCTGATGCCGGTGATCCCGGTGCTGGCGCCGAGGAGTGCCGCGCCTGGGCCCAGGAAGTCGCGGATGGCCGCATCGTCGTCGAGACAGGCTCCACCGGCTGCGCCCTCTGTCTCGGTTCCAACAATCGCCGCGCCGCTA
>JBGSYQ010000015.1:0-7969 GCA_041750795.1 Pirellulales bacterium | reverse complement strand
GCCGCCGCTTCGGCTGCCGCGTTGGCCGCGTTGACGATTTCCGTCTGCGACTGGACCAGCATCTCAAGCGTGGGCGGATTGGGCGCCAACGCCGCCACTTGCTTGCCGTCGGCAGCGTCCCACATCCGCACCTCTCCCAGCCAGTCGCCGGCCACCACCCGCGCCCCGTCGTGCGTCAACGCCACCTCCAGGGCCAGATCGCCCAGGGCGGGCAACGAGGCAATGGCAGCCCCATCGGCGCCCCACAGCTTGGCCAGGTTGTCGCGCCCGGCCGACGCCAATTTGCCGTCGTGGGCAAAGTCGATGGCGGTGGTTCCGCCGCCGTGCGCGGCCCAACTCTTGATTTCCTTGCCCCCCTCGATCTCCCACAGCTTGATGGTGCCGTCCTCGCTGCCGCTGGCCAGCACGTTTGAATCGTCGCGCCAACTGACGTCGGTCACGCCGGCTTTGTGTCCGGCCAGGTTCTGGAACTCGCGTGCCGTTTCGGCTTCCCAGACGAACAGGCCGCCGCTGCGGTCGGCCGTGGCCAGCAACACGCCGTCCGGACTGAATTCCAGGGCGTAGATCCACTCGGTGTGCTTGCGTATCTCGTGCAACAGCGAGCCGTCTTCGGTCGAGTAGATGCGGACCACCCGGCCCGGTCCACCCAGCGCGATGCGCGTGTGGTCCTCGTTGATGTCGGCCGCCAGCACCACGTCCAATTCGTCGCCCACTTGAAACACGCGCTTGCCGGTCTGCACGTCGAACACGACCACGGTGCCTTGCTTGGCGCCGATGCCGCCACCGGCCAACAGCAGCGTGCCGCTGCGGCTGAACTTCAGCACGTGCGGGATGCCCTCGGGAAACGGCAGCACGCCCACCAGCGCGCCGGTGTCGGTGTGGTACAGGCTGATCTGCTTTTGGCCGGCCACAGCGGCCAGCGGCGCCCAAGGGCTGCAATCGAGCGCCGTCACCGCGCCGGCGCGAGGCGTGTACACGGCCGGTTGACGCGAGAGTTTCTCGGGCATGGGGGGCGGACCGTCGGGCTTGCCGGATCCGCTGGCCATGCTCAGATCGAGCTTCGGCTTGTTGCTGACCTTGGCCACCGAGCCGTTGTTTTCTAAAGAGCCGCCCAGGATCCAGGCCTTAATCGTCTCGAGCTTGGCATCGGGAAGCTTGTCCTGCTCGGGCGGCATCTTGGGTTCCTCGGCATGAGAAACCAGCGCCCAAAGCCGCGACGAATCGAGATCGCCCGGCTCGACGATGGCGCCGCTGGCGCCGCCGGCCATCAGGGCGGTGTAATTGGCGACCGACAAATCGCTTTTCTTGGTGTCCTGATTGTGGCAGCTAAAGCAATGCTCGCGAAAGATAGGCTGCACGTGCTCGTCGTACGTGACTTTGGCCATGGGCGCCGGATCGGCCGGCTTTTCTTCCTCGGCCGCCGCGCCGGTGGCATATGCCATCAGGCAAAGCCCCCAGGTCAGCCCGCGTGCCAGGCATCGATAAGTCGAGCAATTCATCGTGCAACGCCTCTCTGACAACTCTAGTGATTGAACAGGAACTCGCGCGAGTTGAGCACGGCCCACAACACGTCGTCGACGGCCGCGCGCGGATTCTCGGCGGCCGCCAGCACCGGTTCGAGCCGGGCCAACTCCTCGGCGCTTGGCTTGCGCGACAGGCATGACAGGTAGATGTGCTCCACGGCTTCCAAGGGTGACTTGCCGCCGTCGAGTAGTTGTTGCAGCTTGGCGCTTTCGCCGATCTTGCGCGAAATGGTATCGCCGTTGAGCATGTGCAGGGCTTGCGACAGCGTCGGCTCCGTCGTGGCTTCGCCCTCACAGACGGTCAACCTCGGCGAGCGGCCGAACGTCGTCAGGAAGTAATTGCTGGCGTTGCCATCGGCGACCTGCACGGCGCGGGCCCCCAGCGGCAAGCCTTGGAACTTGTCGGGCACGCTGGTGACTTGGGTCAGACAGTCCAGCAGGTTTTCGGCCGGGATGCGGCGAACCAGTGCGTGGGAGAAGTTGGTCAGGTCGTCGGCGTTGTTCTCGTTGGCCTGCGTGGTGCGCTGGTACGCGTTGGAATTGCAAATGTCGCGCACTAACTGCTTGAAATCGTAGTTGTAACTGGTCAGCTTCTCGCCCAGGGCACCAAACAACTCGGGGTTGCTGGCTGGATTGCTCACGCGAATGTCGTCGACCGGCTCGACGATGCCGATGCCGAAGAAGTGGGCCCACACGCGGTTGGCGATGCTGGTGGCAAAGTAGGGGTTTTCCGGCGATGCCAGCCATCCGACCAGCACCTCGCGGCGGTCCTTGCCGTTGACGTCCGGCTCGGCGCCGCCCAGAAACTTGGGCGCCATCCGCTGTCCGCCGACCGGGTGGTTCACTTCGCCGCCGCCGGAGTTGAAGACGATCGTCTCGCGATAATCCTGCCCCTGCTTGCGGCCGATCTGGGCGAAGAACGCGGCAAAGCCGTAATAGTCGTTCATCGTCCAGCGGTCGAACGGATGGTTGTGGCACTGGGCGCACTGCGTGCGAATGCCCATGAATACCTGCGCCACGTTCTCGGCCGTTTTCAACGTGTCGCGTTCGATCTGAAAGTAGTTCGTCGCCGGGTTCGAGAACGTGCCGCCGTTGGCGCTCAGCAGCTCCTGCACCATCTTGTCGATGGGCACGTTGTTCTGGATCTGGTTGGTCAGCCAGTTCGAATACAGAAACATCGACTTGTAGCTGACGTCGTTCGAGGTCTTGACCATCAGCAGGTTGGCCCACTTGAGCGCCCAGATTTCCGAGAACTCCTTGCGCTCCAACAACCGATCGATCAGCTTGGCGCGCTTGGCCGGATCGGTGTCGGCAACGAACTGCTGATGCTCTTCGACCGTCGGCAGCAGGCCGGTGATGTCGATCGTGACGCGCCGCAAGAACGTCTCGTCGTCGCACAGCCCGCTGGGCAGGACGCGAACCTTTTGCAGCTTGGCGTTGACCAGCTCGTCGACGTAGTTGACCGGCGGTTCTTCGGGCGGCACGTACTGCAGTTCCTTGGGCAGGACAAGCACCTGGCTGCCGACCGTATGGGTGGCGAAGCGCGCCATCACGAAAGCCTCGCCCCGTGCGGCCGCGGTCACCAGCCCGTCGGAATCGATCGGCGCCGAGTTGTCGTTGTTGGTCAGGAAGACGGCCAGGCCGGTGACGTCGCGATCGGTGCCGTCGGAGTACTTGGCCCGGGCGATGAATTGCTGCGAGGCGCCTTCGCCCTCGAGGACGGCCTTGGGCGGATAAATCTCAAGCGCGGTGCAAGTGGCCACTTCGGGAGGATCGTTGGGCACGCCCGACTCGAGCCAGCGCAGCATGGTTTGATAGTAGGGGCTGTCCTCGGCAAACCGCTTGCCGCCGGTGTGCGGCACCTGGCCGGCGCCCTTTTGCATCAACAGGCTGTCGCGCGGCAGCGCCAGGTTGATCCGGCGGAAGCCGATTTCGTGCGTGATGCGATGGTGATCGCCGGCCGGGTCGAAGCCGAACAACGACAAATTGAAGCCGTCTTTGCCGCGCGCCGCCCCGTGACAACTGCCCGTGTTGCAGCCGGTGCGCATGAAGACCGGCATGACGTCCAGGCGGAAGCTGATGGCGCGGTCGACGGCAGCGTCTTTCACCACCACCGGCAGACTCGCCGTCTGCCCTTCGTATTCGACGGTCAAGGTGGTGCTGCCATCGGCGGTGGGGTACAGCGTGTTGCCTTCCAGCCGCGCCAGCGCCGGATCGGCCAACGTGGCTTTGACTTGCTTCGTGACGTCCAGCGTCACGCCGTCGGGGCGCGTCGCCAGGGCGATGAACGCCTGCGCGTCGCGGCTGGTGTTAAGTTGCACGTCGGGCGGGTAGACATCGAGCTTTAATGTCGCCTCGTCGGCCGCGAGCCGCTGCGCCGCTACGAACGCAACGCAAAATAGAGCAATTCGCATCCGTCTCATTACTGGGCTCCTCCCGCACTTTGGGCGGCTTTGGCTTGCTTGGCCTGTTGGCGCTCGAGCCGCAGCTTCTCCAGCGGGCTTAAACGCTTTTCCGGCGGCGGCATCGGCGCCGCGGCTTCAGGCATGGGGGCCGGCTCGGCCGCGGCCGTTTCGGTCGGTTTGGGCGGCAATGGCTCGTCGATCCGCAGTTCGCCCGTGCCCAGGGTGTGGACGATGGGCTCGCCGTTGGCGGTGATCGTGGCGCGGCAGATGACGGTCTTGTGCTTGCCCACCGGAGAGTTGGCCGTGGTTGCGACCGGAAAGATCAACTCGGTGGTGTCCTTGGTGATCTCGCGCACTTCGCTGGTCACTTCGTTGGGCAGTCCCAGCAGTTCGATCTGCGCCGGGCCCTCGAAGTCGGTCTGCTTGGCGACCTTGATCACCACGTCGGTGCTTTGGCCCTTCTCGGTGGCGGCGGCCTGAAACTCGAACGCCAGAAACGGCGCGGCGACTTCCAGCATGGCCAACTGAGAGGAAACCGTGATCGACCGTTCGCCGTCGGCTGCATCTCCAAGCACGGCGATCTTCCATTTGTTGATCTCCGCGCCGCTGTTGGCGGTCAGCGGTATCACGGCTTCGTTCTGGCCTTCGGCGATTTGGATCGAGCCGGACGACCCGACACCGGGCGGGTTATACAACATTTGCACGCCGATGGGCGCGGTGAAGCCCTCTTTGCGCGTGGCCACGACCTTCAGCCCCATCGAGCCATCGCGCACCAGCGGCACCTTGGGTTCGACGATCTCAATGCTGTAGGGCGCCTCTTCCACCACGGCGGCGGCCAGGCGATCGGCATATTGGTTCCAGACTTCAATGTTGTTCTGGCCGCGAATCAGCGACGTTCGCTGCCGGAGGTGGCCTTCCAGCGCCAGGTTCGCATCGACCGGCCGGCCCACGACGTCGACCAGCGAGCCGCCCAGGGCGGCGTCCGGCGCCGCCGTCATCAGCACGGGCACGTCGCTGCGGTTGGCGGCCATCGGCAGCGTTTCTACGGTCACTCCCGGCGGCAAGTCCTGGAACTCCAAATTCAAGTCGCCGCCAAAGTCGGCCCGCGCGGCGTTGACCAGGAAGGCGAAGCGATTGCCCTTGGCCACTGGCGCCACGACGTCGACAAATTGGCTCCGCTCGGAGACTCCCAGGGTCAGCTTCGGTTGCACCGGCGCGATTTCGACCCGATAGACGTAGCTGGGGCCGCCTTGCTTCAGGTGATCCTGCACGGCCACCACGTACGTGTCGTCCTCCGGCGCGGTGAACCGCAAGTAGCTGTCCGGGCCGCCGCTATCGTCATTGCCGCCCACGCTGGCGCCGCCGATGCGATAGACGTTCAACACCGAGTCCAACGGCGAGCCATATTCGCGAGCCAGCACGCGCACGTCGAACACTTGTCCCTTGGTGGCGGCGAACTGGAAGCAATCGACGTCGCCGGCCGTGCTGATCGCGCCGTTGGCGGCGATCGGCGCTTCGCATGCCGTGGCTTCGGCCAGCGCATTGTTCGGCTCGACTTCCATCACGTTGTTCAGATTCGACAATCGAAACGGCAGGGCGGAAGGGGACACGCCGTGCTCGTCGGTGGCAAAAACCGCAAACTCGTCGGCGATCTGCGCCGGCAGCGTGATCTTCTCGCTGCGCGGCCCGGTCACGTCGCCCAGCCATTGCACGTCGACCGCCTCGCCCGGCTTGGCGCCCAGCGGCAAAACGGCAGTCGGACGCGGAAAGCGCCCCACGTGCAAGCGATACCTGCACGAGCCGTTGCCGGCGAACGAAGTTTCGCGCACTTCGACGACGTACGTGCCGTCCTCGGGCGCGACGATCGAGCAGATGCAATCCTGGCGCACCAGCGGGGCATCGTCGGAACGCGCCAGTTCGAATCGCTTGGAATCCAGAATGGCGACATAGGGATCGAAAAACGTGTTGCCCAGCCGCAAGCCCTCGATCTCGGCCGTGATGCGCTCGCCTTTTTTGGCCTCGACGGCGAAATAGTCGACGTCCTCGTTGTCGGCCACGCCGTTGACCGTGGTGTCCAGGGCAATTTTTTGCGGCGCGGCGAAGTCGTTGTTCGGCTCGGCTTCCGAGATCTCGGGCAGGGCGCCCACGCTAATGGTGCGCAAGTTGCTGACGCCCGTGGCCGTGCGGATTCGCAGCTTGTGCAGCCCCAGCCGGCAATCGGCCGCGATGACCAGTTTGGCCTTGCAGGCGTTGTCGCCGGCCGCTTCCAGTTGGTTGACCGTAATGCCTGGCTCGTAGAAAAAGATTTCCTGGGCATCTCCCAGCCGGGCGCCGTTGAATTGCACTTCGACTTCGGTGCCGCGCTGGGCTCCATAGGGAGATGAGCCGCCGACGCTGGGCACGGCCGCCATCACCGTACTGATGCCCAACATTAGCGCCAGCGCGGTTCCCAGGGCCAGTCGACCACGACGCACGAACCAGCGAACGTTTGCCATCGGTTTCCTCACGAGTGTTCGAGCGCACTATTGGGCGCGGATGTGCCGCGCGCATGGGAGTGCCGTTGGGACTCAGGCCAGCAGTTCTTTGCGCAGCTTGCCGCCATCGACGATCTCGATCGGTCGATTGCCCGGCGCCATCAGCTCCTTGTCGGCCACGATGCCAAGCTGATGGAACAGGGTGGTGGCCAGGTCGAGCGGTCCGATCTCGTCCTTGTCGGGTTCCGAGGCCACGGCGTTGGAGGCCCCGAAGATCGAACCGCGCTTGATGCCGCCGCCGGCCAGCACCACGCTGAACACCTTGGGCCAATGGTCTCGGCCGGCGGTGCCGTTGATCTTGGGCGTGCGGCCGAATTCGCTGGATACCATGACCATGGTCTCGTCGAGCAGCCCGGTGCGGTCCAGGTCGCGGATCAGCGCGGCAAATGCCTGGTCGAAAGCGGGCATGCTGCCGCGCATGCCCTGGCTGATGTTGGTGTGCATGTCCCAGCCGCCGTAGGTGAGCGTGACGAATCGCACGCCGGCGCCGACTAGGCGACGCGCCATCAGCATCCGCTGCCCCGCTTCGTTGCGGCCATATTCGTCGCGAATGGCGTCGGGCTCGGCCGCGATGTTGAACGCGTCGCGTGCGGCCTGTGAGCTGATCAGGCTGTAGGCCCGATCGTAGAACGTGTCCATGGCCGTCAGGTTGTCGGACTTTTCCCTTTTGGAGAAGTAGTCGTTCACTGCCTCCAGGGCCGAGCGGCGCCGCTCGAAACGATCCGCGTCCACGCCGTTGGGCAGGTTCAGGTCGCGCACGGTGAAGCTGCCACTGGCCGGATCCGCGCCCAGGCTGAAGGGACCGTACGACGAGCTTAGATAGCCCGGGCCGGCGTACTCGTTGGGCGCGTTGGGAATGCAGACGTACGGCGGCAGGTTGTTTCGCGGGCCGTACTCGTGGCTGATGACGCTGCCCATGCTGGGATAGACCAGCGCCGGACTGGGGCGGCTGCCGGTGAACATGTTGTGCGTGCCGCGTTCGTGAGCGGCCTCGCCATGCGACATCGAACGGATGACCGTGATCTTGTCGGCGATCTCGGCCGTCTTGGGCAACGTCTGGCAGAAGAACTCGCCAGGAATCTTGGTGGGGATCGGGCTCAACTCACCGCGATACTCCACCGGGGCGTACGGCTTGGGATCGAACGACTCCTGGTGGGCCATGCCGCCGGGCAGGTAGATGTGGATGACGCTTTGGGCCTTGGCCTCAAGGAAGTCGTAGTTCTTCTGCTCGGCCTGGACGTGGCGGGCGCGGAAGAAATCGGCCAGGGTGATTCCGAGGCCGGAGAGCGCTCCGACCGTCAAGAATCCACGGCGACTCGGTTTCAGAGCGGGCGCGGGCATAGCTACATCTCCAAGGTCTACTGAGTGCGAATCTGAGGAATGTAAAACAAGCGGGGCCCGGCGATGGCGCCAAGCGCGGGGTAAGCACAAAAGCTGTTAACGCTGAGCGGGCCTGGGGACCCTAAGGCAAGTCATTTTTTGGGTGGGAGGTCGCAAGCGGGCCGTC
>JBGSYQ010000014.1:0-20507 GCA_041750795.1 Pirellulales bacterium | reverse complement strand
TACGGCGGCGGGTCGGACACGCGCGATACGCTGTTGGAGGTGGTTGCGCCGGGCGAGGACGAATCGGTGCAACTCGCCGCCCTGCGCGTGCTGGCGCGCGATCGCGATCGACAGATCGCCGAGCGGCTGGTGGAGGTGTGTCGCGGCATGACGCCGCGCGTGCAGGCGGAGATCATCACGGTGCTCGCTTCCCGATCGGTATGGATCGATCCGTTGCTGTCCGCGTGCGAGCGGGGCGACGTCGCGGCGGGCCTGATTCCGCAATCGACGCAAACCGCGCTATTGGCATCCGAAGATAGCGCAACGAGTGCGCGTGCGGCCCGGCTGTTCGGCGCCGCCAGTCCTCGAGCAGAAGTCGTCGGGCGCTACCTGGCCGCGAAGGATCTGTCCGGAGACGCCTCGCGCGGCGACAAGGTGTTCGAGCGTGAGTGCTCGGCCTGTCACCGGCTTGGCGAGCGCGGCAACGAAGTCGGACCTAACCTGGCGCTGGTGCGCAATCGCACGCCCGAGGCGCTGATCGAGGCTGTTTTCGATCCGAACCGAAACGTGGCGCCCAACTACGTCAGTTACGTCGTGATCGACGATAGTGGCCGCACCACCACTGGCCTGATTCTTTCGGAAACGGCCGCCAGCATCACCTTGGCGCGCGACAGGGGCCTGACCGAGACCATTCAGAAGCAACACATCGAGGTGATGCGAAGCACCGGCACGTCGCTGATGCCCGAAGGCTTGGAGAAGACCATCGATTCGCAGTCGATGGCCGACTTGTTGGCGTTTCTGCGCACGGTGCAATACGATATCGGCACACTGCCCGACTTTGCGGAGCCCACGAAGTGAGAGCGAGCATGAGACGCCGCGCGGCTGTTGGTTGGACGTGCTCGGCGAGCATCGCGGCGTTGGCCGTGCTGGGTGCGGCGGCCGTTCGCGCCGACGAACCTTCGGCGGTCCAAGCCTCGCTCGAGCGTCCGCTGCTCGAGCCGGGACAGGTGCTCAGGGAAGTGCGCGCGTTTCTCGAACCGCGCTTCATCAAACCGCCGCAAGCCACCGATCGGACCGCCTGGGAGCGCGAGGCGCAGCGCGTGCGGCGCGACATGCTGGAACAGATCGTGTTTCGCGGCAGTGCGGCCGCCTGGCGCGACGCGCGGTGCGGCGTGGTGTGGCTCGACACGATGGACGGCGGTCCTGGCTATCGGATTCGCAAGTTCCGCTACGAAGCCCTGCCCGGCATGTGGATCCCGGGGCTGTTGTACCTGCCCGACGACCTGCACGGCAACGTGCCGGTGGCCATCAACGTCAACGGACACGCGCCCGAGGGCAAAGCGGTCGACTACAAGCAATGCCGCGCGATCAACCTGGCAAAACGAGGCATGCTGTCGCTGAACTTGGAGTGGTTCGGCATGGGTCAGTTGCGCACCAGCGGGTTTGCGCACGGGCGAATGAATCAGCTCGATCTATGCGGCGCAAGCGGCCTGGCGCCGTTCTATCTGGCATTGAGCCGGGCGATCGACCTGGCGCTGGAACTGGAGCATGCCGACCAGGACCGCTTGCTGGTGACCGGCCTGTCCGGCGGCGGCTGGCAGACGATTCTGATCAGCGCGCTGGATGAACGCGTGACGCTGGCCAATCCCGTGGCCGGATACGGCAGCTTCTTCACCAACCTGGCGTTCGGCGACATGGGCGACTCGGAGCAGGCGCCGGCCGACATGGCCATGGTGGCCGACTATACGCACCTCACGGCCCTGCGCGCGCCGCGGGCCACGCTGTTGACGTACAACGCCGGCGACGATTGCTGCTTCAAGAGCGGGCACACGCTTGCGCCGCTGTTGGCGGCGGCGCGGCCCATCTTCGCGCTGTACGGCGCCGAGGACCGCCTGCGCTCGCACGTGAACCACAACCCCGGCACGCACAACTTCGAACAGGACAACCGCGAACAACTCTACGCCGCCATCGGCGATTACTTCTATCCGGGCGATGCGACGTTCGTGCGTACCGAGATTCCCTCCGAGGGCGAACTGAAAACGCCGGAGGAACTGCTCGTGCCGCTGCCGGAGGACAACGTCGACTTTCACCGGCTGGCCGAGACGCTGGCGGCCTCGTTGCCGCACCAGCCCGATCTGCCGCTCGACTCCGCGGGGGCGAAAACCTGGCAGCGCCAGAAGCGCGAGCGGCTGAAAGCGCTTTTGCGCGTGCCGAACTATGAGCCCGCCAAGGTTGTCAGCGAAACGATCGACACGCCGTCAGGCCAGGTGATGCTCGGATTGCGCGTCAACGTTGGCGATACGTGGACGCTGCCGATCTCGATGCTCCGGGCCCATGGGCAGCACGTCGCTAAGACCCTCGTGGTTGCCGACAGCGGGCGGGCCAGCGCCGCCGCGGAAATCGAACGCCTGGCCGGCGAGGGAAACTTCGTCTTTGCGGTCGACCCGCTGTTCTTCGGCGAGTCGCAAGTAAAGGCGCAAGACCCGGAGTACACGTATCCGCTATTGGTGTCCGCCGCGGGCGAGCGCGCACTGGGCATTCAGGCGGCACAACTCGCGGCAACCGCCAGCGCACTGCATAAAGCATCGCCCGAGCAGGGCGGCGACTTGCCGATCACGATCAAAGCCATCGGCCCACGCGCCAGCCTGACGGCGCTCGTGGCCGCGGCCATCGAACCGGAGGCGATCGCGGGAGTGGAGTTGAGCGGAGCGCTGGCGAGCCTGAAGCAATTGATCGAAACGGACAAGCCCGTGGAAGCGTTGCCGGAAATGTTCGCTTATGGCTTGCTCGCCGAGTTCGACGTGCGGCAGTTGGTGGCACTGGCCGCACCGCGACCGGTCACGTTTCAACAGCCCGACCAACGAGCGCGCCGCGAGCTGGCGCCGCTGGTTGCCTGGTACGGATTGTTCGACGCCGAATTCGACCCGGCGCGCTAGCTGCAACGGTCGCGAGATCGACCGTCGCTGGAATTCAATCGCCCGGCTGGTTGCACGCAGGATTCCGCATTGTTACCGTGCATCCATTCCGCGGCCCAGGCAAGGAGCAACGATGCCAACCAGTGTTTTCTTGTTCGCCCAGGCGGCCAGCGTGCCGTTGGAACCGATCGACTTCTTCGTGCTGATCGGCACCGTGCTGGGCGTCACCGCGATGGGCATGTGGGTCGGACGGCGCGAGGCAGGCACCAGCGATTATTTTCTGGCCGGCAAGAGCATCGCCTGGTGGGCCATCGCCGGATCAATCCTGGGCACCAACGTCAGCTCGCACCACATGGTCGGCATGATGGGCGCCGGGCTTAAGGAAGGCTTTGCCCAGGCCAATTTCGAGTTCGGCGCCATTTTCGGCCTGATGATGCTGTGCTATTTCTTCCTGCCCTTCTATCGGCGGATGAACGTATACACGCTCTCTGAATACCTGGGGCGCCGCTTCGACGAGCGCAGCCAGTTGATGTACTCGCTGACCAACATGGGCTTTCTGCTCATTCAAATGTGCGGCACGCTGATCCTGGGTGCGCTGACGGTGGAATCGTTGCTGGCCAACTCGCAGTTTGCCATCAGCTACAACGCCGCAGTCTGGCTGCTGGCCGGCGTGGCGGCGGCCTACACGATCTTCGGCGGTCTCAAGGCCGTAATCTTCACCGACTTCGTGCAAAGCGTGTTGCTGCTGTTCGGCGCCGGCACGCTGGCCGTGCTGGCCATCTGGCATCCCGACGTCGGCGGCATTTCGGGCTTAATGGAAAAAGAGCCCGCCAAGTTTCACGTTTTCTTTCCGGCCGACCATCCGCAGTTGCCCTGGAGCGGCGTGTTCACCGGGTTGATGGTGCTGCACTGCTATTACTGGGGCACCAACCAGTTCATGGTGCAGCGTGCACTGGGAGCCAAGAGCGGCTGGGACGCGCGGCAAGGCATCATCACCGCCGGCTTCTTCAAGCTGTTGATCCCCTTTCTGTGCATCGTGCCGGGCATGGCCGCCGGATACATCCTGGCGATCGACCCGGCCACCGAGAGCGACACCGCCTTCGCCGGGCTGACGCGCACGCTGCTGCCCCACGGCTATGGCCTGGTGGGTATCGTCATGGCCGGGCTGGTGGGCGGAATTCTCTCCACGATCGACTCGATGATGAACTCCACTGCCACGCTGTTCACCTTCGACATCTATCGCAAGTACGTGCGCCCCGAAGCGTCGGAAAAGCGCCTGATCTGGGTCGGACGCGTGGCCATGATGCTCATGGTGGGCCTGGGCATCTGGATCTCGATCCTGTTTGGCGAGGCGCGCGGCGGCATCTTCAACCAGATGGCCGACTACAACGCCTACCTGGTGCCGGGCGTGCTGGTGGCGTTCATCGCCGGCATCCTGCAACCGTTTGTCACCCGCACCGCGTCGCTGGTTTGCATTCTGGCCGGGCCGATCCTGTCGGTCGCGTTCGAGCGGGGGGCGCTCTACGGATTCGATCACAAGCTGCAGGCGTTTCATCGCGCCGGACTGGCCACCGTGGCGTGCTACGCAGTGCTGTTGCTGGCCAGCGCCCTGACGCAGCGCGAACGCGACCACCAGCGCGAACACTTCACCTGGCGGCGCTTTCGCAACGAGCGCGACAGTGAAACCGGCGCGACGCGCCCCTGGTGGCAGCGCGACCGCTTGTGGGCCGTGCTACTCGTGCTGGCGACCTTGGCGATGTGCTGGTACTTTGCCTGAGCGCGGCAAATCTGCATTTACCTTGGAGCGGATATCGATGCGGATTCTCAAAGCGATCCTGCGGACTATCTTTGGCGCGGCCATGGTGGCGATCGGCGTCACACACTTCACCGACGAAGGCATGTTCTTGAAGATCATGCCGGACTACATTCCGCAGGCGTTGCACCGGCCGGCGGTCTTGGTGAGCGGCGCGGCGGAAATCTTGTTGGGCGTGCTGCTGATCCTTCCCTGGACGTCGCGGCTGGCCGGCTGGGGGCTGATCGCGCTGTTTGTCGCGGTGTTTCCGGCCAACATCTATCTCTACCAGCATCCCGAGATCATGCCCGACGTCAGCCCCACGGCGCACCTGATCCGCTTGCCGATTCAGGCCGTGCTGATCGCCTGGGCCTATTGGTACACGCGACCGAACCAGCCATCCGCGCATGAGAGTATCAACCAGGCAAGCGGATAGAGCGCCTGTGGATACAGCATTCCGCACGCGCCGGACAGGACGTGCTGCTGAGTCGAATGTGCCACTGGTGGCGAACAGCCACCAGTGCAACAGCGTCTCGTGCCATCAATGCAACCATGCTTGCCGAACGGCGCGCAAGCGCTTCAAGCGACGACGGGCGACGGGTCGCGGCGCTGGAGCAGCGCGGCGATTTCGGCCATCGTGATGTCGCGCTGGGGCGCCTCGGTGGCCAGCGCGCGGCGCAGGATGGTGGCCAGCGGTTCGGGCACATCCTGGGCATAGCGGTTGGCGTCCAGCGAGTCGATTTGCTTCAGCACGTTGAGCAAGCTGCCGCCGCGCACGGCCTTTTGGCCGGTGGTCATCTCATAGATCGCCAGCGCCAGCGCAAACACGTCGCTCTGCGCGGTGGCCGGCTCGCCGCGGGCTTGCTCGGGCGACATGTAGTCCGGCGTGCCGGACAATCCGCTGGAACTGGCCGTGCTCCAACTGCCCGTCTCGTCCGTGGGCGAGTTGATCGGGTCGCGGCGCGCCAGGCCGAAGTCCATGATCTTCACCAGCCCGTCGCCGGTGACCATGATGTTGGCCGGCTTGAGATCGCCGTGGACGATCTTGTGCGCATGCGCACTGGCCATGCCCAGTGCGATTTGCCGCGTGGTGGAAAGCACCTCGTCGAGCGGCAACTTGCCATTTTCGATGCGCTTCTTGAGTGGCAGGCCCGCGACGTGCTCCATGACGATCATCGAAATGCCGTCGCTGTCGTCGACGGCATAGACCGTGCAGACGTTGGGATGATTGAGGGCGGCGGCGGCCCGAGCCTCGTCGAGCATGCGCCGCGAAAGCGAGTTGCCGGGGCGAAAGATTTTAAGCGCCACGTGGCGCTCCAGCGTGGTATCGCGGGCACGAAACACCACGCCGTACGTGCCGCTGCCGATTTGCGCTTCGATGCGATACTGTCCCACCACGCTGTTGGGGCCCAGCGACTGCGTGGGATCGATCGTCGTGCTCTCGCTCGACCAGTTTTCGGGACACAAGCCGCCGGTCTGCAAGCCGTCGAGCACGCGCAGTACTTCCTCGCTGCGGCGGCCGACGCTCAGATTGTGGACTACCTGGTACTGCAGCACGCCGTTGGGGTCGATGATGAACAAACCTCGCAAGGCAAGGTTCTGTCGCGGCAGATAAACGCCGTAAGCCTGGCACGCGGCGCCGTCGACGTCGCTGGCCAGCGGAAACGCCAGGCCGCCGAGTCCGCCCTGCGCGCGGGGCAAGTCGATCCATTTCTGATGGCTCTCGACCGAGTCGGTGCTGATGCCCAGGATGTCGCAGTCGCGCTTGTGGAACTGTTCGATCTGGCGCGACAGGGCGGTCAGCTCGGTCGGGCAGACCATCGAGAAATCGCGCGGATAGAACAGCAGGATCAGCCAGCGGTCGCGATAATCGTCGAGCGAGACTTCCGGCTGACCGGCCGGGTGACCGGCGCACGGCAGGCGAAAATCAGCGGCGCGCGTGCCCACGCAGACGGCCGGACCCGCCGCCGGAATCGTCGAACGCTTGCCGCTGGCTCTGCCCTGGGGAGATTCCATTTGCCTCATTCTATCGCGCCGCGGCCGATCGGCCACAGGGGCTTTCGATGGACCAGGTTTCTCGCCTGTTCGGCGGTCGTTCAGAGGGACTCAAATCGCTTGCACTTGGTTCCGGGGTTGGTTTGAATTGAGACTCCCCGCCCGCTGCCCTCCTACCGGAGCATCCCGCCGATGATCGACCAGCACCCCGTCTCGCGTCGCCAATTTGTAGCTCGCACTGCCGCCGGCCTGGCCGGCGCCGGTTGGCTAGGAATGCATCGCGTGCGCCCCAGCGTCGCCGCCGAACCCGCGCGGCCGATCAAAGTCGCCGCCGCGATCACCGAGTTTACGCACCGCAGCCACGCGCACGTCATCCTGGAAAACTTTCTTACGCCCTATTTGTTCAACGGACAAGTCACTCAGCCGGGCATGCAACTGGCCGGCATGTACGTCGACCAGATCGGCGCCGGCGACATGGCCCGCGGCGTTTCCCAGCAGTTCGACATTCCCGTCTATCCGACGATCGACAAGGCGCTGTGCCTGGGGGGCGAAGCGCTGGCGGTGGACGCCGTGCTGTCGATCGGCGAGCACGGCAGCTATCCGGTCAACGAAAAAGGTCAGATGCAGTATCCGCGCAAGGAGTTCTTCGACCAGATCGCGGCCGTCTTCCGGCGCAGCGGCCGCGTGGTGCCGGTGTTCAGCGACAAGCATCTGTCGTACCGCTGGGATTGGGCGAAAGAGATGTTCGACACTGCCCAAGCGATGCAGTTTCCCTTGATGGCCGGCAGCTCGGTGCCGCTGGCCCAGCGGCGTCCGCCCCTGGAGTTGCCCGCCGAGGCACGGATCGAGCGCGCCGTTTCGATTCACGGCGGCGGCGTGGAAGGCTACGATTTCCACGCGCTGGAGGTGCTGCAATCGCTGGTCGAAGCACGGCACGGCGGCGAGACGGGCGTCGCCAGCGTGCGGTTCCTCACGACCGACGCGCTGTGGAAGGCGGCCGCAGAGAACCAATGGTCGGTCGACCTGGCCACCGCCGCCATGACGGCCGAGCTGGGCGCCGAACACGACCTGACAAAGCACGTGGCCTCGCGCGGCAAGCATGCGCCCGACACGCCCACCCACGGCATCCTGCTGCGCTATCGCGATGGGCTGAGCGCCATTGCGCTCAAAGTGGGCAACAGTGCCACGCGCTGGAACTTCGCCTGCCAGATCGCCGGCGAAGAAACGCCGCGAGCAACCAGCTTCTACGTCGGACCGTGGGACAACCGCAACCTGTTCAAGGCGCTGTCGCACGCCATTCAAACGCACTTCCGCCAGCGCCAAGCCCCCTATCCCGTCGAACGCACGCTGCTGGTCAGCGGCGTGCTGGACGCGGCCATGGATTCGCGCATCGCCGGAGACAAGCCGCTGAAAACGCCCTGGCTCGACGTGGCCTACCAGCCGCAGGACTTCCGCGCCATGCGCGAAATGGGCGCCAGTTGGCAGATCATCACTGAGGACATGCCCCAGCACGAGGGCATCAAACCGGTGGGCATCCCGCAGGCGTCATAGGAACGACTCAAAAAGAACTTCGGTGCTTGTTCGTGCCACTGGTGGCGCACGCCACCAGTGCAATTCAACAACGGGCCTTGCTGGCAACGGGGCCGATGACACGGGTGGCTGTCGCCACCCGTGGCACCTGTGAGCGTTTACGGAAGTTATTCTTGAGTCGTTTCATAGCGTGTCGTACTGGCGCGATCACACGAGCAGGATCAGCGCGCCCAAGCCGATGAAAACGGCCCGGGCCCATTGTCGCTTGCTAAGAGGCATGTCGCTCGATTCCCTCTGACGGACATGTGGCGGCGGTGTGTGAATCGGCAGCTTGGCACGCAGACTTGAGCCAAACGCAGACGTTCGCGGCGCTGGCGAGATGGCGATGGCAAGAGTCCATGCTAGCTGCCCCCTATCGCCGGCAAGCGGCAGTGTTTGGGGAATGTTCGGCGCGTTGACGCCTTGGAGCGTGCCCCCTAAACTCACCGGATTAGCGCGGGCGTCTGGTGCTAGCTGCCGGGCACGCCGCGCCGTATCCGTTTGCCGCCAGCCCCCCCGGAAAGTACTTGTCCCGATGCCCAGCACGCCCGCAACTTCCGCCGGCTCGATCGAGCAATTGGCGATTAACACCATTCGCACCCTGGCGATGGACGGCGTCCAGAAGGCCAACAGCGGCCATCCCGGCACGCCGATGGCCTTGGCGCCGGTGGCCTATACCTTGTGGAACGAGCTGCTCCGATTCGATCCGGACGATCCACATTGGCCGGGGCGCGATCGCTTCGTGTTGTCGTGCGGGCACGCCTCGATGCTGTTGTATTCGCTGTTGCACCTGACAGGCGTCAAGCAATTCGAGGACGGCCGGCCCACCGGCGAACTGGCGGTGACGCTCGACCAGCTCGAGCACTTTCGCCAATTGCACAGCCGCACGCCCGGCCATCCCGAAAGCCGCGACACCTCGGGGGTGGAGACCACTACCGGACCGCTCGGCCAGGGTTGCGGCAACAGCGTAGGCATGGCGATCGCGCAGCGCTGGTTGGCCGCGCATTTTCACCGGCCCGGATTCGACCTGTTCGACTACAACATCTACACCATGTGCAGCGACGGCGACCTGATGGAGGGCGTGACCAACGAGGCCGCGTCGCTGGCCGGGCATCTCAAGCTGTCGAACCTGTGCTGGATTTACGACAACAACCACATCACGATCGAAGGGCGCACGCCGCTGGCTTTCAGCGAGGACGTGGCGCGGCGATTCGAGGGGCTGGGCTGGCACGCGATCCGCGTCGAC
Source organism: Pirellulales bacterium (assembly GCA_041750795.1). Lineage (GTDB taxonomy): Bacteria > Planctomycetota > Planctomycetia > Pirellulales > PALSA-1355 > JTS-RE94. The sequence goes on along the minus strand of JBGSYQ010000014.1, from coordinate 11,011 downwards.
GACGCCAACGACCTGGTGGCGCTGCGCGAAGCGTACGCCACGTTTCAAGAGATCGACGACAAACCGACGATCATCGTCGTCCGCTCGATCATCGGCTACGGCGCGCCGCACAAGCAAGACTCGCACGAAGCGCACGGAGCGCCCCTGGGCGCGGATGAAGTGCGCGCCGCCAAGGAATTCTACGGCTGGCCGCCGGATGCCCAGTTCCTGGTGCCGCCCGAAGTGCCCGAGTTCTTCGACGAACACTTCGGCAAACGCGGCCGCTTGCTGCATCAGGCCTGGAATCTGAAATTCGCCGAGTATGCCGACAAGTATCCCGAGCTGGCCGACCAGTGGCGTCACATGGCCGCACGCGAACTGCCGGGCGACTGGGACAACAGCATTTCGCCGTTTGCGCCCGACGCCAAGGGACTGGCCACGCGCGTCTCTTCGGGCAAGGTGCTCAACGCGATCGCGCAGCGCGTGCCGTGGTTCATCGGCGGCGCCGGCGATCTGGCCCCTTCCACCATGACGCTGGTCGACGGCGCCGACAGCTTCGAGCCCGATAGCTACAACGGCCGCAACTTCCACTTCGGCATTCGCGAGCACGGCATGGCCGCCGCGCTCAACGGCATGGCGCTCTCGCACATGCGGCCTTATGGCGCCACGTTCTTCGTGTTCAGCGACTATCTGCGACCGTCCATGCGGCTCAGCGCCTTGATGCACCTGCCGGTGGTCTACATCTTCACGCACGACTCGATCGGGCTGGGCGAAGACGGCCCTACGCATCAGCCGGTCGAGCACCTGGCGGCAGCCCGCGCGATCCCCAATCTGCTGGTGATGCGCCCGGGAGACGCCAACGAAGTGATCGAGGCCTGGCGCACGATCATGCCGCTCAAGGATCGGCCGGTGGCGCTGGTGCTCACGCGGCAGAACCTGCCGACGCTCGACCGCAAGCAGTATGCTGCGGCCGCCGGGGTGGCGCGCGGGGCTTATGTGTTGGCCGACTCCAGCAAGAGCGGCTCGCCGCAGTTGATCCTGATGGGCACCGGCAGCGAAGTCTCGCTGTGCGTGCAAGCCTACGAGAAGCTGGCGGCCGAGGGCATCGGCGTGCGGCTGGTGAGCATGTCCTGCTGGGAGCTCTTCGACGAGCAGAGCGAAAAATATCGTGCCAGCGTGCTCCCGCCCGAAGTGCCCGCGCGGCTGGCAGTGGAAACGGGTATCGAGCAAGGCTGGCAGAAGTATCTCGGCCCGCAAGGGCGTTTCATCGGCATGAGCAGCTTCGGCGCATCGGCCCCGGCCGGCGAACTGTTCAAGCACTTCGGCTTCACGGTCGACAACGTCGTGAAGCAGGCGAAGGAACTGCTGGCGGGCAAGAAGAAGGATTAGCAGCCTGTTGAAAAATGCCGTCGTGGCATTTTTCAACCTCGCCAGGTGCAGAGCGTGGCTACGCGCCCATCAACGGCCGCAGCGACGCTTCGGGATAGAGGCAGTAGGCGTACTCGCGCGATGCAAGAATCGCTTTGCGGCGCAGGGCGGTTTCGATGGCCGCGCGCTCGTCGATCAACTGCCGCCGCCGATCGTCCAGATACGCTTGCATCTGCTCGTTGGCCGCGCGGATGTTGCGACAGCGCAGCCGCGCAGTCTGGGGCGTCGGCTCCGTGGCGATCCACTGCCGCTTGCGCTCCACCAGCGCTGCCATGTTCGCGTCGCCGTCGGTCGTCAGGTGGCGCTCCGGATGATACGCCTGGTCGCGCAGCAGGGCCTGGATGCGGCGCGCATCGTCTGCGGTGACGTCGGTCCGCGCGATCGGCAAGCGCAGCGTGGCCGTGACCGTCATATACTCCGGCGGCTTGAGGCCGAAGAAGCGCTCGATGATGGCATCGGTCACCTGGTCGTACTTGGCGCCGCCGATGCCGTGCAGAAACAGATCGCCCAGCAGCAGACGGGCGAACAGCGTGGTCACCAGGGCGCGCGTGCGAATGCGAATGCCTTGTCCGGCCAGCTCGGCCAGTTGATCGGCCGCACGCGCGGCGTCGCCTTCGGGCGACAGGCTAAGCGCGGCCTCGAAGGTCTGTCGATCGGACAGCAGGATCGCATCGCCACGCTGCCGCACGAACAACCGCCGGCGGCTGGGATCGCGCGTGTCCCAGATCCAAAACGGCGCTTCCAGCCAATCGTCCTCGGCGGCCAGGTCGGGAACGGGATGGGCGCTGGAGCGGACGTGATTCACGCGGCGATAGTCGGCCACCGAGCGGTTGTAGACGTCCCAAAACTGCGGCAGCCGCGCCAAGACGTGGCAGGCGAACCAATGGAAGGCCGGCAGATCGCACACGTGGCTCTGCGGTATTTCGTAGGTGGTGGAGCCCCATAGCCCCTCCTGCACGTGCCGCGCTTGCGCAATCACCTCGCCCAGGTTGTGACACGACCCGGCTCGCTCGACGACCAGCGGCCAGTAGGCCTCCACAAACGGCTGCGCCACCAGCGGGCGAATCGTCTCGGCGGCCCGCCGGCCGAACGACGCCAGGCACTCGCGGTCAACGATCTGCCGCGCTTCGTAGGGAATCTCGGCCGACTGGCGATCCAGCGGCACGCTCTCGACGATCGGCTCTTCGACCGTGCCGCTCGGTACACGAACGGCGGCGGTCTTGATCGTGTCGCTGTCGATCACCAGGTTGACCGCCACGCCGCCGTGCTGCGCGGCAATCTCGTGCAGCGCGAAATTCTTGAACCACACGCCGGGGTGGAACAATTGCGGTTGGTGGCCTGCCAGGACGATTCGCGTGGACGCCTCGACGGCCGGCCGCGGGATGTCGCGATACGAACGGGTGTAAGCCCAGGCGGCCTGCACCAGCTCGCTGCGCGCCTGTTCGGCCAGTTGCGCTAGGGGCCGACCCTGCACGTCGTAATCGTAAGCGGCCACCAGCGCGGCGTTGCACTCGAGCACTTCGCCCACGCGATCCAGCGGCGGCGCGACGAGCTTGCCGCCATCGGCGGCCGGCGCCCGCAGGCGAGTATGTTCGTACGTTTCACCCATGCACTTCATTCGGCGGATCCTTGACACAGGCTGAGCTTGCCACGTGCATGCGGCGGCCTTACCTTCGCTCGTCCGATCATGCGGTCCAGCACCTCGTAGTAGTATTGCAGCCGCGTTTGCGCGTTGTCCAACGAACCGCCGAACGAGCGCGACTCGTCGAGATAAATCAACGGCACCGGCAACTCGACGATCTTCAATCGCTCGTGGGCCGCCTGCGCCCACACCTCCAGCGGCATCGCATAGCCAAACTCGGTAATCGAAAACGTCTCGAGCGCGTCGCGGCGATAGGCCTTGAATCCGCAAAAGGCGTCGGTCAGTTGCAGGCCCAGCCGGCGATTCACTTCGGCCGTGATCTCCATGTTGATCCGCCGCCGGTCCTCGGGCGGCAGGCTCTGTCCCTCGAACGCTTGCAGGTAGCGGCTGCCCGAGACGATCTGCGCGTCGCGGCAGGCGGCCACGAACTCGCCGATGCGCTGCGGCTCGTGTTGCCCGTCGCAGTCGATGGTCACCAGCACATCGTAATCGTGCGTGAGCGCATAGCAAAACGCAGACCGCAAGGCGGCGCCGTATCCGGCGTTGGGTCGATGCGTCACCACGGCGACGTCGCTGCGGGCGGCCAACAACTCGGCAGTGCCGTCGGTCGAACCATCGTCGACCACCAGCACGTTGGGGCTGGTGAGCAGCACCTGGTCGAGCACACCGCTGACGTGCTTCACTTCGTTGTACACCGGCAGCGCCGTCAGGAATTTCGTGGGCATGGCAGCTCCTAGTGTTCCGTCAACGCTTGGATTCGCAATCTAAAAACGGCTCGGGTCTGAATCACCAGGACGAGCGCAGCAAAGACTTATCATTGTAGACGGATGTTCGGCCGAGGCGAGCGAGTGCCGGCTCGCCCGCAGCGGCGCCAGGAAATTGCGGGAAATTCAGAGCCAGTGGAGGGGATCCTTCTCGTCGGCGCTGGCCCATACCGAGATCGCGGGAAACTGCCGCGCCAGTACGTCGGCCAACTGCTCGACGGCAAACCGCTCGCTGGCAAAGTGCCCCGCCAGCACCAGGCCCATGCCCAGGGCCTCGGCCTCCAGGCAGGTGTGGAACCGCACTTCACCGGTGACCAGCACGTCACATCCGGCAGCGTGCGCAGGAACCAAAAACTCGCCGGCGCTGCCACACGCCACCGCGACGGATCGCACCGGCCGGCCCAGCGCGCCAACGGCTTGCGCATGGTCGATGTTCAGCAGCGCTTTCACTTGCGCTGCCAACTCGCCCAGGGTGAGTTGCGCCCGCAGGTGGCCGAAACGTCCAGAGCCGGCGCCCGGCGACTCGCCCGGCACCAGCGGCCCGACGTCGCTCAAATGCAGGCCGTCGGCCAGCCGCTGATTGATGCCCTGCTCGGCCGAGTCGAAGGCCGTGTGCGGACTGAAGACCGCGATTCTGGCTTCGATCAACGCCAGCAGCAGTCGTCCTTCGGGCGTTTCGCTGGTGAGTCGTTTGAGCGGACGAAACGGCAGCGGATGGTGGCTCACGATCAGGTTGGTCCGCATGCGCACCGCTTCGGCGACGCTCTGGGGCGTGATCGTCAGGCAGGTCATCACGCGCTCGACCGGTTGCTCGCTGCTGCCGACCAACAGTCCGACGTTGTCCCACGACTCGGCCAACTGCGCCGGGGCAAACGCTTCGAGAAACCGGGCGACGTCGTACACCGTGGTCATGGCGGCAACTGCAGGAGCAATCAACTACTGGTCATGGCCGGTCGCTTTGCAACCTGACGAACGTTGCGACGACCGACCCCTACTATTATGCCCGACGCGATTGCCGAGATGCGATGGGCGCGCCCTGCCAGACCGTTACAATCACTACGGTTGTCCCGTTGCGAGGATCGTTTTGTGCCCGCGTTGAAGATCGGCATCCAACTTTCGAGCCTGCGGCTGCCGTTTCGGCAGGCGTTGGCGGCCGCGGCGCGGCTGGGCGCCAGCGGCGTCGAGATCGACGCGCGCGGCGAATTGCGACCCCAGGAACTGGGGCAAACCGGCTTGCGCGAGGTGCGCCGCCTGCTGGAAGAGCATGCGCTGCGCGTGACGGCCATCGGCTTTCGTACGCGGCGCGGTTACGACGTTGCCGACCAGATCGACAAACGCGTGGCCGCGACCAAAGCCGCCCTGCAGTTTGCGGCCCTGCTGCGCGCGCCGGTGGTGGTGAACCAGGTGGGACGCGTCCCCGCCGAACCGAGCGGCGCCGCTTGGACCTGTCTGCTCGAGGCGCTCACGGACCTGGGCCGCTACGGGCAGCACTTCGGGGCCACACTCGCCGGGCAAACCGGCACCGAAAGCGGCGCCGACCTGGCGCGCCTGCTCGATGCGCTGCCTCCCTATGCGATCGGCGTGGATCTCGATCCGGGCAATCTGATCGTCCATGGCTTTTCGCCCTTGGAGGCGGTCGAGACCCTGGGGGCGCGTATTCTGCACGTCCACGCTCACGATGGCGTGCGCGATCTGGCGCGTGGCCGCGGGCTGGAAGTGCCGCTGGGCCGCGGGATGGCCGACTTCCCGGCGCTGTTGGGCGCGCTGGAAAACTTCAGCTACCGCGGATACTTTACGATCGTACGGGAAGATGCCGACGACCCGCAGCACGAGATCGGCGCGGCGGTCAGCTACCTCAACGAGATCGTGCGATAGCAATGATGCCGCATTCTCGAAATGGACGCAGAGTCCGGCTAGAATGCAGGCACGGCGGAACTACTCCCCACGCGCCATCCACCGCCGGCGAATCGAAGTTCACCACCACTGCGAAGAGGAGCTTGCCATGATGCGCCTTCTGCCATCCACATTCGCTTGCCTGGTACTGACGTTTCACGTGGCGCTGGCCCAAGGGGCGGCCGCCCAACCGGCCCCGACCCAGGAGGAGCTGGAAACGAAGTTCGCCGAAACGATGTCCGGCGCGACATTGGTCGGCCGCTTCACCACGCGCGAGATGGGTGTCGACAAGCCGCTGGCCGAAGATCGCTATACGCTCGGCAAGGTACACAAACTGAAAAACGGCCTGTGGTCCTTCGAAACTCGCATCCAATATGGCGAACGCGATGTGACGCTGACCCTGGCCTTGGACGTCAAGTGGGCCGGCGACACGCCCGTCATCACGCTCGACAACGTGCTGGTGCCCGGCCTGGGCACGTTCAACTCACGCGTGCTCGTGTACGACGACGAATACGCCGGTACCTGGAGCGGAGGCGACCACGGGGGCCAGCTCTTCGGCCGCATCACCCGTGCCGCGGATGGAGAGACGAAGTAGTCGTTGCTAACAGCCTGTCGAATACTTCAACAGGTTGCTAACTCGCTTCGACGTGAGCCACTACGGCCGCTACGACTGCCAGCGCGGCGGTTTCGATGCGGAGGATGCGCTTGCCCAGGTCGACGGGCTGCCAGCCGTGGGCGGTGGCTGCGGCGACTTCGGCGTCCGTAAAGCCTCCCTCGGGCCCGATGGCGATCACTACGCCAGGCGGAAACTCGGCGGGAAGCGCAGGCAGCAACTCGCCGATCGGCGTTCCGCCGGGCTGGGCGAACCAGCGGAGCGAGTCGGGCCGCTGATCGCTCAAGAACACCGGCAGCGTTTGCTGCGGCGACACTTCCATCAATCGGTTGCGGCCGCACTGTTTGGACGCTTCGATCACGGCGCGTCGCAAGCGGCCCAGCGAGCTTTCGGATTGATGCTCGCCCGCGCGCTCACCGATCAGCGGCACCAGCCGCGCGACGCCCAGCTCCGCGGCCTTTTCCACCAGCCATCGCTGGCGGTCTCCCTTGGGCAATGCCACGCCCAGCGTCACGCGAATGGGCAACTCGCGCGCGACCGCTTCGCGCGCCAGCACTTCCAGCTCGATTTCCGAGCGGCCGATCGACGCAACGCGCGCCTCGAACTGGACGCCGCTGCCGTCGAACAGTACGACCGCGTCGCCCGGCTTGGCGCGCATCACGTGCGCCAGGTGATGCGCTTCGCTACCGACCAGGCTCGCCCGCGTACCGTCGATTGGCGCTTCAACAAAATAGCGATCGGCCATCGAGGTCCTCAGCAAAGCGCCAGCATCCGCTCGCAGTCCGAACGAACAAAGAGGTTTGATTCAAGCGATCCGCGCAATTCTACCGAAGAAACCAACGATGCCCAATGGTACGCATGCCGCGTGCCAGCTAGCAGCACGTTAAAGCATTCATCGTTCATCGCGCTGCGAGTCGCAGCGATGCGATAACAGCTATCCGACCACGCCAGCGCGAGAATCGCTATGTACCTTTCGTACTGGGGCCTCGGCGAGTCCCCGTTTCGTGCCAATCTCGACGTCCGCTGCTTCCATCAAGGACTGGCGCAAGAGGAAGCGCTCGCGCGGCTGCACTTTCTGGTGGATGAGCATCGTACGCTCGGCCTGCTCGCAGGCGCCCGTGGCAGCGGAAAATCCATGCTGCTGGAAGTCCTCTCGCGGCAGTTGCCCGCCGTGCGCTCGCAAACCGTCCTGCTGAGCGCCGCGGGCATCGACTTGCACGAGTTCTTGTGGCTGGCGGCGGGACGACTGGGCGTCGAAATCTCTCCGCATGCCAGCCAGTTCACGCTCTCGCGCACGGTGGTCGACCACCTGCTGGCCAATCGGTATCAGCAGCTTGCGACCGTGTTGCTAGTAGACGACGCCGACGAGGCCCGCGAGGAAGTGCTGGTCGAGGTGTCGCGGCTGGCCCAGATCAACGCCGACCGCCAGGCGCAGATGACGATCGTGCTGGCGGCCAAGCCGTCGCGCCTCGGGCGGCTGGGCGCACGTCTGCTGGACCTGGCCGAGTTGCGGATCGACGTTGACGGCTGGGAAGACGACGAGACGGCCGCTTACGTCAAGACGTCGTTGGCACGTGCCGGACGTTCGACCCCGGTATTCAGCGAGGCGGCACTGGCCCGACTGCACGAGCAGGCCGGGGGCATTCCCCGGCGGGTCCAGCAACTGGCCGACCTGGCGCTGCTGGCCGGCGCCGGCCAGAACCTGGGGCAGATCGAACCGGAACTGATCGACTCGGTGATCGGCGAGTTGGGGATCGTGACCACCGGCGGCTCGATCATTGCCGCGGCCGGGCGCTAGCGGCTTGTTGAAGAATTCGACAGCTAGCGCAGCGGCCAGTTCGCGGCGGCCCGCGGGCGTTCCGGAGATGCAGGCTGCCCCGGCGGCGCGCGCCTGCGGCTGATCTGGCACCCGCCGCGTCGATCAGTAGAATGAGGGCAGGCCCTTTTCCCGCCCCGCCTGCCGACCGAGGTTACCCCCGCTGTGTCCAAAGCCGCCGTTGTCGAGTCCAGCCTGCCGCCGGACGAAGTGATCGATCTGAAGGATCCCCTCGTGGCGGCCATCCTCGCCTGGCTGGTGCCTGGCATGGGACACTTCTACCAGGGGCGCACGCGCAAAGGTGTGCTGTTCATGGTCACCATCCTGGGCACGTTTTTCTATGGGCTGTTCATCAGCGAAGGGCGCGCGGTGTATGCCTCGTGGGTCGACGGGGACAAGCGATTGCCCTACTTGTGCCAGGTTTGCGTCGGTTTGCCGGCGCTGCCGGCGCTGGTACAGACATACCTGGTGCGCAACGGGCGCGAGCCTTTGTTTGGCGGCGTGATGTCGCCGCCGGTCGACGTGGCCGCGCTGAACGACCTGTGGAAGCGGCTCAACCGGCAACTCGATCTGGGAACGGTTTACACGATGGTCGCCGGGCTGTTGAACGTGCTGGCGATCTACGATGCGTATGGAGGCCCCGTGCGGCTGGAGCCCCACGAGGAATCTCCGCGCAAGAAAGAAGACGACGAGCCGGCGGAAAGTTCAGGCGGATAACGATAACATCGTCGGCGTGCGCGCACGCCGGGAGACTGACATGCACCCAATGCTCTTGCCGCTGGCCCAAGTGAACCTGATGTGGTACTCGCTGCCGCTGATCGTGGCGATCAGCCTGGTCTACTCCGCCACGCGGCACGAGCAGATGCAGCCGATTCTGGTCCATGCAGCGCGCCTCGGCACGATGATCGTGCTGTTCATGACCGCGATTTTGATCGGCCTGGCACTATTGAGCTGGTGGCTGTAGCGGCTGAGTAGACCGCTATCGCCAGATCGCGCCAGAATTCTTGTGCCACGGGTGGCGCCAGCCTTCTTGATACTTGTGCCACGGGTGGCGCGAGCCACCCGTGCATGCGCCCCACGCCATAGACTGCACTGGTGGCTGTTCGCCACCAGTGGCACGGTGTTGGTGGCTGTAGCGGCCCTTCGTCGGCGACGTTTACACAAAGAAATCGGGCTGCAGTTCGACGCCCGGCTCGACGGCGTATTGCTCGAAGTCGGTCACTCCGGCGCTGCGCAGCACGTCGTCGTCGACGAAGAAGTTGCCGGTGGTTTCGCGGCTGTTGCGGGTGAGGATGGCGTGGGCCGCGTCGCCCATGATGTCGGGCTTGCGACTGTGGCGGACCATTTCATCTCCACCCAGCAGGTTGCGCACCGCGGCGGTGGCAATCGTCGTGCGGGGCCAAAGCGCGTTGACCGCCACGCCTTGCTCCTGAAACTCGGCGGCCATGCCCAGCACGCACATGCTCATGCCGAACTTGGCCATCGTGTAGGCGACGTGCCCGGCGAACCAACGCGACTCCATCAACAGCGGCGGCGAGATGTTGAGAATGTGCGGGTTGGCTGCTTTCAACAGATGCGGCAAGCAAACCTTCGAAGTCAAAAACGTGCCGCGCGTGTTGATGCCGTGCATCAGGTCGTAGCGCTTCATGTCGGTTTGCAGCGTGCCGGTCAGCGAGATGGCGCTGGCGTTGTTCACCAGGATGTCGATGCCGCCGAAGGATTGCACGGCCTTGTCGACGGCCGCTTGAACCTGCTCCTCGAAGCGAATGTCGGTAATGCAGGCGATGGCCTTGCCGCCGGCCGCTTCCAGGTCGGCAACGGCGCTGTGAACGGTGCCTTCGAGCTTGGGGTGTGGCTCGGCCGTCTTGGCGGCAACCACGATGTTCGCGCCGTCGCGTGCCGCACGCAGCGCAATCGCCTTGCCGATGCCGCGGCTGGCGCCGGTGATAAACAGCGTCTTTCCCTGGAGATTTGCCATCGACGGGTCCTGCCTGGTTCTTAAGTGGTGGAGAGCGAAAGTGCATCATCCTACAGCAGCCGGCCAGGCCGCCGCAAACTGCCGGAACACGGCACTTTGCGAGATTCCGCCTGCCCGTCCTGCGGGCAACCGCTATTTTCGCGCCAGGTGGACGGGCCACATGCCGAAGGCCATTGGACGAGCCTTGCGCAGGGCCGATCGGTTCGTTGACACCTCGTCGTAAGCCATTTACAGTAAATACGTTGACGAAAGTCCGCGGGTAATTTTACCCGGCCCTTGGGCCGGCGTAGCGAGGTCATGTGGCAAAGAAGGCTTGGGGCGGCGTATTCGACGAGGCGACCGATCGCCGCGTAGAGGAGTTCACCGAAAGCGTGAGCTTCGATCGCCGCCTTTACGCGCATGACATCACCGCTTCGATCGCTCACGCTCAAATGCTCGCCAATGTCGGCCTGATCACCCCCGACGAATGCCAACAGATTGAGCAAGCGCTGGCCGATGTCCGCCAGGAAATTGAGCAAGGACGTTTCCAGTTCGAAATCGAATTGGAAGACATCCACATGCACATCGAACGGGCATTGATCGACCGTCTGGGCGACGTGGGACGCAAACTGCACACCGCGCGCAGCCGCAACGACCAGGTGGCGACCGACCTGCGCATGTGGGTGCGCGACGCCATCGATCAGATCGACACCCGCGTCGTGGCGTTGCAGCGTGCGTTCGTCAGTCGGGCCGATGGCGACGAGGGCGTGATTCTGCCCGCCTACACGCACATGCAGCGGGCCCAGCCGGTGCTGGCGGCCCACTACTGGCTGTGCTACTGCGAGAAGCTCGAGCGCGACCGGGGCCGCCTGGCCGATTGCCGGCGGCGGACCAACGAGTGTTCGCTGGGCGCCGCGGC
>JBGSYQ010000013.1:0-9310 GCA_041750795.1 Pirellulales bacterium | reverse complement strand
AGCACCTCGGCCGCCAGCGGCTTGCTGTTGTAGTTCGAGCCCATCACGGCCCCATAGGCGCCGGCGCACTCGATCACCAGGTATTCGCCCACTTCGGCCGCCGGCAGCGATCGCGTCCGCACGTAGCCGCCTTCCTCCTGGGTGAAAATATCGCCCGATTCGCACAGCGGCCCGCCCACCACCACCTCGCGCAGTGCCCGCTCGGGCCCCAGCGAGCCGCAGGGCACGATCGACATCGGATGGTAAGCGCCGTAGAGAATGGGCCGAGCCAGGTTGTTGAACCCCGCATCCAGCAGATAGAACGTGTTGGCGCCGGATTGCTTGATTGCGCGAATCTGCGCCACCAGGTATCCGCTCTCCGCAACCAGGTAGCGTCCCGGCTCGATCTCCAGCCGGACGGCATGTCCGAAGGCGTCTTCCAGCCGCTTGCGAGTCGCGTCCCAGAGCCGGAAATACGCGTCGACGTCGACGTACGTTTCGCCGGCGCGATACGGAATCGGCAATCCGCCGCCAGCGCTGATCGAAGTGATGGTGCGTCCAGCCTCCAGCGCGGCGCGCTCCATGGCGTTGCACACTTGCGACAGGTGCTCAAAGTCGGCGCCGGAGCCGATGTGCATGTGCAGCCCGCTGACGGCCAGCCCGTGATGCTCCGCCGCGCGCAGGCAATCGTCCAACGAGGCGTGCCAGATGCCGTGCTTCGATTGCTCGCCGCCGGTGTTGGTCTTTTGGCTGTGGCCGTGTCCAAAGCCGGGATTGAGTCGCAGCGTGATGTGGCGTCCCGGCGCCACGCGGCCCAGTTGTTCGATCATGTCGGGCGAGCCGCAATTGACGTGCAGTCCCAGCCGCACCACCATCTCGAGCGCTTCGTCGTCGAAAATGTCGGCGGTATAGACGATGGGCGGCGGATCACCCGTGGGCAGGTAGCCGGCGGCCATGGCCCGGCCGATCTCGCCGCCGCTGACCGAGTCGACCAGCACCCCGGCTCGGCGCATCAGGTCGAGAATCGCAAGGTTCGAGCAGGCTTTCATCGCATAGCGCACCACGTCGAACGACTTCAGGTCGGCAATCCGCTGGGCGATCCTGGCCGCGTCGTAGACGTAGATCGGCGTGCCGAAGTCGCGGGCGAGTTGTGCGATTTCGATGCCGCCAATCTCGCTCCGCAGCGGGGAAAACGTGCTCAACGTGGGCATCGCCATTGCTTCCTGATCCCAGTGTGCGCGGGCAACCTTGTCGCTCCCGAAACGGCTCAGGTTATCCGATCGACGCAGGCAAGAGAAGTGGCCGACGCATCGGGTGTTGCGGCGCCCTCTTGCCGGGCGCAGTAGCAGAGCACGGGAGGGTGAACCAGGTTCGCGCGTCAACTCGCCAGCGCAGCCAGCAGCTCGTCCGAAACGCCAAAGTCGTCGGCCTCCTCGAACGAAATAGCGGCGTCGTCCGTGCTGTCAGCATCGAACCACAGCGCATCGACGTCGTCGTCGCCGGCCAGAGCCAGATCGGCCGCCAGGGGCGCCGCGACGTTGACGTCGGCTGCTTCGGTGGCTTCGGCTTCGTCGGACGCGTGAATGGCCAGATCCACGGCCACGGCATCCAGCCCCGTCGACGTGCTGCTGGCCGCGGCGATCGAAGCCAACGGAGCGACCACGTCGTCGTCGGCCGGCGCGGCGCTCGGCGTCACCGTCGATTGGCCCAGCAGGTGGTTGATAATCAACAGCGCATCGAGCGGAGAAACGATCCCATCGCCATTGACGTCGATGAAGTGCTGCTTCTGCTCGACCAGCGCGGTGCCGGGAGCCGCCGTTGGCTCCGCTGTCAGCGGCGCAGCGGCGGCGCCCGGGGTGTCGGCCTGCATCAGTGCGTTGAACACGATCAGCAGATCCAGCGGAGACACGAGGCTGTCGGCGTTGACGTCCAGCGGCAAGAGCGGATTGGGGGCCAACTGGGGCAGCGCCACCTGCGCGCCGCCGGGCGTGCTGCCCGTCCCCTGCACCGCAAAGTCGTACACCGACTCGTCGGCGTCGTTGTTGGCGATCGAGACTGTCGCTTGACGCAAGCCAACCGCCGACGGGTGAAACATGACTTGAAAGGTCGTCGTGGCGCCCGGCCCGATCGTGGCGGCCGGTTGCGACAGCACCGTGAAGTCGCCGGCGTGAAAGCCGGAGATCTGCACCGGCGGGTTGCCGCTCAACAGCAGCGGGGCGTTGCCGGTGTTGCGAATCGAGAACATGTGCGTGCGAGAATTGGTCAACGCGCCGACCGAGCCGAACTCCGTGGCGTCGAGGAACGAGGGCGTGGTGTCACCGTCGGCAATCGAACGCTCGAAGCCGGCCACGTCGATTTCCGGCGCTTGCGCGACGCTGGTGCCCGCCACCAGGCGCACGGCATCGGCCGTCACATAGCCGTTGGCGGCATCGGTGAGCCGGACGCGGAGCGTACCGCTGTCGATCGTGTAGTTGCCCAGCTTTTGCCAGACGACGTCGCCGACCTGGTCGCCGGCGGGCGCCACTTGCTGATTGACCGTCACGGTGCCCAGCGCCGCGGCGCCGTCGAACACCGTGTACGGCGCATTGGTGGCCCGGTTCGAGAAGTGGCTCCAGCGCGTAAAGACCTGGTAAGTTCCGTCGGGCAGATCGTCGAACGTCCAACTGGCCCAATTGTTGCCAACGCCGGCCACGTGATACGTGTAGTCGAACTGGTAAGAGATGAGGTTGGTCACGTTGACCCAGCCGCCGTTGGTGTTGGTGGCGAAGCCAGGGTCGCCGTCGTCGACGACGTATTCGGCCGGCGGCGGATCGCCGAATATCACCGTGCCCTCGCCGCGCGCGTCAGCGATCACCGCGTTGGTGGGATTGGATACTTCCAGGAAGAAGCGCTCGTTGCCGCCGTACAGTCCGCTGGTCATGATGGGCACGGTGATCTGCACGCTGCTGATGCCGGGCTGAAACGTCAGGGCGCCGTTCTGGGCCGTGTAGTCCTCGCCGGCGGTCGCCGTGTCGTCGATGGTCCGATACTGGACGGTAACGTTGCGACCGCTCTTGTTGTCCAGCGCCACGGTGAACACGGCGCCGACCAGGCCGGCGAAATTCGTGGTGATGAACGCGTCGTTGACATAGAACGAGGGCAAGGGATCGTTGTCGATGATGGTGGCGATGCCGACGCCTTTGGCGATCCGCGCATTGACCGCCTGGCTCAAGTTCATGAAGAAGAACTCGGTGGCTTCGTTGAACGTGTCGTTGATGATCGGCACGGTGATGGTGGTCGACGACTTGCCGGGACTGAGCGTCGCCAGTCCGACTTGGGGGATGTAGTCCGAGCCGCCCAGCGCGGTGCCGTCGGACGTGGCATAGTTGACGCTGATGTTCTGGTTGATGGCGCCCACCGACGAAACCGTGAAGACGGCGTTCGAAGTGCCGAAATTGCCCTCGGTAATGGTAATGTCGTTGATCGACAGATCCACGTCGTCGTTGAGAATCGTGCCGACGGCGGTCGAGCGGAGCAACCGGGCGCCGGTCGACGTAAGATTCAAGAAGAAGGTCTCGTTGGGCTCGATGATCTCGTCGCCAACGACTTGGATCGTGACGTGCCGCGTTCTGGTTCCACCCGGCAAGAACGTCACCGCGCCGCTGGCTGCAATGTAGTCGTCCGGCGCCGTGGCCGATCCGTCGGCCGTCGTGTAGGTGACAACGACCGGCACCTCCACCTGGCCGATCACGTTCAAGGTGAAGACGAAATCGGTGAACCCACTGTTGCCTTCGAGCTCGGCGACGTCGTTGATGGAAATGGCTCCGCGCAGATATTGGATCGCCGCGGCCGCGTCGACGAGCCCGTGGCCGCTGTAAGCGTCGACGCCGACGCCGTTGGGAATGGGGATCGTCGTTTGCGTGGTGAAGACGCGGATGCGGCTCGTGATGTCGATGGCCGTCGCTTCCAGCGCTTCGTAGATGTATTGCGGAGACAAGGCCTTCGGCCCGCCTGCCGATTGCTGCATCAGGGCAGCCGCGGCCGCCACGTGCGGGCCAGCGGCCGAAGTGCCGAAAAAGTTCGGAAACGCGTCCTCATCCTGCGGGATGCTCTGGCCAAAGAAGGTGGTGTTCGTGCCGTCGACGCCCGTGACGTCCGGTCCCTGGCGGACGATTTGCGTCGCCAGCCGATTCCCACCCGCATCGAACAGGATCGGCGTGCCACCTTTGCTGGAATAGTCGTTGACCAGTGGCGGATCCACGCCGAAGGCGGGCGTCGCCAAAAAGACCGAAGCGGCCACCGATTCCGCCCCGGCCGCATTGGCGTGCCCGTACATCGTGCTGCTGTTGGTGTCGAACGAGCTGATCGTCCCGTCACCAAAGACGACGTATTTCATCAATCCCGGCGCGGCGCCGGAGAACAGCTCGATCCGGAGAAGGAACGTCGTATCGGCGCCGTCGACGCCGTCGAAGTCGAACGAACCGTCGTTGGTGAATCCGAATATTTCCAGCGGATCGCCGCCGATATTCGCGTCGATGGATCCGGCGAGCAACGTCGTGCCGTCGGCGCCCCACAGCGAAATGTCAATATCGCTCGCCGAACCGAAGCCGCCGAGCGATGCAAACGGCTGGTCCCATTGCAGGACGACCGCCGTCGTGCCCCCGACGGGAACGTTCAACAACTGATGCGTCGAAACGCCCGGCCCCGGATCGAAGTCGTGCAGCAACGTGTTGAACACGCCGCCCAACTGGCCCGAGTTGGCGAAAGCGCTCTCGTACGACTCGTCACCATTATTGCCGGCCGCGGAAAAATAGGGAATCCCGCGCGCTACGACGTCGTCGACCGCCCGGGCCACCACGCCGTCCTGAAAAAACGGCTCAGCTAAATAGATGACGTCGTCGACGATCACGGTCGATCCGGCGTCGGCCAGTCGGCGGATGTTGTTCGCAAAGCCTGGCTCGCCGCCAACAAAGGCCGTGGCAAATTGAATCGCCGCGCCCGGCGCCACGTCGTGGACCAACTGCGCCATCGCGCGCCCCTCGTCGCTGCCGCCGAAGAGGAGATCTCGCAAGATGGTCGTATCCGCCGGCAAGTCGCCGGACGCGATGTCTTGGGCCACGCCATCGACGCCGGTAACGAATCGCAGCGAATTGAATGAGTCTGACAGGATGCCCACCGTCGTGCCGCTGCCGTCCACATCGAAGACACTGCGGGCCACGTCGGCGCGAATCGCCGGATCGCCCTGACTGTCGACGATTCCGACAGCGGTGACCGGCGTGTAACTGGGCCGCGCAAACGACAGCGACGACAAACCAGCCAGATCCCGCAACCGATCGATCGGCAAGTCGCCGGCATAAAGGCTGCCCGCTACCTCGATGTTCTGCATGCCGACCGACGCCAACTGCACCTGCGCCAGCGCGGCGTCCCCCTGCACGACGAACTCCACGGTCACCCGATCGCCCGATACCTGAATCGGCACGTCGGTCACGGGCACGAACGGGACGCCCGCCTGACGCTGATCGTGGATCCGCTTCTGCTGAAACAAGTTGGCCAGATCGAGCCCCAGCCGCGCCAGCGGGCCGTCTTTGCCAACCAGGTCCGGACCGTGGAAGTCGATCAGCGCCGCGTGATACGCTGCGGCCAGGTCGTCCAGCGCCGGATCGCCCGGGCTCGTCGAGTCGCCCGAGGCGGTCAGCAGCAGGCGATGCTCCAACAGCTCGAATCGCGATCGCCACGAGCGGGCCGGTTTGCCTGGTTCACGAGATGGGCGCGCGCCCTGCGGTTTGCGGAATACCATGGTGCCTTGCTCTTGGTGGGAATCCGACACGTCGCGCGTCGCCGGCGACATACTGCGCCGGCCATTTCTTGCCACCCCCCGCTGGGAGAGGGGTTCGCGCGGGTGGCTTCAATCCTAGTTACGGCCCACTGCGGTCGCAACCAAAATCCACCGCCGGCAACCGTCATCAGAAGGGGTTCGCGCATTCGTCGTATGGGCGGGCTTGTCACCCGGCGGCAATCGGGGTGAGACGCGTGCGGCAGGAAACATCCGCACTCCGATTCGCCGGCAACCGTGCGCGTTATTCCCGCGCGAGACAAGACCCTTGTCCCCGGCAAACAGCCTGTTGAAAAACTCAACAGGCTGCGACATCGCACGGATGCGATGACAGAATAGCGACGCAAGTCGTTATTCTGCGAGCCGTGCGAAGCTTTGCATCGCACTTGGCGAGGTTGAAAAATGCCAGGATGGCATTTTTCAACGGGCTGCCAAGAGAAAGCGGCGCGGATCCAACTTGTGAATCCGCGCCGCTTTGGTTTGCTGTCGAAATCGAACTACCGGCCCGTACTCATTCGGGCGGTACTCATTCGGGGCGCACTCATTGCGCGCCGGGGAATCCTCCGCCGCCGGCGGCCGTGGCCATCTTGCCGATATTGGCCAGCAGTCGCAGCACGCCCTCCTCGGCTTCCAGGCGAATCGTGATGCCGCCCTCGTCCGGCTTGATCACCAGCGAGACTTTGTCCTTGCCGGCGGCCTTGGCCAATTCGTCGGCCCAGACCTTGAGCTGCTGGCGATCCTCTTCGGCCTGCATGGCGCTGGCAAACGCGAAGACGGGCGACAGCGCCACGTTCAACTGGAAGGGAGGCAGCGGCGTGCTGGAAGCCGCTTTCGACTTGTCGATGAGCGACTTGGTCATCGCCAGACTGTCGGTTCCCAGCGCCAGGTACACGCTCTTCGGGCCGATGCCCACCGCAACGTCCAGCTTTTCGCCCAGCACCTTGGCGATGCTCTTGTCCTGCGGCACCGGAATGCTCGCGGTGTGGAATCGAACGTCGCCGTGCGTATCGGCATTGAACTTGATGCCGGGGAAGTCCGGCTTGCTCTCGGCCAGCTTGGCGAACTTTTGCAAGGCGTCTTCCAGCTTTTGCGGCTCGGCAATGTAGGCCCCCACCACCAGCGCCATCGACGTGTCGCTGAGGTTGAGCGTGGCGGCCGCGTCGATCTTGCCGCTTTCCAGCGTGGCTTGCAGCGCGTCGAACACTTCGCCCAGCATTTCCTTGGCGAGCTGCTTGCTGCCTTCGTCCTCGAGCTTGGACTCGTTCTCGATGTGATCCATGGCGCTACTGCGAATCGTCGTCAGCGCGGCGGCGATTTGCGTGGCGTCGTCCTTGGCGATCTCGGTCGTGATGTTCAGCGACGCGGCGGCATCGGGGGCGATGAAGCCGGCAAAGCTGGAAGGCACGGCCTTCATTTGGGCCATTTGCCTGGCCGACTTGCTGCCCGGCACGGCCGTGATGCTCAGGTCGATGTGCGCCGTCTTGGCCGCGATGTCCACGGCAGCGCCCAGCGTGACCTCGTCGACGTCGCTAATGGCCGTGGTCAACGCGTCGAGCTGGTTTTCGGTGATCGCGCGGCGCGCTTCATACTGGGCGTCGTCCTCGTCCGGCATCCGTCCCAGGCCAGACTCCACGCCCATCCGCAACTGGTCGATGGCCAGCGAGCGGTAGACTTCGGGAATATTCTGCACGTACAGGCGAATGGCCACGTCGTAGTCGACGTCCATGCCGTCCAACAGCTTGCTCGGCTCTGCCGGAGCGGCGTTCACCGCGTCGGTCGCCTGGCCGACGATGGCCCACTTGTTGGATTCCTTGACGACGATTTCCTGCCCGAATACGTTGAGCTCGTACAGTCCGTCTCCCGCCTCATCGGCTTCGCCGATGAGCCCGGCCAGCGACTCGAGCAGTTGCTTGACGTCGTCCACCGGCAAGTAGACCAGCGGCTGGAACGAGACGTCATCGGTCAAGACGGCCACACACCAGGGCCGCTTCTGGTCGAGGCCGGCGAGGCCTTGCCCTTGCGTGAACAGCTTGAGCATGCCCTCGAGGCTTTGGGCCAAATCGGGATTGCCGGCCAACTCGCCGAACATGGCGACGTCGGCCATGATGCGGTCGTAACTGGCGATCGACAGCACGGCCACCGGCTTGGCGTTCTCGGCGGCAGCCAGCGTGCGCGCCGAACTGTGCATCGCCGTGGCTGCCACTAAGGCGACGGCGAGCATCGAAGCAAGAAATCGTTTCACAATCGAGTCTCCTGGGGGAAATTGCACGGGGGCAAGGTCGCCACTCAGACGGCATGTTCGAGCCATGCGCCTCCTGCGGCTTATACCCTGCGAACATATGCCGGGTTTTAGCGGGTCGGTCGTTTCGCAGTCAGCTTGCGCCGGCCGCGGCATCCATAAAGTCGGCCCAAAACGCGCTCGCCGCGAGACTCAATCGTAGGTTATGCAATGCACGGCGTCTAGGAACCGCCAGATGGGGGCAGCCGCCCAGAGGAGGGCTTTTTCCGCCAGCCAGACCCGCCGGATAGCCGACGGCCCTGCGTGCAAATCGCCCCAGCGCGCGGAGCATGACAGCGGAGCATGACAAGCGCTTGCGACAACCAGGCCCGGCAGGTCTAGGATGGGTCCGCCAGAAGAGGCCGCCGGCGGCGACAAACATGGGCCACCCGCTGCGCAACCAGTGCGGAATCGGCAGCAAGCTGCCCCGAGACGACTAACGCTCGCGGAACGTAATGCGACCCTTGGTCAGGTCGTAGGGAGAGAGCTCCACGCGCACGCGGTCTCCGGGCACAATGCGGATAAAATGCTTGCGCATCTTTCCGGCCACATGAGCGATGACCAGATGGCCACCATCGAGTTGCACGCGAAATCGGGTGTTGGCCAGTGCCTGCGTCACCACCCCTTCGACTTCGAGCGCTTCTTCCTTCTGCTTTTGCGTCATACGCAACTCCACATGAAACAACAGATCAACCCACTATTAGGACTACGCCATCTTATCATAATCTTTGCTACTGCCCAGTCCAGAGCCGGCAGCGGATGCACTTTTGCCGCGGCAACGGTGACGGACAAACGCGTTACAACGCTCCGGCCAGCCCCTCTTCGACGGCCGCGATAATCGCCGCGGTCGATTCAATCCCTACCGACAGCCGAATGGTGCCTCCGCGAATGCCCAGCGCTGCTCGCGCCTGCGGCGATAGCGACCGATGGCTGGTCGATTCGGGATGGCTGAGCGTGGTGTTCAATTCTCCCAGCGACGGGCAAAACGGTATCTGCCGCGCTGCGCGGATGAATGCGCTGGCGGCTGCCGTGCCGCCACGCAGGGTGAAAGCGACCAGCGAGCCAAACCGATCGCCAAACTGCCGGCACGCCAGTGCGTGGTCCGGATGGTCCGGCAAGCCCGGATAGTAGACGGCCTCGATCCGCGGGACTTCGCTCAACCGCCGCGCAACCGCCAAGGCATTGGCACAAGCACGCTCGGCGCGCACTCCCAGCGTGGCCAACCCGCGCATCGCCAGCCA
>JBGSYQ010000012.1:0-18530 GCA_041750795.1 Pirellulales bacterium | reverse complement strand
CGGGCTGATCGATGCCGTGCGTCGGCGCTATGACACCGAGCTGGGCGGCGACCGGTTCGTCGAGGACCTGAAGCAGGCCGGCCTGGATGAGGAGCAGGCCCGCAAAGCCCAGGCCGAGGTCAGCAAGCAACTGGATCGAGTCCGCGAGAACCCGGCGGCCCTGCCCGACATGGCCCGCGACCTCGCCGGCAAGCCGGAGGTCCGCCAGGCCGCGATCAAGGCCGCCGAAGGAACGCGTCAGGCGACCTGGTGGACCCTCGCCGGCGTCCTCACCTCACTGGTGACGGTCGTTCTCGGGTCTCTGGCCGGTGCTGGAGAGATCCTCCAGCCGGTGCCCATCCTGGGCGTCCAGCGGCGACCCGTCGTCCGCTCCTGAATGTCGAGGCGCCGGGGCCCCTTCGCGGGCCCCCGGCCGATCGATCGGCCGACGCCCCTCAGAAGGTGTGTGCAATGGGTCGTGGGGTGATCGGGGGCCTGGCGGTGGCCTCCGGATCGTCGCAGGCACGCGGAGTGTGCCTGCGACGGAGGAGCCGGCCTTCGATTCCCGGCACCTCATCGAATATCTCACACACGTTCTCAGGGCGCGAGTTCCTTCAGCAGCTCCTCCGCCTTGTAGACCGATCGCAGAGCCTCCACGATGCCCCGGGAATCGACTGAGACGGCCCGGGCGACGCGATCCTCGTAGCCGAAGTCGAGCACGAGCGACTGGATGTTGCCGTCGAAGATCAACCCCACGACCTCATTGGCCCGGTTGACGACCGGGCTGCCGGAATTGCCGCCGATGATGTCGGCCGTGCTGACAAAGTTGAACGGCGTTTCCAGATCGAGCTTGTCCTTGTCTTCGATCCAGCGTTTTGGCAGCTTGAAGGGAGGCACGTTGCCGTGCTCGGCGGCGTGAGGATAGGCGCCGCCGATCGTGGTCCAAGGAGGCATTTTCTTGCCCTGGTCGGTGTAGCCTTTCACCTGGCCGAACGCCAGCCGCAGCGTGAACGTGGCGTCGGGATAGGTGTTTTCGCCTTCGATGGCGAAGCGGGCCTTGGCGATCTTGGCATAGGCCTGGCGGAGCGGCTCTTCGACGTTGTTCTCATAGGTTTTGCGCAGTTTGCGCGCGTGCGGATCGATCAACCGCGCCAGTGCGATCATCGGATCGTCCGAGGCCGCGATGGCGCTGGCGCCTCCTGCGGCGAGTTGCTTGCGCACGGCGACGTCGGCCAGCTTCGTGCCGGAAACCAGTTCGGCGGCGCGGCCGCCGGGCGACATGTTGGCCAGCACCTCTTTCACCAGTGCGTTTTCGGCCCCGCCGCGCTCCAAAAGGTAGCTAAGCGAGTCGGTGAGCTTGGCGATTTCCAAGTCGCTGTATATCGGCGCCGCCGAGAACAACTGCTGCTTGAGCGAGTCGAGCCCTGCTTCGGCATACTCGGGCAGTCGATCGGCGTTGGGCCTGGCCGATTCGTCGCCCAGCCGCACCAGCATGCGCGCAATGCGGTACAGATCGGTGTTGAAGGCCGTGCCGCGTTCGTAGAGCGAGTAGTCGGTGTAGATCGGATGCCAGGCGGCCAGGGCCGAGACGACCTGGTCCCAGGCGTTGCGAGCGTCGCGCAATTTGGGGTCGGCGTCGACGGCCTGGCGGAGCGAGCGTTCGTCTTTACGCTTGGCGTCCATGATCGACGGATCCTGCAAGCCGGCCAGCCCGCCGAGGCGCGCCTTGCGCGAGTTTTGATAGCCGAACAGCTCGTCGCGCGCACGGCGTTCGTTTTCCAGGCCGCGCTGGCTGAAGGTTTGCAGCATGACCTCGCGGCGGCGGATGAGGTTGAGGTTTTCCGGAAAGACCGTGTCGCGCAGGAACTGCAAATGGGCCACGGTGTTGAGCCGATCGGTGCGGCCGGGATTGCCGGCCACGAAGATCAGCTCTTCGTCGCCCGCGCCGGCCTTGCTCCAGGAAAGATAGTGCGGCGGCTCGACCGGCTTGCCGTTTTCGTAGACACGGAAGAAGCAGACGTCCAGATCGTAGCGCGGATATTCGAAATTGTCGGGATCGCCGCCGAAGAAGGCGATGTCCTTCTCGGGCGCAAAGACCAGCCGCACGTCGGTGTATTTCTTGTAGCGATAGAGGTTGTAGCGCCCGCCCTGGAAGAGCGTGACGACGTCGCTGCGCAGGCCGGTCTTGTCGAGCGATTCTTTTTCGATGGTGTTGCTGACGGCGACGCGTGCCAGGTGGGCCTCGGCAGCGCTCATGCCCGGCTTGACCGCGGCGTTGACGCGCTCGGTGACGTCTTCGATGGTCATCAGCACGTTGAGCTCCAGGTCGACGCATTGGAGCTCGTCGTCGGGCGTGGCGGCCAGGTAGCCCTCGGTCACCAGGTCGCGCTGGGGAGTGCTGAGCTTGTGCAGCGCGTCGGCGCCGACGTGATGATTGGTCATCACCAGGCCCTTGCCGGAGACGAACGAGCCGCTGCCGCCGCTGTTGAAGCGCACGGCCGAGTGTTGCAAGTGATTGAGCCACTCGTCAGTCGGATCGAAGCCGTAACGCTCCATCAGCAACTTCCGCGGCGGCTGGTTGAAAAGCCACATGCCCTCGTCAGCGCCTGCGATTGGAACGCTCGACAAAAATGCAAAGAGTGGCAAGGCCAGTGCGGCCAGGCAGCGGGCGATGGATCTCATGGCGCGAATCCTGTGAATGTGGCATGCATGCGGATGTTATTGGTGGTCGATGGTCATTTCTCGCCGCGGCCGCGGCCGGTGATTTTGGCGCTTTTGAACATGATGCCCAAGCCGGCCATGGCCATCACGATCATCAGCGCGCCGAAGGCGACGATCGAAGGCCATTGGCTGGCATTCCAGCTCTCGCCCAAACGGCCGCTCTGGTCGAGCCAGCCCTGCATCGCGGGCGAGAACGTGATGAACGCGACGATGACGCCGGCGATCGATCCGCCGGCAATGTAGCCGGAGCTGAGCAGCACGCCGGGGCTGGTTTCCGAATCGTCGGCCTTGCTGCCGCGGATGCGGTCGACCGTGTAGCGCACCAGCCCGCCGACGAAGATGGGCGTGGAAATCTGAATGGGCAGATAGACGCCGACGGAAAAGGGGAGCGACGGAACGCCGGCCAGTTCGAGCACCACGGCGATCAGCGCGCCGATGAGCACCAGTTCCCAGGGGAGCTTGCCGTTGAGAATGCCGTCGATGATCAGCGCCATGAGCAGCGTTTTGGGCGCGTTGAACTTGTTGCTGACCTTGGTGCCGTCGTCGCGCTCTTTGAGTATTCCGTTGATGGCCGGATCGACGAAGTAGCGAATCTGGCCGGTGTCGTCGACGAGGTATTTGCCGGCGGGGATGTCGGGTCGCTCGCCGCGCGCCAGGTGCAGCACGTGGTAGTAGGCGGTGTCCGTTTCCGCGTATTCGCCCCCCGGCTGCTCCATCTGGGTCAGCGACTTGACGTCGTCGACGCGCGCACGCGGCAGGAACTCGGGCTTGGTCGTATAGACAGTGCCCGCCTCGTTGAGCATCAGCAGGATCACGCCGATCACCAGAGCACTGGTGAGCGCGCCGATGAGGATGGCGAATTGCTGCGAGCGGGGCGTGCCGCCGACGAGATAGCCGGTTTTCAGGTCTTGGGAGGTCGTGCCGCCGTTCGACGCGGCGATGCAGACCACCGCGGCGATGGTCAGTGCCGTCAGCGTGGCGGGCTTGCCCGTGTTGCCCATCAGCCAGAAGGCGATGCACGTCAACAACAGCGTGGCCACGGTCATGCCGGAGATGGGATTGGAGCTCGAGCCGATTTCGCCGGTCAGGCGCGAGGAGACGGTGACGAACAGGAATCCGAACGCCACGATGAACACGGCGCCGATGAAGCCTTCGAAGTTGAATCCCAGTCCGAGCGAGGGCGCCAGCGTCAGCGCCAGCACCAGGCCCAGGCTGCCGAAGATGACGAACGAGAGCGGCAGATCGCGCTCGGTGCGCGGCAGCATGGCGCGGCCTTTGGACGAGGCGCCGGTGGTGGCCAGGTCGCCCATGGCGCGGCGCAGCGAGCCAATGATCATGGGCAAGGCTTGAAACATGCTGATGATGCCGCCGGTGGCCACGGCACCGGCGCCGATATAGAGAATGTACGCGTCGCGCAGCTCGCCGACGGACATGTCGCGAATGGTCTTGGTCGCCTCGGGCGCCAGCGGCTGACTGAGCCGGATGCCGAAGAACACGATCAAGGGCACCATCACCAGGTAGGCCAGCACGGCGCCGGAGAACATGATCGAGGCGATGCGCGGCCCGATGATGTAGCCCACGCCCAGCAACTCGGGCGAGAGCTCGCCGCCGAGGACACCGCCTTGCAGCCCCTTGCCCGTGGTCTGATTGTAGAGGTGGACGTTCGCATCCTCGCGCCACAGGCCGCAGGCTTTCATGAGAAACTTGTGCAGGAAAGCCAGGCCGAACCCGGCGAAGACGGTCTTGGCGGTGGCGCCCCCTTCTTCGCCGACGATGAGCACGTCGGCACAGGCGGTGCCCTCGGGATAACGGAGCTTGCCGTGCTGCTGGACGATGAACGCGCGGCGCAGCGGAATCATCATCAGGATGCCGAGCAATCCGCCCAGCACGCCGACGGTCATCACGCGGACGATGCTCATGTCGAAGCCGAGCAAGAGCAACGCGGGAATGGTGACTCCGACGCCGAAGGCGATCGACTCGCCGGCCGAGCCGGTCGTTTGCACGATGTTGTTTTCCAGGATCGTGGCCTGGCGCAGATTGAAAGCGCGGGCCAGCCCGCGAAAGAGCGTGATGGACAAGACGGCCACGGGAATGGAGGCCGAGACGGTCATGCCCACCTTGAGCACGAGGTAGAGCGAGGAGGCGCCGAAGACGATGCCCAGGACGACACCGGCGAGGACGGCCGACCAGGTGAGCTCGGGCATCTGGACGCCGTCGGGCACGTAGGGGTCGTGCTGGGGATACGACGCCTCGCGTGCGGACGAGCCGGCTGGCTTCCGTTCCCCGGTCGTGGGCGCTGCCATGGACACCGTTCCAAAGAGGATGCGCTAGTAAACCGGGCGACGCGGGAGCGTGCCGCCGGCAAACTGCCCGCATTCTAGCGAGAGGTTGGGGTTTAGACCACACTAGCGCGGCGGCGGGCGCTGGAGCCGTAAGTCGTCAGATTTCGCGCGGCTGAGGACCTGCAAGTCCGGCGGTGAATACCTGAGCCGAATGTTTGCGAATCCAACTACGGGGGCAAAACGACCGGCCACGCACGCCGGCCCTGAGGCGGTTTCGCAAATCGGTGGTCCGTGGTAATCTCGTGTCGGCCGCCGAAGGCGTCGAATTTGCCGCTTGCGGCCTGGTGGATACCAAGGAACGACTCAAGAATAACTTCAGTGCTTGTTTGTGCCACTGGTGGCGCACGCCACCAGTGCAATTCAGGAACGGGCATTGCGGGAAACGGGCCCCGACGACACTGGTGGCTGCCGCCACCAGTGGCACGTGTGAGCGTTAACGGAAGTTATTTCCTAATGGCCGGGGGTGAGCAACCGACGTCGGCCGAGCGGGCGTTTGCCGCCCCGGAGGCTTTGTGATCCGACCGACCCTGCCGAACGACACGCGTGCCATTCTGGCCATGGCCACGCGCACCGGTGTCTTCAAGCCGCACGAGATCACGGCGCTCGAAGAAGTGCTGGGCGACTATCACGACGCCAACGCGAAGCTCGACCACGCGGCCATCACGTTCGAAGAGCACGGCGAGATTCTGGGCTTTGCCTACTATGCTCCGGCGGCCATGGCCGATCGCACCTGGTATCTGTATTGGATCGCCGTGACCAAGCAGACGCAGGCGCGGGGCATCGGCACCACGCTCTTGAAGTTCGTGGAAGACGACATTCGCGCGCGGCGCGGCCGCATCTTGCTGGTCGAGACGTCGTCGCTGCCCTACTACGACCTGACGCGGAAGTTCTACGAGAAGCACCAATACCAGCGCGACGCCGTGATCAACGACTTCTATGCCGACGGCGACAGCATGGTGATCTTCTCGAAGCGGCTGGCGGAGTAAATGGCCAAGTCGCCTCTCCCGCGTTGCGGGCGAGGGTGGGGCCAGCCGATCAGATCGCGATGCGCACGTCGGGCAGCGCCGCTTGCAGCTTGGCGCGGCCGGCCTCGGTGGTTTGGGTGAAGGCCAGGTTGAGCTGGCGGAGATTGGCCAGGCCCTGAAGTTGCTCGAGCCCGGCGTCGGTGACTGCGGTATCGGCCAGGTTGAGCTCGGTTAACGCGGAGAGCCCCGCCAGGTTTTGCAGACTGTCGTCGGTGATTCTGGTTCCTTCGAGATTGAGATACTCGAGGTTTGTGAGATTCTTCAGGCTGGGCGTGCCGGCGTCGGTCACGGCGGTGTGCCACAGGTCGAGCCGCACCAGCGTTCTCACGTCTTTCAGATGAGCCAGCCCCTCGTCGCTGACTTCGGTTTCGGCCAGGTCGAGAACGGCCAGCTTGGGCAAGTCTTTCAGGTGGACCAGGCCGCTGCCGTCGAGTCCCGTGCTGCGCAGCTCGAGTCGCTTCAGCTCCTTCAGATCCTTAAGCTGCGCCAAGCCTTCATCGGTGACGTTGGTGCGTAGCAGATAAAGCTCAGTGAGGTCGGGCATTTTGGCGACAAAGACCAGCCCATCGTCCGAGATTTGCGAATCTTCCAGGCCGAGTCCGCGCAGCTTGGTGAGACTGGCCAGCGCTTCGAGCCCCTCGTCGGTGACATTGGGGTTGCGCAGCTTAAGAACTTGCAGGTGCTCGAGCGCCGCCAGTTGCTTGACGCCTTCGTCGGTGATGTAAGCGCAGCCGCGCAGGTCGATCACGCGGACCTTCGGCACGTTTGCCAGGTGTTCCATGCCGGCGCTGGTGAAGTTGTTGTACAGCAGGTGCAACTGCTCCAGGTTGGGCATCCGCGTCAACGGTTCGAGCGCCGCGTCGGTCAAATACGACGAGCGCCGCAAGTTGATTGACTTGAGCTTGGGCAGTCCTTCCAGCTTGGCGGTGGCGGCGTCGGTGATTTCGGTGTTCTCCAGCACCAGCGATTGCAGGCCGAGTCCACTCAATGCGTCGAGCGTGGCGTCGTTCACGTCAACGCCGTAGAGCAGCAAGTGGTCGAGCGCCGGCAGCTTTTCGAGCACCCCGTAGTCAAAGTCCTGGACGTTGGCTTTCGACAAGTCGACGCGCGTGGCGTTGCCCGCGGCGTTGCGGGTGACGA
Source organism: Pirellulales bacterium (assembly GCA_041750795.1). GTDB lineage: Bacteria > Planctomycetota > Planctomycetia > Pirellulales > PALSA-1355 > JTS-RE94. The sequence goes on along the minus strand of JBGSYQ010000012.1, from coordinate 11,323 downwards.
TTCCGCCGATGGCTTCGATGGCGGAAATGGCCTGCGGGTCGTCGGGCTCGGCCGGCTTGGTGGCGGGTGCGGCATCCTTGGCAGAGGCGACCTCGGCGGCCGCTTTGGGGGGCGCGGCTGCTGTCTCGTCGGGTTCGCTTTTGGTGCAGCCGGAGAGTTGCGAGGCCAGCACCGATCCGGCGGCCAGGGCAACGAGCATCAGGACGGGGCGTGAATTCATGATCGCTGGGCCATGTGGCAAAAATGGGATTACAAAAAAAGCTGCCGGCACCAGCGTGTGAAAGCCGGCGCCGGCAGCAACGCGTTGCAACTGTAGCTGAAGTCGCCAGACTTCAGAGAACTTCAAACGGCTGAATTCTTGCGAATCCAGCTACAACTCTGGGCTGAATTCTGGCGAATCCAGCTACCAGTAGCGCTTACAGCGTGTAGCCGTGGGCGTACTCGGGTTTGACGACCGCTGCCACTTCCGGGGCGTTGGTGGCGGTGAGGCTTGCCGAATCCCACTCGATCTTCTTGCCGGGCGAACTGGGTTCGGCGGCGGCCCACACGGCCAGGTTGCCCAACAGGATGGTTTCGGTCAACGGGGCCGAGTAGTTTTCGAAGTTCGAGCGGGCCGGAGGTCCGCCCTTGATCGCACGAGCAAATTCCTGGAAGTGGCCGGGGGATTCCTCGAACTCGACTTCCGGCACTTCGATGCCACCCAGCAGCTTGAAGTCCTTTTCGCAGTAGTCGCCGGGGGCAAACAACTTGCCCTTGTCGCCGATCAAAAGCACGCCGGTCTCGCTCACGTTCTCGCCGTCGAACAAATCGCCCGAGGGGCGTTTGCCGCCGTCGTACCAGACCATCTTGCAGGAGGCCCGATCGCCGTTGGACGGGAAGTCGTAGGTGATGATCGACCACTTGGGATAGCTGTCCTGGTTGTGGCCCGAGGTTTCGGCTTGCACGGCCGTGGGGTCGCGCAGATCGAGCGCCATGAACGGCATGTTGACGGTGTGGCAGGCCATGTCGCCCAGGGCGCCCGAGCCGAAGTCCCACCAGCCGCGCCAGGCGAACGGGTGATAGCCCGGTGCATACGGACGGTCGGGGGCGCAGCCGAGCCACAAATCCCAGTGCAGGTTCGAGGGCACTTTGCCTTCCGGCGGACGCGATCCGCCCTGCGGCCAGATGGGACGATTTGTCCAGACGTGTACCTCCTGGATGTTGCCCAATACGCCCGAGGTGACGACGGCGGCCGTTTTTCGCAGCGGCGCGAAGGACGTGCCTTGGTTGCCCATCTGCGAGGCGACTTTCATTTCGCGCGCGATTTCGCCGAGTTGGCGGGCCTCCCAGATGGTGCGCGTGAGCGGCTTTTGCGTAAAGCAACCCAGGCCCATCCGCATGGCCATGGCCGTGGCCGGCGCGTGCATGTGATCGGGAGTGCTGACGGTGACGGCGTCGAGGTTCTTGCCGACCTCGTCGAGCATCTTGCGGAAGTCGTTGTAGCGCGCGGCCTTGGGGAAGCTCTTGGAGCCGGCCTTTTCGAGCGTGTTGTCGTCGACGTCGCAGATGGCCACCACGTCGCCGGCGTTCTTCGCGTCGGCCGAGTCGCTGGAGCCCTTGCCGCCGACGCCGATGCAGCCGAAGCGAATCACTTCGTTCGGAGACTTGCTGTCTTCGGCCGCGGCCGTGCCCGAGACATACACGCCCACGCCGGTCAGGGCCGTGGCCTTCAAGAATCGACGACGATCGGTCAGGTACGACATGGCAAAACGCTCCTAAGTATCGTTTCGTAAGGTGGGTGGTCTCGTGACGGCGCGTCGAAGCCAGAAGTTAGCGTGCGGTGCATACTCGTGGGCGAATTCGGTGGGAGCGCCGGGCAGCAAAGCGGCCAGCGCGACATTGGATGCCTGGGGGCTCTGTAATAGACGATACTCTCTGCGCCAGCCGCTCGCAATTGGCGGGGTGGCGGCTTTTTCGGGAAAATAACCGCCCCACTTTTGGATCGCGGGGACGTGCGACGGCCATGCGGTTACTGTAGCTGAAGTCGCCAGACTTCAGAGAGATTCCCGGGTAGCTGAAGTCGCCAGACTTCAGAGGGATTCCGGCGGGCTGAATTCTTGCGAATCCAGCTACATTGCAGTCGACGCGGCCAGCGGCGATGATGCTGGCTTGGGACGTGCTCCGCCGGGCTGCGAGCAAGCGCCGCCTGGTGTTGGCAGGGCCTTCGAATCGAAATAGCCAACTGACTGATTGTCAATCGAGGAGAGCTGCGATGAATTTGCCGTCGATGGTGCGCGCCGCCTGTGGCGCGACGGGGTTGATGCTGTGTGGCGTGCTGGTGGCGGCCGATGCGCCGGGGTTTCAATCCGCGCTGTTCAACGGCCAGAATCTCGACGGCTGGAACGTGACCGGGTGCGAAGCCGTGGTCGAAGACGGCCTGTTGGTGCTGAAGGCCGGCGATGGATTCGTTCGCACCAATGACCGGCACGGCGACTTCGTGCTCGAGCTCGACTGGCGCGCACGGCGCGACAGCAAGTACGACTCCGGCATTTACATCCGGGCCGACTTGCCTGAGGAAGGAAAGGCGTGGCCCAGCCGCTATCAAATCAACCTGCTGGAAGGCAAAGAGGGGAACGTCAACGGACTGGCCGGGGCAGAATCGAAGGGGCTGGCCAGGCCCGGCGAGTGGAACCACTTCAAGATCACGGTCGTGGGGGACACGGCCGAGTTGGAGATCAACGGACAGCCGGCTTGGAAGGTCGCGGGCATCGAGAACGCCGACGGCTACATCGGTCTGCAATCGGAGGTCGACGGCGGCGGGCAGTTCGAGTTCCGCAATATCAATTTGACCGAGCTCGAATACCAGCCGCTGTTCAACGGCCGGGACCTGGCCGGCTGGACCGGAGACACGACCGGTTACAAGGTCGTCGACGGCGTGATCGTTTCGCCCACCACCGGCAGCGGTCGCTTGTTCACGGCCGATGAGTACTCGGATTTTTCCTTCCGCTTCGATTTCAAGCTGACGCCGGGCGGCAATAACGGCGTGGGCATTCGCACGCCGCTCGAAGGCGATCCGGCCTATGTCGGCATGGAGATCCAGATACTCGACGACTCGGCGGACGTGTATCGCAACATCCAGCCCTGGCAAGCGCACGGCTCGGTGTATGGCATCGTGGCGGCGAAGACCGGACAACTGAAGCCGGTGGGCGAGTGGAATCACGAAGAAATCATTGCCAACGGCCGGCACGTGACGGTGATTCTCAACGGGACTACCATCGTCGACGCGAACATCGACGAAGCGAGCAAGAACGGCACGCTCGACGGGAAAGACCACCCCGGCCTGAAGCGCGACCAGGGGCACATCGGCTTCCTGGGGCACGGGGCGAAGATCGAGTTTAAGAACTTGCGGATCAAGGATCTGGCGGGGAAATGAGTCGTCGATCCGTCCGCGGCTTTGCCGGGGGATTCGTTTTCGGAAGCCGACTACCAGGAAAAATCGCCCGGCACAGCCGGGGGTTGAACGGCAGGGGCTCATGGCGCGCTATGTGCGGCACACGCGACATCCCTTTACCAGCAAGCTGCGCTGGGCATTGCGCGGCGTGGCCTGGGGCGTGCGCACGCAGTCGAACTTCGTGATTCACCTGGTGTTGGCCGCGGCCGTCGTGATCGCCGGAGTGGCGCTGGGCGTGAGTTGGATCGAATGGTGCGTGCTGGCCTTGTGCATCACCATCGTGCTGGCCGCCGAGTTGTTCAACACGGCGATCGAGCATCTCGCCCGGGCGATCACCCACGAGCACCACGAGGAGATTCGCCGCGCGCTAGACACCAGCGCCGGCGCCGTGCTGGTGGCAGCGACCGGCGCGGCGATTGCCGGCGCGATTGTTTTCGGGTATCGACTCGGCGCGCTGCTGGAATGGTGGGGCGGGTGAAACGGGCCATGCTAGCGCAGATGTGCCACGGGTGGCGTAGTCCACCCGTGCAGCGCGGGCGGTGGGTGTCGTGCATACGCGAACCGGCGGCGTGCGCGAGATCGATGCTTTTCGCGCTGCCAATGCACTGGTGGCCGCTGACGCGAACCACCAGTGGCACAGGATCTCGACCACCAGTGGCACAAGGTGTGGCTCAGCAGCGGCGCATCATTCGCGCAGCTAGTGCTTCTCCTTCTCGTGCAGCGCTGCGTGCTCCACGGCGTCGTGGGGGCGGTTGTCCTGGCCGGGGGCGGCGGTAAATTCCATGCGGTCGACGAACTTGACGTTCGCACACTCGTCGATTTCGGCGGTGTGGCAAGCGGCGAAGTCGGGAATGTAAAACCGCAGCGGTCCGCCGGCCGAAGTTGGCAGCGGCTGACCGTCGAGGCGGTAGATCACGATCGCCCGCTCGCGCACGGCCTCCAGCGGAATGCTGGCGTGAAAGTCGTCGGCCGAGGCGTGCAGCGTGAGATACCTGGCCGAAGCCTTCGGCTGCACTTGGTCCAGGAGCGCCGCCAGTTTGACGGCGTCTCCCTTCCGCTTGGGGTCGATGCGGCTGACGTCGGCGATTTGCGCTTCGGACGGCAGCGCGGCCAGGTCGTCGAACGAGAGCGTGGCGGGCTGTTCGACTTCGCCGTCGATCGTGAGGGTGGGATGGAACATCTTTTTTCTTAGCGGTCCAGGTTTGTCGAAGCGGGAATCAATTCGGGGGGGTTGACGGTCGGGCGTCTGGAAACGGAATGACAAAAACACCATCCTCATTCCGTTCCATGGGCATGACCTCGTGCAGTCTTGCCTCGGGAAAGAGCCGGCGAATCTGGTCGACTTGCATTTTGGTTGTCCGGTTCGCGTTCAACTCGAATTCCCATACGGACGCATCGCCCAGCCAGCGTCGCAATCGCGGTAAGTTTTCATCGACGGTGATGTCGGCCAACGTTGGGAAGAAACCGGTGTTGCCATTATCGTTGGGCGACACGTTACCGTTGCGAACGACCCAAATCCGGCCCCCCTCGTCGACAATCGCTCGTCGCGCCGCCAGCCGGCTCTGCACGAGCATGTGGTTCCAGCCGAGCCACAGCGCGCAGGCCGTTACCAGCACGAACAGGGTTCGCAGACTGAAGCGGAACCAGCGTCGATGACGGTGGGGCAGGTCGTTCATGCCTGGATTATACGCACGACACCGCCCGCCCGCCGAGCCCGGCAGCGACCTCCAGGCAAAACGCAAACGGGCGCCGCTTTCGATTTTGCTGAAAGCGGCGCCCGTGGGATCGATTAGTGGGTTGCTCGCGGGCATCCAGCCCGACAATCCTTTACGAGCAACCCATGCTGTTGCCGCAATTGTGGCACAAGTAACAGTTGCCATTGCGGACCGTGATCGCGCCGCAGTTGTCGCAACTGGGAGCATCGGTCTGGAAGCTGGCAAATTGCTCCGTCCGATTCGAGTAGGTTCCGCCGTTGAGATCGATCTTCATCATGCCGGCGCGCTCCAGCAGCGTGCTGACGTCGGCTGCGGCCTTGGGCGTGGCGCCGTTGGCCTTTTGGGACGGTGCGGTCGGGGGCGACACCGATCCTTGGAGCGCTTTCGGCTCGCCGGCCTTCCTGGCGGCGAGCACGGACTCGGATTCCATGTCCTCTGCGACCGCGCCCGGCGCGGCCTCGTCGGCGGCCGGGTGGCCCAGCATGGCCTCGCGATAGCCGGGCAGGAAGGTGATGCCCAGCCAGCGGAAGATATAGTCGACGATGCTCTTGGCGATGCGAATATCGGGGTTCTTGGTGTGCCCCATCGGCTCGAAGCGCGTGTGCGAGAACTTGTTGACGTACACTTCCAGCGGCACGCCGTACTGCAGGCTCATCGAAACGGCCGTGCCGAACGAATCCATCAGGCCGCCGATGGTGCTGCCTTCCTTGGCCATGGTGATGAACAGCTCGCCGGGCCGTCCGTCGTCGTACAGGCCGACCGTGATGTAGCCCTCGTGACCGGCGACGTTGAACTTGTGGGTCATGCTGCGGCGCGTATCGGGCAGGCGCTCGCGCCGCGGCACGGCGACCAGCTTGGCGGCCGATTTCTCGGTTTCGGTGCTGGTGGAAAGCGGCTGGCTTTCCTTCGAGCCGTCGCGATAGATGGCCAGCGCCTTGAGGCCCAATCGCCAGCCTTCGAGGTACGCGTCGGCCACATCCTCGGGCGTGGTCTCGCGCGGCATGTTGACCGTCTTGGAGATGGCGCCCGACAGGAACGGCTGAGCAGCCCCCATCATCCGCACGTGCGCACGCCAGGCGATCGAGCGCGTGCCGTTGCGCGGCTGGAACGCGCAGTCGAAGACCGGCAGATGCTCGTCTTTCAATTCCGGCGCGCCTTCGATCGTGTCCTCGCGATCGATGTAGGCCAGGATCGATTCGATCTGCGGCTGGTCGTAGCCCAGGGTCCGTAGCGTCAAGGGGACCGTCTGGTTGACGATCTTGAGCATGCCGCCGCCGGCCAGTTGCTTGTACTTGACCAGGGCGATATCGGGCTCGATGCCCGTGGTGTCGCAATCCATCAGGAAGCTGATGGTGCCGGTGGGCGCCAGCACGGTGGCTTGGGCATTGCGGAAGCCGTGGCGACGCCCGTTTTCCAGCACGCGGTCCCAGACCGTGCGGCTGGCCTGCTTGAGATAGGACGGGCAGGCCGGATCGATCTTCTCGACCTCGTCGCGATGCATTTGCATGACGTGCAGCATGGGCTCGCGGTTGACGGCATAGCCGGCAAAAGGGCCGACGGCCTCGGCCAGCTCGGCACTGGCCAGGTTGGCCGCTCCGTGCAGCAGGGCCGTCATCGCGCCGCAAACACCGCGCGCGGCAGCCGAATCGTAGGCCGCGCCGCTCGTCATGATCAGGCTGCCCAGGTTCGAGTAGCCCAATCCCAGCGGGCGAAAGCGGTGGCTGTTTTCGGCGATCCGCTTGGTCGGATAGCTGGCTTGGTCGACCAGGATTTCCTGGGCGATGAAGAAGATGCGGCAGGCGGACTGGAACCCGGCCACGTCGAAGGTGCCGTCCTCCTGGCGAAACTTCATCAGATTGATGCTGGCCAGGTTGCAGGCCGTGTCGTCCAGGAACATGTATTCCGAGCAGGGATTCGAGGCGTTGATGCGGCCCGAATTGCTGCAGGTGTTCCAGCGGTTGATCGTGGTGTCGTACTGCACGCCGGGATCGCCGCAGGCCCAGGCGCATTCGGCCATCTTGCCCAGCACTTCGCGCGCTGGGAACGTGGGACCGGCCTTGGCAGGATCGGTGACCCAGTGGGTGGTCCAGGGCGAGTCCTCTTCGACGGCGCGCATGAAGTCGTCGGTCACCCGGACCGAGAGGTTGGCGTTCTGGAACAGGATGGAGCTATAGGCCTCGCCGTTGAAGTTGGCTTCGTAGCCGCCTTTTTCGATGAGCAGCCGCGCCTTTTTCTCTTCCTTCGACTTGCACTCGATGAACTCCATGATGTCCGGGTGCCAGACCTTGAGCGATTGCATCTTGGCGGCGCGGCGGGTCTTGCCGCCGCTTTTGACCACCGCGGCAATCTGGTCGTACACGCGCATGAACGACAACGGGCCGGAAGGTTTGCCGCCGCCGGAGAGCTTTTCGCGATGCGAGCGCAGCGTGGAAAGGTCGGTGCCGGTGCCCGAGCCGAACTTGAAGAGCATGGCCTCGCTGCGCGCCAGCTCCATGATGTCTTCCATGTTGTCGGTGACGCTTTGGATGAAGCAGGCCGACCCTTGCGGGTATTCGTAGGGATTCTCCGGCTGCTCGACCGATTCGCTGGCGGGGTTCCAGTGCCAGTTGCACTGCGAGCCTTTGACGTCGTACTGGTGATACAGGCCGACGTTGAACCAGACGGGCGAATTGAACGCGCCGTACTGGTGCAGGCAGAGATAGGTCAGCTCGCGATAGAACCGTTCGCCGTCCTCGGCCGAGGCGAAGTAGCCGTCTTCCATGCCCCAGTCGGCGATGGTGCGCGAAACGCGGTGGATGAGCTGCCGCACGCTGTGCTCGCGCTCGGGCGTGTTCACCTCGCCATAGAAGTACTTGCTGACCACGACGTTGGTGGCCAACTGGGTCCAGGTGGAGGGCACTTCGCAATCGGTCTGCTCGAACAGCACTTCGCCGTTCTCGCCCTTGATGGCGGCCACGCGCAAGTCCCACTGAACGGTGTCGAACGGGTCGACGTCTTCGGGAGCAAAGCGGGCTTCGATCGACAAGCCAGGCGATTCGAGATGGGTTGGTTTCATCGAAGTGGAAAAGGGTCGACGCGCAACACCCGTACCCATAGTTGCCATGGATCTAGCTCCCTCTAAAAGAGTCCTTGGGCATCCTACCTATATATACATACGTATACCAGTATCAGGCGAATCATCCGAGAGCCTGAAACCGAAATCCATGCCAGCGGCGAATTGACTTAAAACCACCCAAAGGTAGTATGATTCCGCGATGGAACACTACATATTGTAGCAGATGCCCTCTATACCACAATATACGGTGTACGAGGAGAGAATCTTAACCGAAATTTCGGGGTCGTCAATCAAGCCCTAACAATTGGCCGAACCGCTTGCAGTGGTTGCGTTTCGGCGCGTGGGCCCCCTGGAGACGGGTGAACTGTTTTGCAGTCGCTCGGTGGCAATTCGCTCGGCAATTCTCGGCAATCGCGCGCAATTCGTCGCAACGCCGCGCCGCGCCATCACACGCGGAAGATTTTCGAAAAAATTTCCATGCCAAAGCGAGGCGCGACGTCGCGAATGGGAAAAATGCGCGGATGAGCCAATCAAGATTCTACGCGAGGCGTAATGATTGGTCGTGTACGACCGTGACGATCGTTCGCGCCCGACTGCAATTGACAAAACAGCGCGCTAGCGTTCCAGCGCGACTGTGTAGCGTTTCCGCTGCATTGCGCTTGAAAGCTCGGCCTGGCTAATCGGCGTCGTCCTGTTTGGTTTCGACAGCAGAGGTGAGTTGCCACAGGCGCAACTTCAGGTCGTTCAACGTATCGAAACCGATTGGCTGCCAACGGCCCTGGAAGCGATTGCCCTGGCTTTGTACGGTATCGGGATCCAGCACCCACACGCGAACCAGCCCGTCGGTCGCGATCAGCTTTTTGAGCAGTGCGATACTCATGCCGGTGTCGATAGCATTGATTTGCTGCAACTTGGGACGATTCAATAGCACGTTCAGTCCCTCATCGGTAACCTTTGTGCCGGCCAGGTTCAGCAGCTCAAGGTGCGGCAGCTTATCGCGCAGAGCCTGCAGGCCTGCATCGGTAATGGCCGTGTGCGCCACGTCGAGCGCCTTCAAACCGCTCATCTGGGCGATGACGTTCAGGCCACGGTCGTCGATTGGCGCGTCAGGCACGGCGAGCAATTGCAAGTGCGGCAAACGGCTTAGCACTTCGAGGCCCGGGCCGTTGAGCTGCGAGGTGTGTATGACGAAGGCTTGCAGATTCGCGAGCGCGGAAAGCGGCCGCAGGCCGGCGTCGGTGACGGTGTTGGCGCCAATCAATTCCAGCGCTTCGAGACGCGAGAGTTGCCCGATGGTGCGGAGGGCGGTGTCGCTGAGTTGGCAGGGCTGGAGACGTAAGCTGCGGAGATCTTCCAGTGTTGACCAGCCGGCGACGGCCTCATCGGTGATCGTCAGCGGACTTTGTCCGTGAGTAGCCCAGGCGTTGAATTGCAGCACCTGCAACTTTTTGAGTTCGCCCAGACGCGCGAGTCCAGCGGGAGTAATCTCGCCCGTATTGTCACTGCTGAACGCGCTGAGCAATCTCAATTCGTTCGCCTGAGCGAGTTGCTCGAGGCCGGCGTCTGTGAGATGGTCGAAAAGAAGCGTGAGCGATCTGAGCGACGGATTGGCGCCGATGTGGCCTGCGGCAACATCATCGATGCGACAACGATCGGTACAGTTTAGCGTTTTCAGGCTGGTCATGCCGTCGAGACAAGCCAGGCTGATGGGCGTGTTTTCTTCTGCCGGTCCGCCCTGCAGCCCCAAAGCCTGCAGTTTGGTAAGCGCAGCCAGATCGTCCAATTCCGCCGATGGAAATTCTCCGCTGATGCCCAGACTGTCGAGGTTCGTTAGTTTTGCGATACGAGCGAGGTCAGTAGGCGCTGCAACGATGCTCAGCGTGCGCAATTGCGTTAGTGTTTCCAAACCAAAAGTGGCCGGTAGCGCCTCAGCGGCTTGGTTGAGTTGCGAATTGTCGACAAACGGCCCGATGCCCAACTGTTGCAGCGCGGGCAACTGTTTGAGTACTTCGAGAGCTTTCACATTGTCGGCGGTGTACGCCACGATTAGCATCGCTGAAGCGGGCAATCGCTTCAGAGCCAGCAACTGCGCTTGCAGCCGCTCTTCGCTTGGCGGCGTTTGCGGGGCCGTGCCGCCCACGATGATCGACGCGTCGCTTTCCAGCCGATCCAGCGGGAGCGGCTGGTCGCCCGGTCGCCACGACGGCGGCAGAGTGATTTGCAGCCGCGTGCGGAGTTGCGGAGCATAAGACATTTGTCGCTGGACATTGATGCCAAGTGTTTCCAATTCGGAGATGAATTGCTGTTGCCGCTGGAAGTCGGCTAGCTGCGCGTCTGGGGTCGGTTCGGTGGTGGAGTCCGGAATGGCTGCGCCGGCCTCGTTGTTTAGACGCAGAGCCGTGCCGGCATTCTGAGTTTCGGCGGCCAACTGCAGTGCCGCGCCAGGTAGTGCGGCCACGGCGACCAGCAGCACGACAGCCCAGGCCGACCAGGAGGCTCGGCGGCGAAAGTTGTGCTTGCAGTGCAGAATATGCTCCAGCCGGCGCTTGGTCACGTCGCGGCTGCGCATCGCCGGCCAGGGCAACGCGGTGGGAAGCTGGTTGCGCCAAGCCAGGATCTCAACCAGCATGCGCGCGTAGTCGGTGGCCGGATACTGCAAATTGGCGAGCACTTCTTCGTCGCAGGCACGCTCGCGCTCGATGCGCGCCTGGCGATTGGCCCACCAGACTGCCGGATGGAACCACCACGCCAACTGGGCCAATAATTGCAAACTGCCGGCCAGCGTATCGCCGCGGCGCAAATGCACCAGCTCGTGCGCCAGGATCGGCGCCAATTCACTTGGCGATTTGGCTGCAACCAGCGACTCGGGCAAGATGACCGTGCCCGGCCACCAGCCATACGCCGCCGGACCGAGCGGCCGGGACGTTACCACCAGCCGCGGCCGCCGGCGCAGGCCGACCTGCCGGGCCACTTCGGCGAATTGCTCGTGCAGTGCCTGCGACGTTACTTGCCGGGTCCGTCGCAACAAACGGATCAGCAACAGCCAGCGCGCCAGCGTATAGGCCGATAGGGCGACGATGCCGGTGCCCCACAGCGCTAACAGCGCTCGCCCGAGGGCCGCGC
>JBGSYQ010000011.1:0-3446 GCA_041750795.1 Pirellulales bacterium | reverse complement strand
GCCGTCGAAACCGCCGCCGCGCACGTCGACGCGCGCGGCGGCACGATCATGCCCGGCCTGGTCGAAGCGCACTTTCACCCCACGTACTTCAACGTCGCCAACCTGGAAGATCTCGACATCAAGTACCCGGTCGAGTACGTCACGCTGCTGGCGGCCACCAATGCCCGGCTGGCGCTCGAGTGCGGTTACACGGCCGCGCGCAGCGGCGGCAGCCTGTTCAACATCGACGTCTGGCTGAAGCGCGCCATCGAAGACGACCTGGTCCCCGGCCCGCGACTGGCAGCCAGCGGGCGAGAAATCTGCGGCGCCGGCGGCCTGATGGATTGGAATCCCGACTTCCGCAAGATCGGCATGGAAGGACTGGTGCTGTTGATCAACGGGCCCGACGAGGGACGCCGCGCCGTCCGCAAGCTGGTCAAGGACGGCGTCGAATGGGTCAAAACCTATCCCACCGGCGACGCCGCCGCGCCCGATACCAACGACCATCACACGCTCTGCATGACGTTCGAAGAAATGCACGCCGTGGTGAGCGAAGCCCACAATCATCACATGAAGGTCACCGGCCATTGCCGCGCCACCGAGGGCATCAAGAACGCGCTCCGCGCCGGCTACGACACGCTCGAGCACGGCACCTTCATGGACGCCGAAGCGCTCGACATGCTGCTGGCACGCAACACACCCGTCGTCCCCGCCTTGCAATTCGAGCACGCCAGCATCGTCCACGGTCCCGAGTTCAACATGCCGCAAAGCGTCATCGACGGGCATCAAGAAACGCTCGACGGCGGAGCCGAAAGCGCCCGCATGATCCTGCAAGCCGGCGGCCGCCTGGGCATGGGGGGCGACTACGGCTTTGCCTGGAACCCCCACGGCCATTACGCCAAGGAATTGACGTTCTTCGTCAAATTCGTCGGCTTCAGCCCCATGCAAACTCTCGTCTGCGCCACCCGCACCGGCGCCGAGATCATGGGCCGCGGCGAAGAGTTTGGCACCGTGGCCCCGGGCAAACTAGCCGATCTGCTCATCGTCGACGGCGACGTGCTGGCCGACGTCGCGCTGTTGGAGGATCGCAACCGCTTCATCGCCGTCATGCAAGGCGGCATCATCAAGGCTGGCCAACTGACTCAGCCGCCCGCACGGCAGACCGTGGCCCGTGTGTGAATCGCGCCAGACATTCGCGCAAAAAAGAACCGCACAGGCGCGGGGCAGCGACGCTGTGCGGTCCGATGGCGCATGACACGCCAAGTATCCGTGAATCGGCGTCGGGCGCTACGTCGTCATGCGGTATTCAACTCTTCGTGGAGTTTTTTGGCTGCATCGCCTGAAGCATTTGCACTACACATCTACATCGGCTGATCGCCGCTCCGTCTGCATGCGATTTTTTCGTCCCCCGCGCTTGCCTATTTGCTGCAACCGTTACCGTACTGCGGCCGTACCGCGCCGGCGGACGCCCGCCAGTATTACCGCCGCCGCCAGTGCCAGCACCGCGCTCCAGCCGAACGCAATTCCAGCGCCGAACGATTCGTACAGCAATCCGAAAACCACGCTGGCCGGCAGCGCGGCAATGCCGATCGCGAAGTTGAACCAGCCGTACGCCAGCCCTTTGTGCTCGCCGCCCACCAGGCTGGCCACCATCGTTCGCTCGGCCGGCTCGGTCAGCGCGTGAAAGATGCCGTACAGCAAAAAGAATATCCAGCCCTCGATCGCCGTCGTCGCCAGCGAAAACGCCAGGTAGATCGCCGCGTACACCAGCCAGCCCGCGAAGATCAACGGCCGCGGCCCCAACCGATCGACGGCCCAGCCGGCCATCAAGCTGCCCGCGCTCTTGACGATGTGAAACGCGCACCACAATAGCGGCAGCACGCCGGTAGCCACGCCCAACTCGCCCACCCGCACCAGCAGAAACGCATCGCTCGAATTCCCCAGCGTAAACACCACCATCGCCAGCAAGTACAAGCGAAAGTCGCGCGAGAACGGCTTGAGCGTCAGGTGAAACTCCTTGCCGGCCTTGGTCTCCAGCCGCGGTTCGCGCAACCCCCACAGCACCAGCATCACCACCGCCACGCCCGGCACGGCCGACAGCAGAAACAGCAGCCGCAGCCGCTCGGGAAACAGCGCCAAAAATCCGAACGCCAACAGCGGGCCCACCGCCGCGCCCAAGTGATCCATCGCGCGCGTGAAACCGAACGCCCAGCCGCGCTTTGACGGACCGGCCGAGTCGGCGATCATCGCGTCGCGCGGCGCCGTGCGAATGCCTTTGCCGAAGCGATCGCCCGTCCGCACCGCCAGCACTTGCCACGGCGCCGTCGCCAGCCCGATCAACGGACGCGTCGCCGCGGCCAGCCCATAGCCCCACACCACGAACGCCTTGCGCTTCCCGGCCCGATCGGACAGTCCGCCGGCAAACAGCTTTACGATGCTGGCCGTGCTGTCGGCCACGCCCTCGATCGCGCCCAGCGACGCCTTGCTGCCACCCAGCACGCCAACCAGAAACGTCGGCACCAGCGGAAAGATCATTTCGCTGGCGACGTCGTTCAGCAGGCTGGCGAAGCCCAGCACGCGCACGTTGCGCGACAGGCCGTGCTGTTGCGTATCGTCCGCTGCTGTCTCAGCAGCCGATGGCGGGAGAACTGGTTCCATAAACTCGGGTGTTCCCGCAGCGGCCTAACCGTCTGTTGCGATGTCGCAGGAGCGTCGAATTCTTCAACGGGCTGCTACTTCACGCGCTTCCAAATCTCGTACAAGTTGCCGCTGCCGGCCTTGCCCGTAAACTCGCGCGCCCGCTCCTTGTTGTCCACCCGCATGCTCTGGATCATCTTGCCGTCGGCGAACTTGTAGATCACCAGGTAGACCTTGCCCTTCTCGTCGCCGCGCGTGATCTCGATGTCGAGCTCCTTGGGATCCCTGGTCGGATCGATCTTGTAGAGCCCCGAGTGGCTGTCGTCGGCCGTTTCGAAGGTGAAGTTCTCTCCCTCGATCGTCAGCCGCACCTTGGCCAGCCGCTGTGGCGACAGGAACTCGCCGTCCATCTCCATCGACTCGGGCGTCCACGTTCCCTGAAAGGGCTTCAGTCCCTCGGCAACTGCCGCGTCCGTCGGCCCAGCGGCTCCCAGCAACAACGTCGCGGCAACCAGCAAATACGCTCCCATGGTGATTCCCCCCAGCATTGCGAGATACGTCCCAAGCGTGCGGTCAGTATATGCCTCCGCCAAATCGCGTGCAAAGCACCCGTCCACTCGGCCGCTTACGCGGCGCGCGGGTGACCAGCTATGATGAAGGTCTGCGAAGTAGCCTCGAATTGAAACCGCGGGACAAAACTCGGGCCGCACGTTTCGGCCCGGACCACCGTCACGCGTGTCATTAAACCGATCGTAACCATGGGCAAATCCACCTCCGACAACCGCGCGCCTTCCGCAGCGCCGGCGCGGCGAGCGCGGCGGTCGCTGCGC
>JBGSYQ010000010.1:0-3212 GCA_041750795.1 Pirellulales bacterium | reverse complement strand
CCATTGGCGTCGGTCGCGGCGCCGGCCTTGGCTTGCACGTGCCGTGCCGCGCGGATCAGGCTGCCATGCTGGCGCTCCATTTCCAAAAAGCGCGGCAGCGTGGCGCGCAGGCTCAGTCGCTCCGGATCGGCCGTGTAAATGCCGCCTACCAGCGGCTGCACGATGCGCTCGAACACCTCGCGTCCCAGCCGGCGCCGCGCAAACGAGGCCAGGCTCTCGTCCTCCACCGGACGGCTCGGCACCAGCGCCTCGGCCAACAGACGCAATTTGCCCCAAGGGCTGAGGATCGGCGTGGTCACCAGCGGCCACAGCCGCGCCGGCGCCAGCAACATGAACCCCGGCGGCACGCGCTCCAGCCGCCCCCGGTGTACGACCAGCGCGCCCCGCTCTTGCGTGCGCGTGGGAATCAGCTCGTCGCCCAGGCCGATACGCCGGCAAAGCTCGACGCCCCACGGCGGGTCGGCGATGAAGTTGTCGGCGCTGCGCTCGATCAGAAAGCCGTCGCGCCGGACCGTCTGCAAGACGCCCCCCAATCGATCGCTCGCCTCCAGCAGCACGACGTCCAGCGCGGCGTCCAACTCGGTCAGCCGATGCGCCGCCGCCAGGCCGGAGATTCCGCCGCCGATGACCACGACGCGTTTGCGCGGTTGGCTCGATTGATTCACGGCCGACTCGACGATCCTGGTGACGAGAAACCTGGCGCGACTTCGCCTCCTTCATCGTAGCACGCCGCACGGCCGTTCGATCAGCCCCCTTCCGGCTGCGCGCATTGTGCCGGCTGCACGCGGTTTGGCCACGAGCATTCCACCGGGCGATTCTGACACATCTGTGCCAGCGTGGCCGCCTACTGCACACGCTCCAGAATCCAATCGGCGATTACCGCCAGCGCTTCGGGCGCAAACGTCTCATCGATTTTGCCGTACTCCACCGGCGAGCCCGTCTGGCAGTGCTGGAACAGGTGGTTCAGCCCCGGCAGCTCGCGGATGGTCACGTCGCGATTGCCGGCCTGCTTTAGCGCGGCTGCGATCGGCGGCAGGTTTTGCTTCGGATCGACCTGCAGGTCCTTCTCGCCATTGAGCACCAGCACCGGGCAGCGCACCTTCGCCAGCGCCACGGCCGGGTCGTACGTCAGAAACGCGCGGAACCAGGGCGTAAACATCATCTGCGCTTGCGCGGCGAGTTGCGCCTCGAGGGCGGCCCTGTTTTCAGGCGTTTTGGCCGCTTTGTACGAATCGCTTTCGCGCATCAGCTCGATGATCTCCTGCTGCGCTTCCGCCAGGTTGGTATCTCGCTTGGCCACGGCGAACAACTTCCTTTGCAGCTCCTGGGCCGAGGCGATCAACTTCTCGTCGGCCTTTTGCACTCGGGCGATGATGGCCCCCTGACGCAGAATAATCTGCTCGCCCGGCACCCCCGTGCCCGCCAGCATCACGATGAACGCCACGTCGCTCGAGCGACTGGCGGCCAGCGGCGCGACAATGGCACCGTCGCTGTGCCCCACCAGGCCGATCTGCCGCGAATTGATCTGCTTCACGGTTTTCAGAAAGGCCACGGCGGCCAGCGCGTCGCCGGCCAGATCGGTAGTGGTCGAGGCGCTGACCGAACCGGTCGATCCGCCCACGCCCCGATCGTCCAACCGCAGCACGGCGATGCCGCGGCGCGTGAGGTAGTCGGCCAGCACCAGAAACGGCTTGTGCCCCAGAATGCTCTCGTCGCGGTCCTGCGCGCCCGATCCGGTGAGCAGCACCACCGCGGGCACGCCTGCGGCGGCCTTGGGCAACGTGAGCGTGCCGGCCAGCGTGACGCCGGCCGCCTCGTTCGCTACCGTGACTTCCCGCTCGTCGTAGGGAAAGGGCCTGGTCGGCTCCTGCGGGCGGCGATAGTCCGGTTCCTTCTCCAACCGCGCCAAGTCGAGCTGCATCACCTGCCCCGACTGGCGCCACTCACCCTTGATCTGTTGGCCGTCGTCGCCAAGCGTGCCGCGATACGTGCCGCCGATGCGCCGCGCCTCCAGCGTCAGCCGGTTGCCTTCCAGCGTGGCCGATTCGATGGGCAACCCCTTGGCGCCTTGGTCGGGGCTGTCCATCGTGGCCGTCAGCATGCCTTCCGGCGAGGCGGCAATGTTGAACACGATCCGCAGTTCCAGCACGCCGGCTTGCAGCGTGCCTTGCCAATGTCCCGCAACGTCCGGCTCGGCGGCGCGCGCGAGACCGGCGCCGATCGCGGCCGTCAGCATGCCGACCCCAACCAGTGACAAAAAGACCAGCAGCCGTCGCGTCGATCGCGAAGCGTGCCTGCGAATGACAAACATAGCTCGACTCCTCGAACTCGACTTGCGGCAATTTCCTCAACGGCCATCGCTCGTTATCATAAACTTCGCGCTGCCGCCGAATCCACAGGATTCTCGCCGATCGCTGCGATTCAATCCCTCCGGCCTGTAGCTGGATTCTCAAGAATCGGTAGCTGGATTCTCAAGAATTCAGCCCATGGTACCAGACGCTCGGCAGCTTCGGAGTCGACGGTCATGCACTCGTCGCTTTGCGCCATACTGACAGCCGCGTGGCCCACGGACGTATGAAACCGACCGGTTGTGATGCGCTGCCGCCTATTTCTCCAGCACCTGCCACAAACTGCCATAATCGTCCGTCCACACCAAGGGGGGCGGATCGTCTTCGGTCCAGGGGCTGATCGAGCCGCGTACTTCGGGCGAATCCAGAAACGCCCGGTTGCTGGTCAATAGGATCCAACTGGTCGTGTCCCAGCCCTCGTCGTAGTTGCTGCTCGACTCGATGCGCACGCACTCGCTTCCCAGTACCTCGGCCATCCCGCGCACCACGCCGTCGAGATTCAAAAACTGGTTCGACACGTGCATGCACAGCAGTCCGTCGGGCGCCAGGTGCCGGCGATATAACTCGACGCACTCGCGCGTCAGCAAGTGCATGGGGATTGAGTCGCTCGAAAACGCGTCGACGGCCAGCACGTCGTATTGCTGCGTGGCGCCGGCTGCCAGCTCGCGCTCCAGGTTGATCCGCGCGTCGCCCAGGACAATCTCTACGGTCGCTGCCGAATCCTTGCAGTACGAAAAATACTCGTTGGCGATGTGGATCACCGCCGGATTGATGTCGTAAAAGCGAATAGTGTCGCCCGGCCGGCCGTAGGCAGCCAGCGTGCCGCAGCCCAACCCGATCACGCCGATCCGCAGCGGTCCGCCG
>JBGSYQ010000009.1:0-29093 GCA_041750795.1 Pirellulales bacterium | reverse complement strand
GTTCGGCCGGCGCCTGCTCGCCCGTGCGCCGCAGGCTTCGAAAGACGCCGTGGCCATTTTTTTGCGTTACAAGAACCGGCCACGGCCCCTAGGAACGGGACCACGGCGCACAAAACTTTTTTAAGAGTTGTTTCCCCAGGCACCGCTGCGCGCAAGCGCAGCGGTGCCCTTTTTTTGTACCCGCCAGCACCAAGCCCCCACCAACCCACCAAAAACCCCAGCCAGAACGATGATTTCCAACAGGCCGCTTTTTGATGACCGATCGCCGATGCCCGATTTTCTTTCCTCCAGCCTCCAGCCTCCAGCCTGACGTCCAACCGCTGTCGGCCTTACTTGCGCACCGTGCGGACCGCGGGCCCCGGGTCGTGGAACACGCCCGGATCGGACGTACCGTTGCCGTCCCAGTCGCCGACGACGGGAATATCTCCTGCACGGCCCAGTTCGAAGACGGTGTCGCCTTCGTCGATCACGCCATTGCCGTTGGTATCGATATACCACATGCCGTCGCGGAACACGCCCAGTTCGTCGATGCCGTCGCCATTGAAGTCGCCGACGACGGGTATGTCGCCTTTTTGGCCGAATCCGTCGCGGACGTCGGAATTGGTCCACTTGCCGTCGCCGTCAAGATCGCGGTGCCAGCGTCCGTCGCGGAACACGGCAATCGTATCGATGCCGTCGCCGTTCCAGTCGCCGACCACGGGATGGTCGCCCGGCGAGCCGTACAGGAACACGTGGTCGATGACGTCCTCGCGCGTTTTGCCCTTGGAAGTGAGCTTCATTTCGCGTCGTCCCGATGTGTTGCGCGTGGGTTCGCGTGGGATGTTCTTGTGGACGTTCGAGTTTTCGTTGTCCGAGTCGGGCATGCCCGGCTCGTGGGCGATGGCCCGCGGATCGCGCAGCCAGGCCGGGCCGTAGATGCCGATGTCGGTTTTACCGTCGCCGTCCCAGTCGCCCGTAACAGGCAGGTCGTATCGATGGCCCAGCTTGGCCCACAAATCACCCTCGTCCCATTCGCCGTTGTCGTTCAGGTCGATGTACCAATGTCCGTCCTTGAAGATGGCCAGCTCGTAAGTGCCGTCGCCGTTAAAGTCTCCCGTCAACGGTATGCCGCCACGCATGCCGAACCGCAGTTTGCGGATCGAATCGGGATCGTTCACGTCGGTCATGATGGTCCACTCCGCCTCGCCCATGTCGGTGCGGCGCCAGGCGATTTGTTCCGAATCGCGACTCGACGTCAGCGCGAACTGCGTCCCGTCGTCCGACATGAGCGTACGCGGCAAGCCGGCGTCGACCACGCTCAGGTGCCACGTGTACAATTGCCCGCCGGCACGCGTCAGCGGCGGCAAATAAAGAAACGGCAATACCGGCGGCGGCGGAGCGATGTAGGGCGTCTCCGGCGGGATAAACGGCAGCACCAGCGCCGGCGGCGGCTCGATCGACACGGGGATCACGAACACCTGCACCTCGGGCGCCGTCAGCACCACGCTGAAGTTGTTGTCCGTCGAGCTTTTGCCCGAGGGCATCACGATCTGCAGGATCGCATCGTTGGGCAGCTCGCCTTGCAACTGGTCGAGCACCGACGGGTCGACGACCGTCCAGGCGCTCAGCACGATGCCGCCCAAGCTGCCGGCGGTGTTGATGCCGCGAATGTAGCCGCCAGGAGCGATCTCATAGACCGAGTAGCTGCCCGGCGGCAGGCCGATGAACTCGTAATAACCGTTCTCGTCGGTGGTGGCGGTGATCGGCTGGTCGGCCGCGTAGATTCCGACCAGGGCCACCGAGCCGAGAATCGGAACGCCCGTCACGCCGTCGCGCAGCAGCAGCGTCACGCCCGGGATGCGCGTATCGTCGGGCGTGAGCACGCCGTCGCGATAGTCGGGAACGTGGATCGGCTGGCTCGGGTCGGCCAACGTGATCGGCGGACCGTCTTGAAACACGTAACCAGAAATGGCCCCCGGTGGCAATTCGCAGAAGTCGTAGTCCACGCCGTTGATGCCGGCCGACAGCACGATTTCGCTGACCAGGTCCGAGCCTTTGATGCCGCCCGCGCTGCCGACAAACGTAGCGCCATTGAAGTAGCCCGTGGGTTGAATCTCGCGGACCGAGTAGGTTCCCGGCGCCAGGTTGTTGAAGTGATACATGCCGTCGGAGTTGGTGACCGTGGTGGCAATCACCGCGCCGGATGGATTGAGCAGCTCGACAGTGACGCCGGCCAGCGGCGGATTGCCGGGATCCTCGCAGTCGCCGTTGGTGTTGACGTGGACGCGGCCGCTGATCGACGCGGGCAACAACTCGCCGAAGTTATAGTCCTTGGCGTGGACGCCCGGCTTGAGCACGATGTTCGAGATCCGGTCACCCGGATTGTGAGCCACGCCGCCTGCGGTGCCGGGCGTGTCGAGGCCGTCCAGGTAACCGACCGGCTGGATTTCGTCGATGATATACGTGCCTGGCCGCAAGCCCTCGAAGCAATAGTGGCCATCGGTGTCGGTGATTGCCGTGATGCCCGTGGAGTTGCCGTCGGCATCGCGGAGCACGAGGATGACGCCGCCGATGCCGACTTCTCCCGCGTCCCGCAAGCCGTTGTTGTTGGTGTCGACGTAGACCCAGCCGCACAGCTCGGCGGGCGGGATTTCACAGAAGTCGTAGTTGATCGCGTTGGTGCCCGAAGTGAGCACGATCTCGGTCACCAGGTCGTTGCCCTTGAGCCCGCCGGCCGAGCCGACAAGCGTGGCGCCGTTGAAGTAGCCTTCCGGTTGGATCTCGTGGATCGAGTACGTGCCCGGCGCCAGGTTTTCGAACCGATACGTGCCGTCGGCGGCCGTAACCCGAGTGTCGATGACCGTGCCGTGGGAGTTGAGCAGCTCGATGATCACGCCGGCCAGGGGCGGATTCCCCGGGTCGGTGCAGTCGCCGGTGGTATTGACGTGAACCTTGCCGCCGATGCTTACCGGCAGCAGCTCGCAGAAATCGTAGCCCACGGCAGCCACGCCGGCGGTCAGCACGATGTTGGAGACGATGTCAACTCCCTTGGTTCCGCCCGCGGAGCCGACAAACGTGGCGCCATTGAAGTAGCCGGCCGGCTGAATCTCGTGTACGGAGTAGGTGCCCGGCGGCAGCGCGTCGAACTTGTAGTATCCGTCCGTGCCGGTCACGGTGGTGGAGATCACCGAGCCCGTGCTATCGAGCAACTCGATGGTCACGCCGGCCAGCGGCGGGTTCGCCGGGTCGGTGCAATCGCCCATGGTGTTGACGTGAACGCGACCGCTGATGCTCACCGGCTCGTGTTCACAAAAGTCGTAGTGGACGCCGTCGATGCCGGACGTGAGCACGATATTGGCGAACGTGTCGACGGCCGGCTTGGTGCCGCCGGCACTGCCGATTTTGTGGCCGGAGTTCAAGTAGCCCGCCGGTTGTTCCTCGAACACGCCGTAGGTGCCGGGGGCGAGATTGTCGAACTTGTAAAAGCCCTGCGCGTTGGTGGTGGTGGTGGCGATGGTCTGACCCTGCGCGTTGAGCAGGCGCATCACGACACCGGCGATCGGCGGTTCGTCCGCGTCGAAAATGCAGTCGCCGTTGCGGTCGGCGTGGACGTAGCCGCTGATCGAGTTGGGCAGCGCTTCGGCAAAGTCGTTGCGGATGCTGTTCTCGCCACCGAGCAGTTGAATGCCGGTCAGGATATCGACGGTGGCCACGCTGCCGCGCGTGCTGCCGTTGACGGTGCCGGGCTTGGCGCCGACGCTAAAGTAACCGCTGGGCTGCGTTTCGACGATGCGATAGGTGCCCGGCAGCAGGTCGTCGAACTTGTATTGTCCCTGGTTGTTGGTCACCGTGTTTTTGCCGGTCGAAACGTAGGTGGCGCCGTTGAGCACCAGCAGCGTCAGCGATACGTTGCCCAGCCCGCTCTCGCCGTTGTCCTGCGAGTTGTTCAAGTTCTGATCGACGAAGACCACGCCCGAGATGCTGCTGGGCAAGGGCACTTGCGTGGCCTTGGCCACCGCGCCGGCGGTGAAGTCGGCCAGATCGACGGTGGTGCTGTAGCGGTCGGGCGGCAAATCGAGTGGCGTGCCCGTGCTGGCGGCAACGTTGGCGAAGTTCTGGTCGTAGTCGTCCCAGTACTGCACGGCCGTGCTGATGTCGTAATAGTGCGGCGCCTTGAAGGTGGCGAGGAAGTGCGATCGTTGGAACTCGCCGCCTTCAACCACGGAGTTGGTGTCGATGTCGTTGCCGCTGACGTACTGATACTCGTCGACGTCGATGCTGATGACCAGCTTTTCGCCGGCGTCGAATCCCGACAAGTTGATCACCAGGCGCTGGCCGCCGTCGATCACTTGCGTGCTCACCACCTGGAATCCGTCGTGCGAGACGATTTTCAAGGGATTCGATTTGAACGAGCCGAGTCCGCCAGGCTCCGTGTCGAAAAAGACGTCGCCCGAGGACGGGCCTTTGCCGTCCTTGTCGCCGTCGATGATGATCTGGGTGAGCTGCGTGCCGGGAGCGCCGCCGGCGAACGTGAACTCGATGATGTTCGGCAGCGCGTCGTCGCCGGAGGCCGGTTCGTAGTACACGGAGCCCACGTGCAGGTCGGCCGCCATGGCGATGCGCGGCTCGAATTGCTCGAAGCGGCAGGCACGTTGGCGGCGCAACTTCTTGTGCGGCGGATCGATGCGCAGCGCAGTCGGTTCGTGTCGGCCAATCCCTAGTAGTTTATGTAGCAGGCCCACTCGTAACCTCCCTGTAAAGCTCGGGCAATCGTGTTCGTCAAACGGGGCATGCGTCCGAATCGCTAGCGGACGCGTGCCTCGGGCGTCGCCGGCTCGGCGCTCTTGGCGGCTGACGTCTCAGCAGCCAGCTTCCACACGCGGATCGTGGTATCGAAGCTGCCGGAAATCATCATCGCGCTGGCGCGATCGTAGGCCAGGGTTGCCACCGAGCCGGTGTGACCCTGCAGGCGGTCGACCTCTTGCTGCGCGCGCCAGTTCCACACGCGCACCAGGTTGTCGCTGCCACCGGTGGCGATGAAGGTCTCGCCGCACACGACCATCGATAGTACCTTTCCGGAGCGCGGTATCAGCTCGCCGCGCTGCGCACCGGTGTGCGCGTCCCAGAGCGTAATGGCGCGCCCCTCGCCGGCCGAAACCAGCAAGTCGCCCTGCGGCAAATAGGCCAGGGTACGAATGCGGCGTTGCGCGCCGGCAATTTCCAGCGAGACGGTGGCTGCCGGAAGGTTCCACACGCGGATCTGGCCGTTGCGTCCCGCCGCGGCCAACTGCGTTCCGTCGGGTGAATACACAACCGAACGCAAGTCGACGCCCGGGCCTTCCAGTTGGCGGACCAGTTGGCCGCTGGCTGTGTCGTAAAGTCGCACCAGGTGCTCGAAGCCAACGGCGGCCAACTGCGAACCGTCGGGACTATAGGCCAGCGAGAACACCGCGCGGTGGTGCGGCGGAAAGCGCAACGTCTCTTTGCCCGTCGCGATGTCCCATAGCACGATCCGCCGGTCGTCGCCGCCGGAGGCCAACGTTTGACCGTCAGGGCTGAAGGCCAGCGTTCGCACCCAGTCGCCGTGCGTTTCCAACGCGTGAACCACTTTGCCCGTTGCCGTGCTCCACAGTCGAACGATGTGGTCGTCGCCGGCGGTGGCAACCAGAGCGCCGCCGAGCTGTACGGCCACGGCTGTGATGACCGGCGGACGTTCGTGTGCGTCGCGCGGTTCGTGTTCAATGATTCGCGTGGGTTGCACGCCGATCGGTTCGTCGGCGCTCGTCAGACCACACGAGAGGCCCAGCGCGCAGGCCAATCCGGCTGCGGCGTATGTGAATTGACGCATGATGTCGCTTCCATGTCCTGACGAGCCGAACGCCGGCCGCAGCGATCCATCGCCCGGCGGCATGACTTGCGCGATCCCCGCGCGCACCTGCGCACGACAAGATCACGGACTCTTGTATCGGCTGAATCGACCGTAGGGCCGAAGCCCAACCCCAGCAACAGCTTGGGCCCGGGCCGGGTCGTACGGGTCAGGTAAGCAAGGCAAGAGGCCGAGCCCCCGCTACATGTGGGAGCGCCGCCCAAGTGGAGTGCTGGCAGCCGGCGAGATGCGCCAAAAAACCCGTCGTTGCCCAGTTCGAATGGCCTGCTACTTTCGCTGGTCGAGCGGCACGAAGTCGCGCTCGCACGGCCCGGTATAGATTTGGCGCGGGCGGCAGATGCGCTTGGAGGGTGAGTTGTGCATCTCCATCCAGTGGGCGATCCAGCCCGGCAGGCGGCCGATGGCGAACATCGGCGTGAACATCTGCACGGGGATGCCGATTGCGCGGTAGATCACGCCGGAATAGAAATCGACGTTCGGGTACAGCTTGCGCTCGATGAAGTAGGGATCCGAGAGCGCGGCCTTTTCGAGTTGCTGGGCGATTTCGAAGATCGGATCGTCGATCTGCCGCTTGGCCAGCAGCTTGTCGCAGGTGTGCTTGATGATGGTGGCTCTCGGATCGTAGTTCTTGTAGACGCGGTGGCCGAAGCCCATCAGGCGAAAGTTGCTGTTCTTGTCCTTGGCCAGGGCGACGTATTTCTCGACGTCGCCTCCCTCGGCGCGCATCTTCTCCAGCATCTCGACGCAGGCCTCGTTGGCGCCTCCGTGCAGTGGCCCCCACAGGGCGCAGATTCCGGCCGAGATCGAGGCAAACAGGTTGGCGTCGCTCGAGCCGACCATCCGCACGGTCGAGGTGCTGCAATTTTGCTCGTGGTCGGCGTGTACGATCAGCAGCAGGTTGAGCGCTTCGACGAAATCGGGATCGATGGCATATGGCTCGCTGGGCACCGCGAACATCATGCGCAGGAAGTTGGCGCAATATGCCAGATCGTTTTGCGGATAAACGAACGGCTGGCCGATCGACTTCTTGTAGGCATACGACGCAATCGTCGGCAGTTTGGCCATCAGCCGGTGTACGGAAATCTCGACCTGTCGCGGGTCGCGCGGATTGAGCGAGTCCTGGTAGAACGTCGACAGTGCGCCCACCACCGAGCTCAAGATGGCCATCGGGTGTGCGTCGCGCGGAAATCCGTCGTAGAACGACCGCATTTCTTCGTGGATCATGGTGTGCAGGCGCAGCGACTTGCGGAACTTGTGCAATTGCTCCTCGTTGGGCAACTCTCCGTAGATCAGCAAATAGCTGGTCTCGACGAAGTCGCACTGCTGAGCGATCACTTCGACCGGATAGCCGCGGTAGCGCAGCACTCCGTTCTCGCCGTCGAGATAAGTGATCGAACTGGTGGTCGAGCCCGTGTTGACGTATCCCTCGTCCAGGGTGATGAACCCGGTTTCAGCGCGGAGCTTGGAAATATCCAAGGCGTGTTCGTTCTCGGTGCCCACCACCTCAGGCAGGTCGATTTCCTGGCCCGCAATTCGGAGCTTTGCTACCTGACTCATCAAGCCGGTCCTTTCTCACACGGTGTCACTCGTCGCAATCGCCGCTACGGGAAGCAGCTTCCTAACCGACTCAAAGAGGGGGGACGGTTCCCGTTTTTCTCCCGAATGCCGTTCGGGTGCAGCTCACCGGAGAAAAGTCGGGACACTCCCCGCCGGTTTCGAAGGTGTTCTACGCACGTACCGCCGGGGTTCCTGCCTGGGCCAACGCCGTATCTGAGTTTATCCGCTGCGCGGCGAGTACACAATTGTCGCTCGGCGGTCGCGCGCGGCAGTTGTTCCGGCACGTAGCTGGATTCGCAAGAATTCAGCGCGTACCTGCGGTGTTGCGACTTCGACGACCAATGCCATATGAAGTTGCCAAACACGCGGCGGTCGCGCGGCGCGAGTGCCAGGCGCCGGTGACAAGAAGTGGAGCCGGGCCGATTGCCGCGCCTGGCGGGTGTTGAAAAATGCCACGCGGGCACTATTCAACAGGCTGTTAGCGGACCGGCGCGGCCGGACGGGCGGCCAGGGGTGAGTCTTCGTCGTAGATGGTGTGTACGGGCGTGCGCTGGCGCAGACTTTCAATGTACTCGTCGATGGCTTCGATCTTGCCGCCCTCGTGAAGTTTTTTCTTGATTTCTGGCTGGACTTCGATGAACGGCGTGACGCGCAGCTCCTCGCGTTCCACGACACGCACGATGTGAAAGCCTTCTTCATCGGCCAGAATCTGACTCAACACGCCGACCGGCAGGCCGAAGATCGCCTGCTCGATCACGGTCGAGCGCAGGCTGCCGTGGGTGGTCCAGTCGTTGAGCCCGCCTTCCTCGGCAGCGAATCCATGGGAATGAGCGCGGGCCACGTCGGCAAACGGAGCGCCGTTCTGGATCTGGGTGCCCCAGGCTGCGATGGCGCGCCAAGCCTCGGCCTTGGAGGGATACTTGTCGAATTGGGCTGTCAACTGCTCCCAGCGCGCTCGAGCCGGATGCTCCCAATCGCTGATGTGCTCGCGATAGTAGTTGACCATTTGTTCGTGCGTGGGTTCCTTCTTTTCCTTGATCTGGCTCATGGCCCAGCCGACGGCCATGTTGCGGTCGACGTAAGCCATGCGTTGCGACTCCAGCGAACCTCCTTGCTGGCGGAGCTTGTCCTCCAGATCAGCGACGCTGTTTGCCTTGTACATCTCCTTCAGGCGCTTGATCTCGGCTTGGTTGAATCCTTTCCGCATGTGCGCTACGTTTTTCTCGACGCCTTCCTTGGGCGCGGTGGCCTTGATGTCGGCAATGAGCAGCTTGATCTTGATCGTGTCGTCCAGGGTCCGCTTGACCAGCTCGCGGTGCCATTGCGCCAGCAGCTTTTCCTTGACGTCTTCCGGCGCTTTGGCCAACTGCTCGGCGACTCGCTCGCTGTTGAGGTAGGCATCGAGTGTCTGGTGGACTGCGGGCAGGATCTCCGAAGCCTGCACGACTTCCGATCCCACATGCGCCAGAATGGCCGCGGGCTCGTAAGGCGGCTCGGTAGGATCCTTGTACGGTTGCGGCGCTTCGGTCGGCGCAACGACGCCGGCCGGCGGCGGCAACGCTCCGCCTGGCAACTGTGCGGCTGCATTGGGCGCCGCGCCGGGCCAGCCAGCCGGGCGCGGCGGATTGGTGGGAGCGGTGGGGGCGCTGGGACCGTAAGTGTTGACGGGAAAACCGGCCGGGCCGTTGTTGCCGACCCCGTTCGGATCGCTGTAGCCCGGCGGCAGATTCGCGTCATAGCCTGGCGGGTAGTAGTTGCCCGGCACTTGCGCCAGGGCCCGCGCCGGCGGCGCCATGGTCGTAACAGCCGCGATGATGCCGGGGCCCACGTGCTCGAAGGCCACGGCCAACGACAATCCGACCAGGATGCGAAGTGCGTTTCGCGCCACGAGTTTACCGCTGGAGATCAAAGAGATGCGATCGAACACCGGACCACAGACCACTCGGGAGAACTCCCGATACGCGACAGGCCGGCTGCCTCCGAGTTCGACTTGGCTCGTGCGCAGCGCGGGCGGGATTATAGGAATCTCTCACGCCGGCCGCAACAGCGATTCCACCAATTCCACGACTTCGCCCGTTTCGATAACCTGTTTGTTTACGGGTAGATACGCGCTGCGGTCGTCGACCACGCGCAGACGGCCGGGGTGGCTTTGAGACAACTCCTCGATCCGTCGACGATCGGCATAGCCGAACACCACAAAGCCGTCCTCGACGTGTATCGATTCGATTTGCCGCTGATGGGCCCAGATGCGCAGCCTGGCGACCAGCAGCGTGCGATCCACCTCCGCCGGCCGCGGGCCGAAGCGATCGGCCAACTCCGCCGCCAGTTCTTCCCACTCTTCGATCGTCGATAGCCGCGCCACGCGACGATACAGGTCGATCTTCAGCCGCATGTCGGGCACGTAGCTGCGCGGGATGTAGGCCTCGCACGGCAAATCGACGCTCACGTCGACTTGCACCTTGGGAGGCAACTCCTTCAACTTGCGCACGGCCTGTTCCAGCAACTCGCAATACAGCTCGTAGCCTACGGTGGCGATGTGCCCGCTCTGTTGCGTTCCCAGGATACTGCCGGCGCCGCGCAGCTCCAAGTCACGCATGGCGATGGCGAATCCGGCGCCCATCTGGCTGAACTCCTCGATCGCGCGTAGCCGCCGCGCGGCGGTGGTCGAGAGATGCTTGTGCTCGTCGATCAGCAGGTAGCAATAGGCCCGGTGCTTGTAGCGCCCTACTCTGCCGCGCAATTGGTGCAGGTCGGCCAGCCCGTAGCGGTCGGCCTCGTCGATGAAGATGGTGTTGGCGTTGGGAATGTCCAGGCCGCTTTCGACGATCGTTGTGGCCAGGAGCAGGTCGAAGCGGTGATCGACGAAGTCGAGCATCACGCGTTCCAAGTCGCCTTCGGACATCTGTCCGTGACCGATGGCGATGCGCGCCTCGGGTACGATTTCCTGCAAGCGGTGCGCAACCTTCTGGATGTCCTGCACGCGATTGTGTACGAAAAAGATCTGCCCGCCGCGGTTCAACTCGCGCATCACCGCGTGCCGCACCAGTTGCGGGTCGAAGCGGGTGACGCGCGTTTCGATCGCCAGCCGATCGCTGGGGGGTGTCTCCAGATTCGAGATATCGCGCACTCCCAGCAGCGACAGGTGCAGCGTACGCGGAATCGGCGTCGCGGTCATGGTCAATACGTCGACGGTCTGACGCAGCGCCTTGAGCCGTTCCTTCACTTCCACGCCGAAGCGTTGCTCCTCGTCGATGATGACCAGCCCCAGGTTCTTCATCGACACGTCCTGCTGCGCCAGGCGGTGCGTGCCGATCACGATGTCGATGGTGCCCTCGGCCAGGCCGGCCACGATTTCGCGGGTTTGCTTGGGCGTGCAAAAGCGCGACAATGACACGATCGACAAGGGAAACTCGGCCATCCGAGCTTTGAACGTACGCAGGTGCTGCTCGGCCAGGATAGTCGTGGGCACGAGGACGGCCACCTGATAGCCGTGGTCGACCACTTTGAAAGCGGCACGCATGGCCAGCTCGGTTTTGCCGAAGCCGACGTCGCCGCACAGCAAGCGGTCCATCGGGCGCGGCTGTTCCATGTCGGCCTTGATCGACGCGATCGAGGACAACTGGTCCGGAGTCTCCAGGTACGGAAACGAGGCGTCGAACTCGCGTTGCCAGGGCGTGTCGCTGGGAAAGCGGATGCCAGGCCGCAGCGCGCGGGCCGCTTGCATTTCCAGCATGTCGGCGGCCAGGTCGGTCACTGCTGCTTGGGCCGCTTCTTTTTGCCTGGTCCACATCCGGCCGCCGATGTGCGCCAAGGCAGGCCGCGATTTCTTGCTGCCGCCGACGTACTTTTGCACCAGCTCGATTTTCGATGCCGGCACGAACACCTTCGTGTCGCCGTGGAACTCGATGACCAGGTGCTCTTCGGCCTGGTGGGCCTTTTCCAGCAGTTGCAGGCCGCGATAGCGCCCGATGCCGTGCGACAAGTGAACCACGTAGTCGCCTTCGCGCAGCTCAAGGAAGCTGTCGATCACGCGGCCCAGCCGGCGGCGCGTGGGGCGATTCAAGTCGGCCCGGTGAAACAACTCGCTGCCGCTGACCAGGGCGATCCGCTCTGATACCAGGCGGAATCCCGACTTCAAGTGGCCCAAGGGATAGTGCAGCCGCCCAGCCGCGGCCAGCCGCGTGGGAGCAAAAATCTCCTTGAGCCGTTCGCTCTCGGCGTCGGTCTGGCAAACGACGAACACGTCTTGCTCGCCGGCGTGTCCCGCTCCCATTGAGGCGTCGAGCTCGTCGCGCACCTTCGAGATCTCGCCGCTGAAACGCTCGACGCTCTCGATGCCCAGGTGGCAGGTCGTTTCGAACGAACCGGCCGGCACGCTGGCCGCGGTGACTGAGGCGAACCGCGTGATCTGTCGCAGCGTGGCGGAGACGCTGTGAAAGTCTTGCGGGCGGTCCGTGCGTTCCAGGTAGCGGCGGCCCTCCTCTTCCACGTCGCCGGGTTCCACGATGTAAAACCAGGTGCCCGCGGGCAAGTAGCCGGCAACGTGCTCTCGGTCGTCGGCACGCTTGCTCAGGACCGTAACGTCAATCTGGTCGAGCGTTTCCAGGCTGCGCTGCGTGGTCGCCTCGAAACGGCGGATCGACTCGATCTCGTCGCCGAAGAATTCGATGCGCACCGGGTCGTACCAGTCGGGCGCGAAGATATCGACGATGCCGCCGCGCGGCGAAAACTCGCCCGGCAACTCGACGGCGCTGGTGCTGTGAAACCCGCTATCCACCAGCCAGCGCAGCAACAGGGGCACGTCGACCGACTGGCCGCGGTGCAGTCGCCGCGTTTGTTGGGCCAGCTTCTCGCGCCCGGGCACCGGCTGCAGCAGGCTCTGAATGCTCGTGACGACCAACCGCGGCGGCGCGCCGCCCGAAAGCATCTTCAGCAGCCGCAGCCGCTCGCCGTAGATCTCGTCGTAGATGACCGACTCGCCGGCATCGCCTTCCCAGGCCGGAAAGGTCTCGGGCGGTACGCTGCTGAACAGCGCGAAGTCGGCGCAAAAGTCGTCGACGTCGTCGATGTGGGGCCAAACGACCACCACGGGCGCCGGAGCATGCCGCACCAGTGAGGCTGCCACCAGCGCGCAGCTTGAGCCCCAGACTCCGCCCAGCGTGGAGGCGTGGCCCGCTTGCAAGCTGGCCAACACCTCGGCGAAGCCGTCCTGCGCCTCCAGACGCCCGACCAGATCGTGCAGTCGATCGGACGCGGTTAGGACACTTTGTGCCTCGGCCATGTGTGCGAGGAATTCTAATCGGACCGCGGCGCGGTGGAAAGGTCGCTGTCCGCACGTGCCAGCGCCAGGTTGCAACGCTCTTCGCGCCCACAACGGACTACGTGGCGTCGTCGGCCGTACCCCGCTTCAGCTCCTTGAGCGTGGCGCTTTCCGGCAGCGCCTTGTAGTACGGATCGAGCGGAAAGCAGCCCGATACCAGACCCTGCCGCGGCGCTGTCGTGCAATCGCTGAACGTCCGACATACGCGCTTCCGCGCCAGCGTGCCGCTGGACAACGAGTCGGCGGGTAACTCGGGGTATGAGAGGACCATACGCCCAAGGCCGACCACGTCGATCCAGCCTTTGCGCACCACGGCTTGCGCCACGTGAGGCAAGTAGTCCTGCAGATAGGTATAGCCGGTGCCGACCATTGGCATCTGCGGTACGGCTTGCTTGCACTGTCGCGCTGCGTCGATCTGTCGCCAGACGCCGTACAGCGGGTCTTCCGGCGGTTGATAGCCGTCGCTGGGAGGAAAAATGGCCGGTCGCTGCACGTGAGGGCAGTAGTACGGGCTTCCGCACGAAAGGTTGACGACAGCAACGCCCAGTTCGTGCAAGCGTCGGATCAAGGCGATCGGTTCGGCCAGGTCGATTGCCAACGGATCATTGGCGTTCACGCCGAATCCGCACTCGTAGGGCAATAAGTCCTGATAAGAGTACGGCTGTCCAACATCACGGCTCGTTTGATAAGGCACCGTGTCGAACACGCTCATGCGCACGCCGATGGCCAGCCCGGGCACCTCGCTGCGAATCCGCTCGACGATGGTACATAGCAGCCGCGTGCGGCCGGCCAGGTCTCCGCCGAAACGTCCCGGCCGGCGGCGCGCACTCAAAAACTCGTGCAGCAGATAGCCGTGACACGCTTTCACGTCGACGAAGTGGAAGCCCAAGTCGCAGGCCAGCCGGGCCGCTGAGCAAAACGCGTCGATCAGCCGCTCGACCTCCGCGTCGGAAATAACGACCGACGCGTCGCGCGGATCGATGTGAAACTTCGCATCCAACAATGGATGATGATACGCGATTTTCGGCGCGGGCGGACCCTCGGGCCGGCAGAAGCGCCCCGAGTGTGTCAACTGCAAGCCGATCCACAGGTCCGACACGTCACCGAACGATGCCTCGTGGGCCTGCGTGAGCTCATTGAGCAGCGCGGCCAAACCGGCTCGATTGTCGGCAGTAGCCAGCGTTTGATTCGGATTGGCGCGTCCGGCGGGCACGACCGCGGCCGCTTCGCCACCCCAGATCAGCTTCGCGCCGCTGACGCCGAAGTTTCGCCAGCGGCGCAGCGTGTGCTCCGAGGGGGAACCGTCGCGATGGGCGTCCCAGCCTTCCATCGGGTGAATGCACCAGCGATTGCCCACGCGAAACCCTGCGATATCGATCGGCGCCTCCAATGGCGAACCGGCGGCCGCCGTGAGGATCTCGTCATCGACCGGCAGCGAGACACCCAGCAACGCCAGGCGCCGGCGCAGTTGGTCGACGCTCTTGAGTTGGGC
Organism: Pirellulales bacterium; assembly: GCA_041750795.1. Lineage (GTDB taxonomy): Bacteria > Planctomycetota > Planctomycetia > Pirellulales > PALSA-1355 > JTS-RE94. The sequence continues at coordinate 14,858 of JBGSYQ010000009.1, read as the reverse complement.
TATCTTGGGGTAGGCGGTGGGCATGTGCGGAGTGTCGGCCGTTGAAAATGCTACGATGTTTTCGCCGGCCGTAGCGGACTCTTGGCGAGCATGAACTTCTTCTCGCCGGCGGTCGATGCAAAGGCGACGCTGGCCGTGCGGCGGTCGCCGCTGCCACCCAGCGCCACGATCTTACCCAGCCCGTACTCCGGATGCCGTACGACCATGCCCTGGTGAAAGGCCTCGGGCGGCACGCGCGGCGTTTCGACCGCTTGCGGCTGCTGCAATTCGGCGGCTGTCGTGAGCGGCGCCCTTGAGAGCGGCGCCGTGGCGATGGGCGCCTGCGAAGCGCCGATAGCCGGCGCCGGAATCTCCGTCGGCGTCTCCTGCTCGAGCCTGGTGGGATCAAAGTCGACGTCGCCGTCGTCCTGGCTCCAGTGCGACGCATCGTTTGCGTCCGGAAGCTCGTGCGATTCCCAATCGCGATCGGCCGAATCGACAAACGCGCCGCTCGGCTCGTTGACGACCATCTCGTGGCGCGGCAATTCCATCAAGAACTGGCTGGGCACGGTGCGGCGCCGCTGCCCGCGAAACTCGCGATAGGTGGCCAGGCTGAGGTGCAATTCCTGGCGTGCTCGGGTAATGCCGACGAACAGCAACCGCCGCTCCTCCTCCAGCAGCTCCACGTTTTCGCGGCTGCGCTCGTGGGGCAGAAGGCCCTCTTCCAAGGCCACGATGAACACCACCGGAAACTCCAGCCCCTTGGAGGCATGCAGCGTCATCAGCGTGACCTGGTCGTCATCGGCGGCCCAGGCATCGGTGTCGTTGACCAGGCAGGCCTCTTCGAGAAACGATTCCAGCGGCGCGTCGGTCGGGTTATGCTCGTCGAACTCGCGGGCCGCGGTCAGCAATTCCTCGATATTGGCCAGCCGTTCCTGGTCTTCCTCGTCTTCCGAGTCGGCCAGGAACTGGTGGTATCCGGACGCGGATAGCACGTGCCCCAGGATCGACTCGACCGGCTCGGCGGCGTGAACCGAAAGCTGATCGTACACGGCAACGAACTTTGCCACGGCCACGGCGGCGCGCTTGTTGAGCGATTCGATCAGTCCCGACTCGCGGGCGGCGTCCAACAGCGATTGGCCATTGCGGCCCGCGTGCTCGGTCAATCGCTGGACGGTGGTGCGTCCGATGCCGCGCGGCGGCGTGTTGATGACGCGCAAAAAGGCGTTGTCGTCACGCGGATTGTTGAGCAGGTGCAAGTAGGCCAGCACGTCCTTGATCTCTTTGCGCTGATAGAACTCCACGCCGTTGACGATCTGGAACGGCACGCCCTGATCGCGCAGCGCGAACTCCAGGCTGCGCGACAGCGCGTTGACGCGGTAGAAGATCGCGAAGTCGCGCGGCCGGCGACGTCCCGAGCGAACCTCGTCGGCCATGTAGGCCGCGATAGTTTCGGCTTCTCCCTTCTGCGTGGCATAGGCGGTCAAGCGAACGCCCTGCCCTTCCTCGTTCTCGGTGAACAGCCCCTTCTGCTTGCGGCGCTTGTTATAGGCGATCAGCGCGTCGGCCACGCGCAAGATTCGCTTTGTACTGCGATAGTTCTGCTCGAGCTTCACCACGCGGACGTCGGGGTAGTCGTCCTCGAAGTCAAGAATGTTGCTCAAGTTCGCGCCGCGCCAGCCATAGATCGATTGATCGGGGTCGCCGGTGACCGCTAGGTTCGGATGATCGATCGCCAGCCCGCGGACGATCGTGTACTGCGCCAAGTTGGTGTCCTGGTACTCGTCGACCAGGATGTAGCGGTAGCGCTCGTCGAGCGTGGCCCGCGTTTCGGGATTGTCGCGCAACAGGGAGGCCACGTGCAGCAGCAGGTCGTCGAAATCGACGGCGCTGGAGGCCAGCAGCCGCGCCTGATAGGCAGGGTAGACGCGTGCCACGATATGACCGAGTGGATGGCCAGAGCGGGGTTCATAGCGCTCGGCCGTTATCAGCTTGTTCTTGGCCCAACTGATGGCCGAGGCAATCCGCTCGGGCGTGTACAAGGTGGCGTCGATCTGCAGCTCGTCGAGCGTGCGGCGCAGCACGTGGCGGCTGTCGGAAGTGTCGTAGATGGTGAAGTTCTCGGCCAGACCTACGGCCGGGGCATAGTGTCGCAGCAGGCGGGCGCAGAAACGGTGAAACGTGCTCATCGTCACGGCCTGGCCGGGCGCCAGTTGTTCGATGCGCTGGCGCATCTCGTCGGCCGCCTTGTTCGTGAAGGTCAGGGCCACGATCTGCCGCGCCGGCACGCCGTGCCGCAACAGGTTAGCCACGCGGTGCGTGATCACGCGGGTCTTGCCGCTGCCGGGCCCGGCCAGGATCAAGAGCGGGCCCTCGAGATGCTCGACGGCCTCGCGCTGCGCGGGGGTCAGCGAATTGATGAGATCACTCCACACGCGCGCTCGGTCCTGGTTGGTTGCCGCAAAGTCGCCCTGACATGCCCACTTTATAGTATACGCGTGCGTCCGGCGGCGAGGGGGCCGGCGCCGAAGCGGCGTTCGGCGGAAATGGTTAACGCGCGTTTTGTCTCATCCGGAGCTGCGCGAAGCACGTCGACGCGCGACATGCGACCACCGTTTGGCCACGGACCGGACGTGCTAGCACTGGAGGCCGAAAAATTTGCCTAACCGGTACCATTTTCCAAATAAGTTGGTATAGTATCGCGCGTCATGCGGCCAACAAGGACCGGCCGCGGGCAAGGCAGAATCCTCGATGCGCACTGCCTGCCACACACAACAACTCTTATCGGGAGGGAACCCAATGACGCGCATTCCGTTGCGAACGACCGAGAGCCAGGCTGACGATCTGACCGCGCGGTTGGACATGAGCACGGCTGAGATCGGTCTGTCGGTCCGCACCACCAACTGTCTCGAGGAGCGAGGCATCTTCACCGTGAACGATCTGCTCCACTGTACCCGCGAGGATCTGTTGAGCATTTCGAACTTCGGCGAGAAGACGTTGGAAGAGGTGTACAAGGCGTTGGAAGGGGTCGGTTTCTTCCGCCGTTTGAAGCGGGAGGCCGTCGCGGTATGAGGCCGCCGCGCCAAGTGCTCGTTTGATCCATGGCCAGGACAGCCCGGCGGGCCGAGGGCTGTCCTGGCTCGTTTTTTGCGCCGTCTGCACACTTCCCGCCCGAACGCTGCGCTCCCGAGCCGCTGCCCAGCCTACTTCTTGACCGTTTCCCCTACGTACACGCACTTGAGCGTCTGCGTGTCCCTCGCGAACAGCCGCCCCTTGGCCAGTGCCGGCAGCGCCTGCGCCGTGGTTTCGAACAGCGTTGCGCGGGCCAGTGGGCGGAACGCCTGGGGCGATGGCTCGGCCAACACCAGTTCGCCGTCGGTCTTCAAGATCAGCAGCTTGCCGCCGGCCAGGATCAAGTTGCCGGTGCCGAAATCCTCCTTCGTCCACGCGATCGTCCCTGTCCGCAGGTCAAAGCAGCGCAGTCGCGCCACACCTACGTCTTGCCGGCCGTCGATGCCGTAGAGATAGCCGTCCTTCTCGACGCTGGTGGCGTACTGGCTCGACATCACCTGGTCGCTTTCCCACTCGACCTCGGATCCGTGCGCGGAGAACTTCACCCAACGTGCGCCGACGCCATAGCTGGACGATACGAACAAGTGATCGCCCAGGACTAAGGGGTTGGCCGCGTTCACTGTCGGCCCCCGGGCGCCGAAGGGAAAGCGAAAGCGAACCGCACCGCTGGTGGGGTCGAGCGACACGACGTTCAGCCGTGTGACGAACATGACATGTCGCACGCCGTCGAGCGTGGCCGCGGTGGGAGACGAGTAGCTGGCGGCTTCATCCGTCGATTTCCAAAGAGTCCTCCCGTCGGCCACAGACAACGCGACGATGCCCGCTCCGCCTTTGCCGCCGACGTTGAGCAGCAGCTTGCCGTCTTCGACGATCGGGCTACTGCCGGCACCGAAGTAGCCCTCCGGCGCGTCGAAGTCTTCCAGCACGTTGCGATACCAAAGCTTTTTGCCGCTGGCCAACTCCACGCACTGCAGCTCACCTGCCGGGCCCAGCAGAAACACGCGCGACTGGTCGATCAACGGCACGCAGCGCGGTCCATTGTCGGGGGAGATGGTGCTGACGTAGCGGGTGGGAAACGAGGCCTTCCAGCGCGGCTTGCCCGTGGCTGGGTCGAGCCCTTCGCCCACAAGCTCATCGCCCAGGCGATGGAACATCACAGCGACGTCGCCGCGAATGGCTAGTCCCGCCAGGCCCTGCCCCACGGCGCGTTGCCAAATCACGTTCGGTCCCGTCTCCGGCCACGTGGCGGCAAGGCGTTCATCGTCGGCCAGCCCGTTGCGGTGCGGTCCAAGAATCTGCGGCCAATCGCCGGCCTGCGCGGTCGTCACTGCCCACGCTAGAGCCAACAGGAATCCGGGGCCGATGGTCGGGCACCACGCGCGTCTCGATCCTTGTTGCCCGGAATGTCGCCGGCAAAGCGAAGTACCCGTCATCCCGTTGTCCTTTCAAGTTGGAAAGTCCAGAATAGGTGGCAGTGAACGGTTCGTACGGGGCAAAGCCGCGCGTCGTCGCGGCGATTATAGTGTGTCGGCGTCTTGGGCGGCACCTCGGCTCGTGGTCGAGGAGGGGGGGCGGACGCACCGTGCCGCCTGTGGGGCGCGGCAACCGTTCACGTTGGGAGGAGGTTCCCGCGTGGCTCGCTGGTTTCGACTCTACGAAAAGAAACGCGGCGACCGGCGCACCGGCTCGCGTGCGGCCGGCGACGTGGGCGAGGCCCTCTTCTTCGGCAGCTTTTTCGCGATCGGCTGCATCGCCTTGGCCGCGATCGTATCGGTGCTCGTCTGGCCCGAGTGGCGCGCCAATCGCCAGTTCGCGGAAACCACCTGCATCGTGATCGCCAAGCGGATCGACGAGCGCCCGGCCACCGACGACGAGCCGGCGGGCTACCTGCCCGAGTTCGAAATCCGTTACCACGTGGCGGGCCGCGTGTACGGTTCGATGGCCTACGACGTGACGCGCTCTTATTCTCCGGATCGCGAGGCGGTTGAGGCCGTGCTGGATCGGTTCGAGGTCGGCAATCGATACCCCTGTTGGTACGACCCGATCGACCCCCAATCGGCGGTGCTGGTGCGCGGCTACAGCGGCTGGCTTTACCTGTTGTTGCTGGTGCCCATCTCGTTCGTGATCATCGGGGGCGGCGGATTGCTCTATACCCTGGTGCAGTGGAACGCGTCGATCGAGCGCCGGGCGCTGATGGCGCAGCGCGCCGCGCAATTGGACCTGTTCGATCCGCAGTCGGGCAATCGGACGTTTCCGACCGTGCCGATCGACTCCAACGTCACCAACAGTCCCGGCACGAAGCTGCGCTATCGCTTGCCGGCGGCGCCCACGACCAGCCTGACGTTGGTGGCCGTGGGAATGGCGTGCCTGTTGTGGAATGGCATCGTCTCGATCTTCGTGGTGATGGTGCTGGGCAGCTTTGCGCGGGGTGAGCCCGATTGGATCCTGACGGTGATGATGGTGCCTTTCGTGGCGCTGGGCGTGGGGCTGGTGGCCTACCTGGTGCGCCTGGCACTGGTGGCCAAGGGCGTTGGGCCGACCTGGATCGAGGTTTCGGAGCATCCGCTGGCGCCGGGCCGAACCGTGGACGCACTGGTATCGCAAGCCGGCCGTTTGAAGTTGAACTCGCTGGAACTGTGGTTGGCCTGCGACGAAAAGGCCACGTATCGGCAAGGCACCGACACTCGCACCGAGACGCGGCGCGTGTTCTTCGAGCGCTGCTTCGTGCGCGAGGGGTTGGAGATCGACCAATCGCTGCCGTTCGAGAGCCGCTGCGAGATCGCCGTACCACGGGGCGCCATGCACTCGTTTCAGGCCGACCACAACGAAGTGAACTGGAAGCTGATCGTCAAAGGCAACGTGGACAATTGGCCCGACTATGAGCGCGTGTTTCAGATCGTCGTCAATCCGCCGGTCCAGGGACACTCGTAGCGATGAACGCGCCCCAACTGCGATTACAACTCGACGACCGCCCGCGCGCCTATCAGCCGGGCGACCTGCTGGCGGGCCGCCTCGGCGTGGAAGGAATTCCGCCGGGCGAAGTGCGCGCCGTCGAAATCTCGGTCCTTTGGCAAACCGAAGGCAAGGGCGACGAAGACCTGTCCATTCACTACTTCGAACGGATCGAACCGCAGGACGGATCGCCCATCGATCTGCACCAGCCGCGACGCTTTAGCACCGTGTTGCCCAACAGTCCGCTCAGCTACGACGGCCTGATCGTCAAGATCGGGTGGCGAGTGCGGGCACGCGTGTTCCTGGTGCGCGGCAAGGAGTTGTCCGACGAGTTGGCGTTTCATCTGGGCAACGTTCCGCAGCCGCACGAGGTGACCACGTGACGGCCGGCGACGCAGTTGCAGTCAACCCGTTCTCGACGCGCTGCACTCGGCCGGGTGCGCTGCCATTTATCTTTCCGCCGCACGACAGCGCCGTAGCGACCGTCGCGCGCTTTGCCGCACTGGGATGGCAGGCACAGATCGTGGGGCCGCACGGCGTGGGCAAGTCGACGCTGTTGGTTGCGCTCATGCCGGTGCTGGCTGCGCAGGGCAAGCCCGGCTGGTTGACCGCCTTGCGCGACGGCCAGCGAAAGCTGCCGGCGGACTGGCGGAAAGCCGCTCGCAGTGCGGGCGCCGGAACGATTCTCGTCGATGGATACGAGCAACTTAATCGCTGGAGCCGCTGGCAGTTGCGTGCCGCTTGCCGCCGGGAAGGCTGGGCGCTATTGGTCACGGCGCACGACGACGTGGGGCTGCCCTTGCTCGCTCGGCTGGCGCCGTCGCTGGCCACGCTGCAGACCATCGTCGATGCCTTGCTCGGCGAACGGCGCGGTGCGATTTCGGCGGACGTCGTATCCCGGCACTTTGCGGCAAACGGCGGCGATCTGCGCGAATCGCTCTTTGCGCTGTACGACTGCTACGAGCAACTGCGCTTGGCACACCCCACGTCGAACGGCGCCTGAGGCTTTCGATCGCCGCGCGCTAGCTTTCCTGACTGGCCGGTCCCAGGTGTCCGATTGGGTCAGCTGTGACGATTTTAGCGGGTGGGAATGCCCGGGAAATGGCGCCGGCAGTCGGGCGCCAGCAATGGCCTGATGGCTGACAATTTCGCGGAATTCTTGCGCCTGGCGCAATTCTTGATCTAAAGTTTTGCAAGCAGTTTGTCGCTGCGCGGGAGCCTGGTGCGTACGTGCCGACCAATGCGCGTTCGTCACGCAGCTTTCCGAGTCCGTACGATCGATGAAGTGGTTGGAGTTTCGTTAATCGGAATCTTCCACCAAATGATCGCGGGGCTTGCACGCATACTTGACGTTAGGTGCCATCGCCGGTCTAACGAGATTTGAGGCCTTTACTTCCAAAGGGAGTGTGAAGCATGCTCGCTCAAAAAGCGCGAGGCGCGGTGATCGTTCTGACGTGTTTGACGTTGCCCGCACCGCAAGCGGACGCTTGTGAGTTTCTGCGGCGCTGTTTCGGCGGCGCCCCCAAAACCACCTACTACGCACCGGTGGCAGCGCCGGCCTGTTGCCCGCAGCCCGCGTGCTGCCCGCAACCGACCGTCAGCTATATGCCGCAGACCTGCTTTCGCACCGTGTATCAGCAAGTGCCGGTCGTGACGTATCGGCCGATGACGACCTGCGATCCTTGCACGGGCTGTCCGCGCACGGTGATGAGCCCTGTGACTTCGTTTGTCTCGCAAGCGCGCATGGTCCCTTACACCTCCTATCGCCCCGTGGTGACGGCAAACTATGCCCCGGCATGCGCCACGGGTTGCGCTCCTGCGGCCCGAGTTGTTGCTTATCCGGCCATGCCGGTGACCGCCGGCTATGCCGCGCAGGCTGCCCCGGTGGCGGCGGCTCCGGCGTGCTGTGCGCCTGGAGCGGCCACCTCGAACTACAATCCGGCGCCTTACACCCAAACGCCTTATGCCCAGGCTCCGCCCGCGGGCGTGGTCGGGTCGACCGTGACCAGCCTGGCGCCGGCCCCTGCGATCAGCGGACCGATCACCAATGGTTCAGTAACCAGCGTTCCGAGCCTGTCGCCGGAGATTTCGCCTTACTCGTCGGAGCCGACCAGCGAATCGCCGTCGCCCTCCTTTGGCACGCCGCAAACGTTCGAGAAGCCGCTGTCGGAGCAAGAGCCCGAGTCGCGCGTGACGCCGCCATCGATGCAGCCCTTGCAGTTCAATCCCTCGAGCTCGATGGGCGAGCCGCGCGCGCTGGATCCGGAAGGCAGCGATCGCATGACCGCCAGGCCGATTCGTCAGGCCATGACGGCGCGGCTGGTTTCCGACGTTAAGCCCGTCGCCGAATACAACGACGATGCCTGGCGTGCCGCCGGCAAGTAATGTGTGAACATCCATCTCTGATGAGACTCTGAGCAACCTCAGAGCGACCCACGCCGACCCGTCCTCGCTGCGGTGCGAACGACGGGTCTTTTTCATGCGCCTTGGGCGGTTCCGCGCGGGTCTCTAGAATATCCGGGCAGTCGACAGCCAGGGTTCGGAGAAATGCGATGAACAACGTGCGGATTGCGGAAGTCTTCGATCTGATCGCGGACATCCTCGAATTTCAGGACGCTAATCCATTTCGCGTCCGCGCCTATCGCAACGGCGCCCGCACCATCCGCGACTATCCGCAGCAGATGGACGATCTGCTCAAGCAGCCACAGGCCGATCTCACCGAGATCTCGGGCCTGGGCAAGGATCTGGCTGAGAAAGTGACCACGCTCTGTCAGACCGGCACGTTGCCGATGCTCGAAGAGCTGCAAGCGCAGGTGCCGGCCAGCGTGCTGGCCATCTTGCGCATTCCCGGTTTGGGCCCCAAGAAGGCCGCCACGCTGTATCGCGAGCTGAAAATCTCCACGCTCGATCAGCTCAAGGCCGCGTGCGAAGCCCACGCCGTGCGCGAGCTGAAGGGCTTCGGCGCCAAGACCGAGGAAGCCATTCTGGCCGGCATGACATTGGCCCAGACCGCCGGCGACCGCATGCTGTGGGCCCTCGCCGATCAGATCGCGCAGGCTCTGCGTCGGCACCTCGATGCGTGCAAAAGCGTCAAACAACTGGAAATGGCCGGCAGCTACCGTCGCGGACGCGAAACGGTGGGCGATCTGGACATTCTCGTGGTGTCGAGCGACGCCGACGACGTGATGGATTGCCTGGCCACATTTCCGGACATTGAAGCGGTGATCGGACGCGGAGGGACCAAAATGTCGATACGCCTGGTCGACGGGCTGCAAATCGACATGCGCGTTGTGCCGGCCAAGAGCTTCGGCGCCGCGTTGCTCTATTTCACCGGCTCAAAGCAGCACAACATCGTGCTGCGCGGAATGGCCAAGGACCGCGGCCTGAAGATCAATGAATATGGCGTGTTTCGCATCGACGGCGACACGGAGACGTTCGTCGCCGGCAAAACAGAGAAGGATGTCTACGACACGCTCGACCTGCCGTGGTTTCCGCCCGAGATTCGCGAAGCGCGGCAGGAATTCGAATGGGCGGCCGAAGGCAAGCTGCCCAAGCTGATCGAGCTGGACGATCTGGCGGGTGACCTGCACATGCACACGACCGCCACGGATGGCAAAGCCACGCTCGAAGAAATGGTCGCCGCGGCCCGCGCACGCGGGCACCAGTACATCGCCATCACCGACCATTCCAAGCGCGTCACCATGGCCAACGGCCTCGACGGCGCGAAGCTGCGCCGGCAGTGGAAAGAAATCGACAATCTCAACAAGTCATTGCGCGGATTAAAAGTGCTCAAGGGAGTCGAGGTTGATGTCCTCGAAAAGGGCGGACTCGACCTGCCCGACGACGTGCTGGCCGAGGCCGATTGGGTCGTGGCCAGCGTGCACTACGGCCAGAACCAGTCGCGCGAACAGATCACCAGGCGCGTGGTCGATGCGCTTCACAATCCGCTCGTCTGCGCGATTGCGCATCCCACCGGTCGACTGATCAATCGTCGCAAAGCCTACGAGATCGACCTGGAGGCCGTGTTCCAGGCGGCCAAAGCTAACCACAAGTTCCTGGAGCTCAACGCCAATCCGAGTCGCCTCGACCTGGACGACGTGGCCTGCGCCGCGGCCAAGCGCCACGGCGTTCCGGTCGTCATCTCCAGCGACGCGCACAGCGCCGAAGGACTCAGCGTGCTGCGCTATGGTATCTTGCAAGCACGCCGCGGCGGATTGACCAAGCGCGACGTGGTCAATACCCGCAGCTGGAAAGATCTGCAAACGCTGATCGCCAAAGGGCGCGGCGGCAAATGAGCATACAGACTGATACTGCTGACTCGAAACGCGGATGCCGCAGAGTAGCGCAGAGGAAGGAGAATCCATAAAAGATTCTGATCCACTCTTGGTGTGCGCTGCGAACTCGGTGGCTCGACGTCCGGGCAACCCCGGTCACTTGCCGAAGCGGCCCAGCACTTCCAGCCGATAGCCGGTGACTTGAAAACCGGAGCCGGCTAGCTTGTCGACGAGTTTGGGATCGAGCTTGGCCAGGAGCTGCGGATCGAAATCGACGGGCAGATCGCGAATTTCGCCCGTCTCTACGTCGCGCAGGTGATAGTGCTCGTCGCTGCGGCAGTCGTAGCGCGAGCGTCCGTCGTCGCTGGTCAGCTTGGCGGCCAGATCGGCTGAGACCAGGGCCTCAAGCGCGTTGTAGACCGTGGCCAGGCTGATCCGTGGCACTCGTCGGCGCACGGCGCGATAGACCTCTTCGACGGTCGGGTGCGACTCGACCCCTTGCAGGAACGCGAATACCTCGGCCCGTTGCCGCGTGTATCGGCAACCGGCCTCTTCCAGGGCCTGGCGAACGTGCGATTCGGTGGCCGAGTCGAGCGGATTGCTGGAGCGCCCAAGGCGCGCATTGCGAGGTGCCATCATGGCCAACTATAGCGCGGACGCCCCCCGAAGGTCAAGCAAGCGCGTGTCGCTTGACCCTCCGGCGACGCGCCTCCTATAATCGCCGACTTACTTGCTTCCGGCTCGCCGCGTCCTATCCAAGGGCGGGCCATCTTCGAGGGGACACGTCCGGGATGAAGATTCACGAATTTCAAGCCAAGCAGATCCTGCGCGAGGCCGGCGTGGCCGTGCCGCGGGGAGTGGTGGCTCGTTCGCCTGCGGAGGCCGAAATCGCCTTTGCGGAATTGGGCAGCAAGATCGCGGTCGTCAAAGCCCAAATTCATGCCGGCGGCCGCGGCAAGGGCACCACCAAGGAAAACCCCCAGCAGCACGGCGTGCAACTGGTCAAGAGTGCCGCCGAAGCCAAACAGGTCGCCGCCGCCTTGCTGCACAACCACCTGGTCACCATCCAGACCGGCGAGGCGGGACAAGTCGTACACCAGGTGCTGGTCGAAGAGGGCTGCGACATCGCCCGCGAGCTGTACCTGGGCATCGTGGTCGATCGAGCGGCAGGCTTGCCGGCACTGATGGTCTCGAGCGAGGGCGGCATGAACATCGAAGAGGTGGCCGCCAAAACGCCCGAGCTGATTTTCCGCGAGCACTTTCACCCAGACAGCGGGCTGTTCAGCTTTCAGGCTCGCAAGCTGGCGGCGCTGTTGGGTCTGAAAGGCAAGAGCGTGCGCTCGGCCGAGAAGTTCATGCAGGCGTTGTGCCGCGTGTTCGTGAAATGCGATTGCAGCCTGGCGGAGATCAACCCGTTGGTAGTGACCGGCGCCGGCGAGTTGCTGGCTTTGGATGCCAAAATGACGTTCGACGACAACGCTCTGTTCCGACACAAGGATCTGGCCGAGCTGCGCGATCTGTCGGAAGAGGAACCGGCCGAAGTTCGCGCCGCGCAAGCCGGCTTGAGCTACGTCAAGCTCGACGGAAACATCGGCTGCCTGGTCAACGGCGCCGGATTGGCCATGAGCACCATGGACTTGATCAAGCTGCACGGCGGCGAACCGGCCAACTTTCTCGACGTGGGAGGCGGCGCCAACGTCGAGCAAGTCACCGAAGCTTTTCGCATCCTGCTGTCGGACAAGAACGTGAAGGGAGTGCTCGTCAACATTTTCGGCGGCATCATGAAGTGTACGACGATTGCCACGGCCGTATTGGAAGCCTATCAGTCGGTCGGCTTCAACGTGCCGTTGGTCGTGCGGCTGGAAGGCACCGAGGTAGAGCAAGCCCGCAAGCTGTTGGCCGAGAGCAAGCTCGACATCATCAGCGCCAACGGCCTGACCGATGCCGCCAAGAAAGTCGTTGCCGCGATCACGGCCGCCTGACGATTCGGAAACGACGCGCCAACACGAACACCAGCCCGAAGCGCAGGCAAGGGAAATCCCCAACCGTCATAGCTTCTCTAAAACTTTAGCGTTGAGAAATCACCCACCGGCATGAGCATTCTGATCAACAAGCAGACGCGGGTCCTGGTTCAAGGCATCACCGGCAAGGTGGGCCAGTTTCACGCCAAGGGCTGCGCCGACTATGGCACGCAGATCGTGGCTGGCGTGACTCCCGGCAAAGGAGGCGAAACGATCGACGGCGTGCCGGTGTTCGACACCGTCGTCGAAGCGATCAAGCAAACCGGCGCCGATGCTACGATGATCTTTGTGCCCCCCGCCTTCACGGCCGATGCGATCCTGGAGGCAGTCGACGCCGGTGTCAAGGTCGTGATTGCCATCACCGAGGGTGTGCCGGTGATCGACATGGTCCGAGTGTACGAGATTGTTCGGCGGAGCGATTCGACGCTGGTGGGGCCGAACTGTCCCGGCGTGATCACGCCCGAGGAGTGCAAGATCGGCATCATGCCGGGCTACATCCACAAGAAGGGTCCGGTGGGCGTGATGAGCCGCAGCGGTACGCTCACCTACGAGGCCGTCTGGCAGTTGACCGGCCTGGGCCTGGGCCAGTCGACCTGCGTGGGCTTGGGGGGCGACCCGATCGTCGGCACCTCGTTCATCGACCTGCTCAAGCTCTATCAGGCCGATCCCGCCACCGAAGCCATCATGATGATGGGCGAGATCGGCGGCACCGCCGAGGAGGAGGCCGCGGCCTACGTCAAGCAACACGTCACCAAGCCCGTGGCCGCCTTCATCGCCGGCCGCACCGCACCGCCGGGCAGGCGCATGGGGCACGCCGGCGCGATCATCTCGGGCGGAAAAGGCACGGCCAGTGAAAAAGTCGCCGCGCTGGAAGCCGCCGGCATCGAAGTCGCCCAAAGCCCCGCCGACATGGGCACAGCGCTGCAAAGAGCAATCAAGAAATGCTGAGCGCAGCGACGCGCAACGTTTGACCCTCGACTTTGGCCAATGGCCGACGTCCGAGGCTCAAAATAATGCGTCCACGATGCCCGCGTTTCCGGCCGTCCTCAAATCTGTCGTGGACCGCAGTTGCCTACACGGTCGTGTCTTCCAGGTGCTCTTCACTGTTACCGCTGAAAAAAATGACTCGATATCCACGCAATTCTGATTTACGCGCGGCTTTAAGAAATCCCTCGATCCATTTTCGTTCCTCGGCTTCTACAATCCGAGTGAATTCATCGTCATCAATCTCAGAATTCGCTAGTTGCTCGTATAGTTGCAGCAATTCGCCAAAAATAACCTGACAAGCCGCCTTTTCGATCCGTTGCCGTGAAGTTGTAGACGCTGGGAACACTATGATGCGGCCAGAATCTGACCAGAGTTCGACTCGCAAGTAGTCCCACGCAGCCTTGTCATTGCGGGGAAGAACGTTGGTGGCGATGTGAGCGCACATCTGTTGCAATGTCTCCGACGCACTACTATCAACCGGTGCATGTGCTGTCGAGTCTCCGCGCGTAGAGTATTGCCATTCCATCACAACCGCACCCCGCTGGGTTATTTGATGCACTTGCTGCTATTCTTGGTGTAAGTAAAGAGAACCCTTTCCTTTCTGCCTGGCCAACGGATCCGGGAGATCACGCGGCATGGCATTCTTGTCGCAACTAGCTGTAGTGTTCGCTTTAGCCATACTTCGCACTTAGCCTGCAGTGGGTGACCATGGGTTGCCTTACTCGCTGGCCGTTGCGTCGGTGCCCGTCGTTGGCTTGGCGCGCTGCTCGAGCAAATATCCAATTAGGTGTACGAACTCCTCGTCATTCACCAGGTCGGGGACGTTCGAGGGCATCAGCGACAGTTGGCTCTCGGCGCGCTGTTCGATTTCGTCTTTGCCAACGCGCAGTTCCTTGCCTTGGGCATCGGCCAGCACCACGATCTCGCCTTCCTCGCGCAGCGCCAGTCCGGTGAGGATCCTGCCATCGGCAGTGACGATCTGCGTGGTGCGGAAGGCCTGGTCGACGTTACGACTGGGATCCAGAATGTCCTCCAGCAACCGCTCCGCGCCGCGAATGCCCACGCCGTCGAGATTGGGGCCAACCTTCGCTCCTTGATCGCCGATGCGGTGACAGTTGGAGCAGTGCTTTTCGAACACCGCGGCGCCGCGATCCACGTCGGGCCGTCGGTCCGCCAAAAGCTGCCGGCGCTGTTCAATCAGCTCACGAATCCGTTGCTCCTGCGGCGGTAGTCCGGCCGTGAGTTTGCTGAGACGTTCGTCGAAGTTCGTCAGGTTGCGACCCTTGAGGCGCGTTACGACGTTGTTCTCTTGCAGCAGCCGCGCGGACGCTTTGCCCTGGGCCACGGCCACCAGCAGGCTCTCGCCGCCCTGGGGACTATCGGCCAGGGCGGAGGCAATCTCCACGGCCAGCCGCTCGGGCGCGGTCTGCAATTGGGCCAGCAATTGTGCCCGTGCCTCGTCGCTGTTGATGCGCGCCAGCGCCGTCGCCGCATGCTGTCGAAGGTTGATCGGCTCGGCCGCGTTCGACAAGATCTCGGCCACCAGCGCCACGGCCCGGCCCGCGTCGTTGGC
>JBGSYQ010000008.1:0-9514 GCA_041750795.1 Pirellulales bacterium | reverse complement strand
GCGTGGCCAGCGCGACGAGCCCGCCCAGGCTGGGGCGCAATCGCAGCCGCGCGATTCCGCCGCGGCCTGCGACCACAGCCTGCCGCTGATCGCCATCATCGAAGATGCTCCGCACGACCGGCGACTGCTGGAAGCGCATCTGTCCGACCTGCAGTTCGAAACCTGCTCGGCCGTCAACGCCAACCAGGGGCTTGCGCTGGTGCGCCAGCGCCAGCCCGACCTGGTTCTGCTCGATCTGCTGCTTCCCGACCTCTCCGGCTACGAGTTGATTTCGGCCATCAAGAACGACCCCGCCTGCGGGCACGTACCGATCCTGGTGGTCAGCGGCATGGCGGAGTTGAACGATCGCGTCAAGGCGCTGGAGCTGGGGGCCGACGACTTCATCATCAAGGGATTCGATCGGCTGGAATTCGAGGCTCGCACCGGCCGGCTGTTGCGTCTCAAGCGCTCGCTCGATCAACTCAACAACCGCTGCGACGAAGCCCTGCGCCAGGCCGTCACCGACAGCCTGACCGGGCTGTACACGCACGGCTACATGCGCGACACCCTGCAGAAGCAACTCCGGCTTGCCGAGCGCCACGGCTACACATATTCCGCCATTTTTGGCGACGTCGATCACTTCAAGCAAGTCAACGACACCCACGGCCACGCTGCCGGCGACAAGGTATTGCAGGCCATCGCCGAGACGCTGCGCCGCCTGATGCGCGCTTCTGACACCGTGGTGCGGTACGGCGGCGAGGAATTCGTGGTGCTGCTGCCGCAGACCGAGACAGAGGACGCGCTGCGGGTGGCCGAGCGGATCCGCGCCAGCGTCGCCGAGTTGCAAGTGCCTTTGCCGGACGGCGGCAATTTGCAGGTGACCATGAGCCTGGGCGTCGCGTCGTACCCGAACGACGCGGCCGACGGCCAAACGCTGGTTCAGCGCGGCGATGCCGCCATGTACCAGGCCAAGCAAACCGGAAGAAACCGCGTCGTCGGTTGTGGCGCAAAGCCGCACGCCGCTTTTTCCGATGCCTGCGTGCTGCTGGTCGGCGAGCAGGACAAGAACCTGCAAATGCTGCAAGGCTGCCTGGCTGCCGAGGGCTATCGCCTGCTGCACGCTCGCGACGGCGGCGAGGCGCTCGAGCTGTGCCACAAGGATCAGCCCGACCTGATCGTGATGGACGCGATGCTGCCGCGATTGACGGGCTTCGACTTCTGCCGGCGCCTCAAGCATGACTCGCGCACGCAATGGATACCCGTCCTGATGATGACCACACCGGCCTCACGTGACGACAAGCTGCGCGCCATCGAGGCCGGGGCCGACGAATTCATTTCCAAGCCCATCGACCGCATCGAGCTGGTCACGCGCGTGCGGGCCCTGGTCCGCAGCAAACGCGACATGGACGTGCTCGAAGACGCCGAGACCGTCGTGTTTGCGTTGGCTCGGGCCATCGAAGGTCGCGACCCGCTGCTGGCCAATCACATGGAACGGGTCGCCGACTATGCGGTGAGCATCGGCCGGGTATTGGGACTGGGCGACCGCGACCTCAAGGCCCTGCGGCGGGCCGGGCGCGTCCACGACATCGGCAAGATCGTCATTCCCGACGCCATTCTCTTCAAGTCGGGACCCCTTACCGACGAAGAGCGCGCCTTGGTCCGCGAACACTCCGAGCATGGATACCGGCTGCTCGTGCCGCTGCGCACCTTTGGCGACGCGCTGCCGGTCGTGCGGTTTCATCACGAGCGGCTGGACGGCTCGGGCTATCCGTTGGGCCTGCGCGGCGACGAAGTGCCGCTCTTGGCTCAGATCCTCGCAGTGGCAGACGTCTACGACGCGCTCACCGCGCAGCGTCACTATCGCGCCGCGCTGTCGCCCCAGGAGACCCTGGCCGTGCTGCGCGAAGAAGTCGAACGGGGCTTGCACGATCGTGCCATCGTCGACGCCCTGGTCACCGCATTGGAAAAGCCACCGACACCGGGCTGCGAAAACCTCGACGAGTCACACACCGTGGGGGCTTCCGCTTGACCGAGGTACCGACGATGACCGCCGATTCGGCTGCCACGGACGAACGTTCCGAAACGCTCCTCAAGCGCGTCGCACGGCTGCGCTGGCCGCTGTTGACCGGTCTCTGGGGCGTGAGCCTGGTGATCGGCTTCCTGATGGTGATCGACTACGACACTCGACCGGGCCGCGCCGCCGACGAAACGGCGCACTGGCCCGCCGACTCGCAATTGCGGCTTGCTCCCGCGGGCAAGACGCTGGTGATGTTTCTCCATCCCCAGTGTCCGTGCTCGGCGGCCAGCCTGGAGGAGCTCGATCACCTGGTACACGAACAGGCGTCGTCGGCAACGCTCTATATCGTGGTGGCCCACCTGCCCGTCGACGATCCGGCTCAATCGACGACGACCATGAAGCGCGCCGCCGCCATCGGTGGCGCCGTGCTCGTCAGCGATCCCGAGGGATTGGAGTCGCAGCGCTTTGGCAGCCACACTTCCGGCACGCTGCTGGTCTTCAACGCCGCTGGCCAGCGCGAATACTCCGGCGGCCTGACGTCAGGACGAGGCCACGTCGGCCCCAACAAAGCCCTGGACGCCGCGGCGGCGGCCGTCGACGGCCGACCGACCGCAGACACGATGCCGGTGTTCGGTTGCCCGCTGTTCTAGCCTGTTGAAGAATTCAACAGGCTGCATGCCGCCCGCGAAACCAGGCCGGGGACGGTCCCACGCTCTCGCGCGTAAGGCTCCCATCGACCTCGGTGCGCGGTACACTGGCGATTGCCGACAAGGGGTGTTTCCGGGCCACGGCAAGAAATCGCCCCCGCCGACGAACTCTTCCTAGCGTCGCCGCGACGCGACGTGCAAAGCTGAGTGGCGGCCGTTGATCGCGCATTTTCACTGGCGGCCGTTTTCATCCTCGAGGGAGTTAAAACGATGCAATCTGTCAGGCGGCTGGGGTTGAACGCCCTGTGTTTCGCTGGTGCGCTGTTGACCTCCGGCGGCCATCTGCCGGCGCAGGATACCAACGACGAGCCCGCGCCGGCCGAGCGGCGCGGACCGTCCGACCCGGCCGAGCTCGAAGCTTTCGTCGACGGCATCATGGCTGCCCAACTCAAGGACAAGCACATCGCCGGCGCGACGATCGCCGTGGTGGTCGACAGCAAGCCCTTCTTCGCCAAGGGCTACGGCTATGCCGACGTGGCGGCCCAGAATCCGGTCGATCCGGCCACCAGCATGTTTCGCATCGGCTCGGTCTCGAAGCTCTTCACCTGGACGGCCGTCATGCGCCTGGCCCAGGAGGGCAAACTCGACTTGGACGCCGACGTCAACCAGTATCTCCACGGCGTGCAGATTCCTGCCACCTATCCCGAGCCCATCACACTAAAGCACCTGCTGTCGCACACGCCGGGTTTCGAGGACCACGTGATCAACTTGTTCGGCCGCAGCGCCGACGAGCTGCGACCGCTCGACGAGATCCTCGCCGGCAGGCTGCCCGCTCGCGTGCGCAAACCGGGCCAACTGGCGTCCTACTCCAACCATGGCACGGCGCTGGCCGGCCTCATCGTGCAGCAAGTCAGCGGCATGCCTTGGGA
Organism: Pirellulales bacterium; assembly: GCA_041750795.1. Lineage (GTDB taxonomy): Bacteria > Planctomycetota > Planctomycetia > Pirellulales > PALSA-1355 > JTS-RE94. The sequence continues at coordinate 5,942 of JBGSYQ010000008.1, read as the reverse complement.
AGACTATATCGAACAAGCCATCCTGCAACCGCTGGACATGCAGCATACCACGGTGCGCCAGCCGGCCGAAGACAAGCTGCCGCCCGACATGTCGCAAGGCTATTCGTACACGAATGGCCGGTTCGTCAAGAAGGGGTTCGAGTATGTGCCGCCAGCGCCAGCCGGCTCGATGAGCGCGTCGGCCGGCGACATGGTCAAGTTCATGATCATGCACTTGCAGAACGGCAAGTACGAAGACCAGCAGATCCTCAACGACGAGACCGCACGCCAGATGCACAGCCTGTTGTTCACGCACGATCCGCGCATCGAGGGCATGGCCTACGGATTCATGCGCATGAAATACGGCGGCGAGGAGATCATCGAGCACGGCGGAGACACGCATGCGTTTCATTCGTACTTCGTGCTGCTGCCCCAACGGCGCTTCGGCTTCTTCGTCTCGTACAACACGACCACCGCCGGTTCGGCGCGCAACACGCTGCTGCAAGCGCTTATGGACCGTTATTTTCCTCCCGCGGAGCAGACGGCGCCGAAGCCTGCCGCCGATTTCGCCAGCCGTGCAAAAAGGTATCCGGGCAAATACGGCGCCATCCGGCACTCGTACACCACGCTGACCAAGCTGGGCGCGATGTTCTCGGTGGCCGACGCCAGCGTGGACGACGACGAGCTGTTGCTCTCGTTCAACGGCGGCGAGCTGGCGCTGCGGTTCGTCGAAGTCGAGCCGGGACTGTTTCGCCAGGTTGACGGTCAACGCATGGTGGCGTTCGAGGGCGATGGCGAGCAGCCGGCCGAGCACTTGTTTCTCAGTGGCTCGCCGGTCGCCTGGCAGCGCTTGAAGTGGTATCAGTCCGCCGACTTCACGCTGGTCTTGCTGCTGGCCTGCGTGGCCGTTTTTCTATCGGCGGTGATTGGTTGGCCGCTGGCGGCTTTTCTCTCGCGCCATCACCATCCGCCTGCGTCTCGCACCGCCGGCTCGAAGTTTGCCAGTTGGCTGGGCTGGCTCACTTGCCTGGCGGCGCTGGTAACGCTGGGACTCGGCGTCATCCAGTTTCGCGATTCAGAGCAAATCGCCTATGGTCTGTCGCCGCTACTGTCCGGACTGTTGCTGGCAACTCCGGTGCTTGCCGTCCTGGTGGCTGGAGTGCTGGTCTGCACGATCGTCGCTTGGACGCGCCGCTATTGGCGACTTTCGGCCCGCTTTCACTACACGACCGTACTGGTGGCCGGCATGGCGCTGGTGTGGTTCTTGCGCGAGTGGAACCTGCTGGGTCTGTCAGCCTGATTCCCCGATCGCTATGCCGATCTGCAAACCGCGTCTGGACTACTGGTCGAAGCGGATGCTGCTCGCCAGCGGATACCGCCACACGCGGCACAACGGCTCCTCGGCGCGCCGATACTTGTCGCCCAAATCGTCGTCGGCCAGCGCGTACTGCCGCTCGCCGGTCGTTTGGTGCGTCCAGGCAAACAGCGGCGCGGTGGTCCTGTCTGTCGTCGCGTCGGCGGGCAAGGCGTAAAAGACCACGTTCCGCATGGGCTTGTTGTCGTCGCCGGACGCCTCGCATTGCAGTTCGAATCGACCGTCTGGCTCCATTCGTCTCACGATCGCCACGACGCCCGCGCGCGGGCGATCCAGCGACATGAAGGCGATCCGCTTTGCGTTCGAGTCGCCGGGCCTCACGCTCAGCGCCTGCTCTCCGCCAGCTTCCGCCTCGTACACGGCCACCGGCAGCACCAGCCGCGGGTCGGCCAGGTCCAGGGCGTACATGATCTGGTTATAGTCGTAGCGGGGCGTGGGCACGTCGTTGCCCGAGAAGCTCATCGAGTACGTGCCCTCGAAGAATATCCGCCGCCCGCCTTGTTCGTCGAACATCGGGTGGTGCCGCGGATTGTAGAACGAGTACTTGTCGTGCGTGACGACCTTGCGCGCGTAGACCCACGGCCCCAGCGGCGTTTCCGCCTCGGCAACCCAGGTTTCACCCAGGTACGATGTGCCCCCGACTTGCGCAAAGATCATCACGAATCGCCGACGGAACTCGTTCCAGGCCACGCTGCCGGCATGCGCAACCACCGGCTCTCCGGTCTCCACGTCGCGCAATCGTAGCACCGCTTGATCCTCCGACAGCAGGCCGCGTTCGATCCAGCGGGCCAGGTCGTCCGGCCGCGGCGCTGGCGCGCCGTGCTTCCAACTCCAGCGCACCGCCCCGCGTTCGTTGCGATCGAAGCTCGGCCTGTCGAGCGTGCATCCCGCCGCCAGGCACGTGAACGCTTCGTATTGACTTTGACTGGGGTCTGCCAGCGCCTCGGCAGTGGCTGGCACGCGCACCAACGGATGCGGATTGCCGAAATAGACGTAGTCTGTCGCTCCGACCGCGTGCCGCAGCGCGTGTCCGTGGGGATACGCTGGCGCGTCGAAATCGAACGTCGCTACTTTGTCGAAGCGATGTTGCTCGTCGTTCCAGGCCACCAGCCCGCGCTCGTACACTTCGAGCACCTTGCGAACCTTGACGTACTTTGCGAACAACTGCTCGGCGCCCTCGGCGTTGCGGACCACGCACACGCCGTCGATCCACGTGGGACCGTCGCCGGGCATCCGGCAGGTGTCGGCCACGAAGCCGTCGTCGCGCGTCCAGTAACGCAAGTCGACGCCGCGTTCGATCGGCAGTCCGCCGTCGCGCGGCAGCAGCGACGTCGCTCCCGGCACGTGAAATGCGCCCAACGGATAGCCGAGCCGGTTGGTGTCTCCCCAAAACCAATACACCCGGCCGCGGTAAACCACGGTGTTCACGCTGTCGCTGCCGGTCACTTGCGCATTCAGCAATGGGCGCTCGATCGGCGCCTCGCGGCCCAGCAGCACGCTATCGCGATAGATGCCGGCGCCGGTCACGCGATATAACCGCTCGGCGACGCTCGTGCGTTTGAGCTCCAGCGTGACACTTTCGCCCGGCACGACGCGCAGCGCCTTGCCGCGAAATCCGAAGCCATCCGCCGGATACTCATATCCGTGACTTCGCACGTGGAAATAAGCGGTTTGACCCACCAGCGCCGGCTCGCGCACGGCTACCAGACCAGCGGAGTCCGTCAGATAGACGACGTGGTCGACGGTGCGCAATTCCACCAGCGGCACGCCGCGACCGGTTTCGCTATCGACTACGCAAATGGCAAAGGGGACCGGCGAGGCGTCGAGGGCCGTCGCCGACGTCAGCCAAACGCACGCCAGTGTAATCTGGCCCGCCAGGAAGATGCTCGTCGCGCGCCGCATCGCTCGATTTCTTCAAGCGCCCGGTGAATTCATCAGCGACCGCGTTGTCGTCAGACGGAAACCGAAAGCGAAGCGCAGTAGCCTTCCTCGGTGAGCGAGTAGGCATTGCGCCGCCGCTCTTCCACCACCAGGCCATTGTCGATCAGCGAAGCCATGGCCCGGCGAAACTCTGGCGGATGCGATTTCACGATTCCCGAATTGAAAAACAGCATCTCGTTGGCGCCAATGCGATACTGCCGGAAGTACCGCAAGATCGAGGTCTCCGAACGAGTCATGCTTGTTTCTCCTGCGTTGCAAGGCGATTACGGGCAGCCGAGCCGGCTGTGGACGACTCGACGGCATGATCGGGTCGACCAAATATGGTCGATCGACCGCTGCCTTCAGCCCTCGGCGGCATGTGCCAGCCGGGGGGTGGCCCGTGGTGGGTGGATTCGGCGCTGCCGGCGACGTTCATTGTAGGCCCATCCCGCGGCCAGAAAAGTCAAAATCCCGAATCGCCGCGATTTTCCCATGAATAATCGAGGTTTTACGCAGCGAGACGACGACGCGACCGCAGGCGTCCGCCTCTCCAAGCCGTTTTTTTGGCAGCGGCCTCGCAATACCCACCTTGGTGGATCAGCGCTTACAATGAGCGGCAACAAGGCAGAGCGCCGCCACGGCACTGCCGTTACATGCGTCAGAATCGCTCCGGGGCACACGAGCAGTGCGCGCACTAGAGTTATGAGGCCGGCTGCAGCGAATCCTGCCGGGGCATTGCGGTGTGCGTGGGGCGCAGCAGGACCAACGCGTGCTGCACCACAAGCCATGGGCCGTGTCGAGATCGAATCGAAGGAGATCCACCATGCGTGAGCTGAACGTAAAGCTGGGCATAGCCCTGATGCTGGGATTGATGCTGGGCGCGGCGCTGTTCGGCCAGTTGGGCGAAATCACCTCCCCCGCCACGGCCGCGGCCCCCGCGCCGCAGGAAATGACCGACGACGAGCTGGCGCAATTGCAGGCGCGTGTCGCCATGGTCGCGGTGGACTATCACGCCTCGAATCTCTGGTTCGCGGGTAAGGCCGAGAACTGGCCGCTGGCCGACTACTATTGGCAGCAGACGCTCAATCACATTCAATTGTCCGTCAAGGTGAAAGCCACGCCCGCTCGCAAGGGAGAGCCGGGCAACGAAGCCAGGCTCGCGGAAATCGCCGAGGCCATCGAGACCTCGCCCAGCATGCAAGTGGGCGCCGCCATCGAGCGCAACGATCTGCGCCAGTTCCTGGTGAGCTATCGCACGCTGTTGGAAGGTTGCTACACCTGCCACAAGGCCGCCGGACTCCCGTTCCTGCGCCCGCGCATGCCGGTGCCGCCCGCCTCGTCGATCATCACGGTTGACGCCAACGCCCCCTGGCCGCAATAACCCCGCACACGCGCATAAAGCATCCTCAGAACCCCGCCGCGCTGCCGCTGATTCGCCGGTCGGCGGCGGCGGTGATCTCGCCGGTTTGCGGATCGATCCAGATCGTGTGCGCGTCTCCCTGGGCGCTCTTGCTCTCGACGATCGTGTGCCCCATCTCCTGGAGAGCATCGATCGCCTCGCGGTGTTGCGCCGCCAGCGCCGGTTCCACGCGGACCTGATCCGGCAGCCATTGCTGGTGCAAGCGCGGCGCATCGACCGCCTGCCGCACGTCCATCTCGAAGTCCACCACGTTGAGCACGACCTGCAGCACGGTGTTGATGATCGTGCGGCCGCCCGGACTGCCGGTCACCAGCAGCGTCCGCCCGTTGCGGCGCACCACCACCGGGCACATCGAGCTGAGCATGCGCTTGCCGGGGGCGGCGAGGTTGGGCGCCGTGCCGATCCGGCCGGCCAGGGTGGTCTCGCCCGGCACCCAGTTGAAGTCGTTCATCTCGTCGTTGAGCAAAAAGCCGCCGCCGCGCACCACCACCTTGCTGCCGAAGCTCTGCTCCAGGGTGTACGTCATGCTGACGGCCGTGCGTTGGGCGTCGATCACCGACAGATGCGTCGTCTGCTCGCTTTCGCGCACGATCGATATTTCGCCGGCCAATTGCACGCTCGGGGTTGCACGTCGCGGATTGATCGTCTCGGCCAGCGCGATGGCATACGATTTCTCGGTCAACCTGGCTGGAATGTTCGTAAACGCCGGATCGCCCAGGTAACATGCCCGATCGCGATACGCCCGCCGCATGCACTCGATCATCAGGTGCAACGTCTCCGGCGACCAGCGATCGCGCGTGGCGAGCTCCAGCGGCTCCAGCATATTGAGCATCTCGACGAGCGTCGTGCCGCCGGAGCTGGACGGGGGCACGGCCAGGATCTCGCAATTGCGATACGTCCCGCGCAGCGGCTCGCGCACCACCGGCTCGTACGCGGCCAGATCTCCCAGCGTCACCAGGCCCTCGCCGCGGCGCATCTCGTCGACGATCAGTTGCGCGGTCACGCCGGTGTAAAACGCATCGGGGCCTTGATCGGCAATCCGTTGCAGCACGTCCGCCAACTCCGGCTGCACCAGCCGATCGCCGGCGCGCCACGGTCGTCCGTCCCGATGGCCGAACGTCTCGTGCAGCTCGGGAAACCGCGCCGCGTCATGATCGGCCAGAACTTTGTTGAGTTGCCGGGCCACGGCCGCGTCCAGCGCGAATCCTTCGCGCGCCAGCGCCACCGCCGGCAGCACCAGCGTGCGCC
>JBGSYQ010000007.1:0-29998 GCA_041750795.1 Pirellulales bacterium | reverse complement strand
GCGGCGGCGGATCGCTGCCGCGCATGCCCCAGGAGTTCGTGCGGACGCGAGACTCATCGCCCACGTCGCGCATCACGCCGGGCAGCGGATGGTTGATGAGCGTGAGGCCGGGCCGCCACAGCAGCGGGTTGTCGATCCGCTCGACCACGGGCCCCAGTACCAGTTCAGCCGCCACCCATACTGCGCAAACGCTGATCGACAGCGCGAGCAGTTGCGGCAGCTTGCCGGCCAGCCGCTTTCGACTGGCGGGCACGAGGCACGCCACCACCACCGCCAACAGCCACACCAGCGCGGCGATCGCGCCAGCCTGATCGAAGCGCGAACTGAACCGCCATCCGCCGGCATACGCCACCGCAGTGTCGACGGTCACCCAAAGGGCCGGCAACGTCAGCGCCACGCCAACCATCAACGCGCGCAACCACGTCGCCGGTGGAGCACCCGCGCGCGGCGGTTGGGGCGCAATGGTGGTGGCTTCGTTGGTCATTTGCGATGTTGCTGGCACAACTGGCGCACGCTGCGCACCACGTAGGCTCGTTCGGCATCCTGCATGTCGGGGAACAAGGGCAAGCTGATCACTCGCTCCCACAGCGGCGTCGCCACTGGAAACGCGTCGGCCGGCCAGCCGAAGCGTTCGCGATAGTACGGGTGCAAATGCAGCGGCCGCCAGTGGACCGAACAGCCTACTCCGGCGGCACGCAACTCGTCGATGAACGTGTTGCGATCGATGGCCAGCCGCTCCAGCCGCAGGCGGATGGGAAACAAGTGCCAGGCGTGCTGGCGGTTTTCCGGCACGATCGGCAACTCGATGTCCGGCACGTCGGCCAACTCATCGCGATAGGCCAGCGCGATCGCTTCGCGCTGTTGTCGCATGGCTTCGGCCCGGGCGATCTGATGGACGCCGATCGCGGCCGCCACGTCGGTCATGTTGTATTTGTAACCGGCTTCGACGATGTGATAGTCCCAGCTTCGGCCGCCGGAATAGCGGTCCCAGGCATCGTGCGACAGGCCGTGCAGCGACATCATGCGCATGCGATGCGCCAGCGCCTCGTCGTCGGTGACCGCCATGCCGCCTTCGCCCGTCGTGATCGTCTTGTTGGCGTAGAAAGAAAAGCAAGTAACCGCCGACGTGTTCTCGCCGCAGCGGCGCCACGGACGATCGGCCGCGGCGCGCCATGCCGCCGGCAACGCATGGGCGGCGTCTTCTACGACCCACAGCTTGTGGCGCCTGGCAAACGCGTCGACCGCGTCCATGTCCATCATCAAGCCCGCGACGTGCACCGGAATGACGCCGACGACGTTCAGCGGCGTGCCTTGGGCTGCGGGGCACTGGCCGTGTAGAGCTTCCTGCAGCTTGCGCTCGGCGTCGGCGAGGTCCATGTTGAGCGTTTCGCTGTCGCAATCGACCAGCACGGGAACGCCGCCCAGATAGCGCACTACCTCGGCCGTAGCGGCGAACGTCATCGTCGGCACCAGCACTCCTTGCCCTGCCTGCAGGCCCAGCGCGTCAACCGCCAGGTGCAAGGCCGCGGTGCAAGAATTGACGGCCAGCGCGTGCTTTGCGCCCACGGACTCGGCCACCGCCGCTTCGAACCGTTTGGCCGTCGGGCCGGAGGTCAGCCAGCCGGAACGCAGGCACTGCTCCACTTCGGCAATCTCGGCCTCGCCGATCGACGGCCGAAAGAACGGCACGTTCAACTTCGGCGTTGCAGCTTCATCCGCCGCGGTTGCTGGGGGACGGGGAGACTTCAAGAACGTGCTCCTGCGAAAATGAGTAGCGACCGAGAGGAGTTTATGGCTTCAGGCAAACGTGAAAATCCATACCGGCGCCGTCCAGCTTGACCACGTCGATCGAGCCAAATCCCGCTTCCGCGCCGATCGAGCGAATTGTCGGCTCGTCGTAGGCGTACACGGTGCAGTTTCGCAAGCGGCAGCGCCATCTGCGAATCGGCGTGTGAAACCAATGCTTGCTGGGAAAGGAAACCGCGACTCGTCCGTTGACGATGCGCCGCAGCGCCGTCATGAATGCGACCGGCTCCGCGATGTAGTCGAGCACGCCAATGACGATGGCGAAATCGAACGGACCGGGCGGCACCTGCTGGGGAAAAAAGCCCGGGACAAACTCGACGCGGTCGATGTGCCCCAGTGCCTCGATCCGCCGGCGCGCCAATTCGAGCATGCCCGGCGCCGGATCGATCCCGACGACCTGCCGCGCCCGGCGTCGCAGTGCTTCGGCGATGTAGTGCCCCGATCCGCAGCCGACGTCCAGGCCGCGTTTGTCGGTCAAATCGCCCAATCGCTCGAACGTCAGTGCAAAACGCTCGAAATTGTCCGGGCGAAAGCGGCGGTCGGCGCAATGCATTGTCGGGCTGAGGCGGCCATCGGCGAACGCTTCGGCCGCGCCGGCAAACCGGCCGAGCGAGGCTGTCTGCGATGACGGTTGGGTTTCGCGTTGGGTCATCATCGGCTCAGGCCGGTCATGGGTCCACCCGCATTCCACGCACCGCGATGGAACACCAGCGCAAAGAGTCCGTAGAAGAATCCGGCCGCATAGGCGACGTGCATCGTGGCCAAGGCCAGCGGCATTAGCGCCGCCACGGCCAGCCCTTTGCGCGGCACGATCGACACGGCAATGGCCACCAGCGCCGCCGCATAGGCCACCGGCAGTGCAAGCGCCACCACAGGTTGTCCCAACCAGATGCCTGATACGGCAAGCAACAGCATCATCAAGAAAAACAAAGGTGGCACGACTTGCCGCAGCGTGGTGGGCTTTTTGTGCTTGCGAATCACGGGGATTCGCCAAAAGCTGTAGTGGAAGTATTGCTTGAAGAGCTGGCCGACGCGGCCGCGCACATAGTAAACGTACTTTACGCGTGGCGAAACGTAGCTTTTGCCGCCGGCCTGGTTGATGCGATAGTTCAGCTCGTCGTCCTGGTTGCGCACCAGGTTTTCGTCGAACATCCCGATGCGATCGAAGACCCAGCGGTGAAACGTAGGAAACTGCGCGCCCTCGACGTAACCTTCGTAGTTCTCGAAGCGGTGCGTGGCCATGCCGACGCCCGCCGGATGCGACATCGCGACGGCCACGGCCTGGCCAAAGCGGCTCTTGCCGGCGTGTACAATGGGCCCGCCGACCACCCAGGCTTCCGGATGCTCGGCAAAGAGTTGCACGTTTTGGCGGATAAAGTCGGTTGCCACTTCGCAATGGCCGTCGACGCGCGCGACGATCTCGCCGCGTGCCGCCGTGATGGCCGCGTTCAATGCCGCCGGGGTGATGCGCCGCGGGTTGTCGACCACCTTGATGCGGGGAAACTGGCGCGCGTATCGCTCGAGGACGTCGCGCGTGCCGTCGTCGGACATGCCGTCGGCAACGACGATCTCGATGCGATCCGTGGGATAGTCCTGGGCCAGCAATTGATCGAGCAGCCGCGCGATAAACCTGGCCTCGTTACGCACCGGCATGATGATCGAAACGAATGGGAGCGCGGCCGCAGCAACGCTCTGCTCAGCGGGCGCCGGAGTTGCGTCGGTCGGTTCGGACGACGGAGCAGTGTCGGCAGGGTGACGATTGGTATTCACAAGCAATTGCCAGTGTGAGGCGGTTCGCTGCTATCCCACCGAGTCGTGGGCGGCTGGCACGCGGTCGTTGTCCAATAGCGACACGACGGCCTGAAATTTGCCCGCCTTGGTGCGCGGAATCGACTCAACCACCTCAACCACGACGCGCATCTCCGCAGTCAATCGTTGCTGGATACGCTGCACGATATCAAGCTCGTCGGCGGGCCCATAGTCCTTCGTCGGCACGACCTTGACGCGAATCCGATGGACGGACTCTTGAATGATCTGACCTTCGCGGACGTGCGGTTGATCGACGAAGATGCCGTGAAATCGTACGAGTCGCCGGCCGTCCGGACCCACGACGACGTCCTCGATCCGCCCGACCACTTCCTTGATCACCGGCAGCGACCGACCGCAGGGGCAAGGCTGCGAGTCCCACGCGGCCAGATCACCCAGTCGAAAGCGAATCATCGGCTGATAGTCGCGCAGCAATCCGGTGGTTACGACCTCACCGATTTCCTCGGGCTCGCAATGGGTGCCGTCGGAGCGCAAGATTTCGATCAACCCCACGTCGGGGCTGACGTGCAGTCGCCCGGCCGGGCACTCACTGGCGAATAGCAGGTTCTCCACCGTGCTGTATTCCTCGTAAGTTCGGCAACCAAAGGCTCGCTCGAGCACCGCGCGCATTTCGGCGGTCACTTTTTCGCTCGTGGTTACCAGCGCCTTCAGCGGCGGCACCACGAGCCGGTCCTCAAGGATGTACTCTGCCAGCAGATAGTACGACACCGCGTAGCCAGTGAGCCACTGGATCGCGTGGCGCCGTAACGCTTCGATATAAGCGGGCGCAGTTTCACGCCGCAAATGAAACGCCGACAGATAGGCTTGCCGCTCCATGCGATTGAAACGGTAATACGGCCCTGGGCTGTTCGGGTCGGGCACGACCATGCGGCCCGAGAACGTCGCTCGCGGCAACGCGAAGGAAACGCCCGCCCAGCGCGCCGAACGCACTTCGCGTACGGCCATCGATTTGCGCAATTCCTGAACCGTCCACATGCTGGCGATGGGGGTGCCCGTCGAACCGCTGGTGTGAAAGACCAGCGGTCGCCGTACGCGGACGTCCTGTCGTACGAACGACGCGGGATCGATCCGCACAGGCTCCTTCTCCAACAGAGGCAGCGCATCCAGTTGCCCACTGGCGGCGGCCCGTTTCTGCGCCGGTGTCCAATGGTCTCGATAATACGGCACCTGTTGCGCCGCGATTTGCAGCAATTCGCCCAACCGCGCTTGGTTCCATTGGCGCCACTGCGATTCGTCGTAGCGTTCTCGCTGCGTGAATTCGTCGACAAACTGGCGGTAGCCAGGACCGAAACGCAGCCACTTCCAATAGGCGCCATACGACGTGACAGCCGCATTCTGAGCCCAAACTGGCAGGCGTGCATAGAACTTGTCGAAGCGACCCATTTACCGCCGCACTTGTTTCATGAGGAATCGAGCCGTGTCAGCCCTGCGGCGCCGCCGACAGCGACGCCCCGCTGCTGATATTGCCCGTGATGCACACGTCATGCCAAATCACGATCAGGACTAGTTGCAAGACGATCGCTCCGTAGCTGTCATCGCCTTGCAAAAAGGCCTCCACGACGCGTGTCAGCTTGTCTCGATCGAAGGGGCCGTCGCAGACGGGCTGCAAGTTCGGCAGCTCCTCTACGATCTCGCGCAAGTCGGCACGCGTGCGCAGGTATCGGCTCCAGGGAACGCCGAATCCCCACTTGCGATGCTTGAGGATCGACCGCGGCAGCCGGTGGCCGACGGCGGCACGCATGAGTTGCTTGCCGCGCCGACACTGCAACGCCGGCGAGGGCAGCGCGGCCAGCGCCTCGACCAGCCGATAGTCGAGAAACGGCACGCGACACTCGATCGACGCGCCCATGGTCATGCGGTCGTTGCGGTCCAACAGCGAACACAAGAAGGCATGCTGATCGGAATACATGGCCTGCCGCAACGGCTCGCCGGGATACAATTGCCTGGCTTCTGCCAGCATTTCCTCGCGAAACGGATATCGCGCCGCTGGATTCATCCCCAATGCCCTCAGCTCGCCGGGCAACGTCTCGCAACTGTTCATCATGACGAACTGGTCGATCGAGTAGTCCGACAGGAACCGGGCCAACTTTTGCCACCGGCCTTTGAGGCCCAGCGCTTTGGCCAGCAACGGCAGCACGGGCTTCATGGCGCGCAGCATCCGGGGATAAGCCAACGGGCGATAGCGAACATATCCGCCCATCACTTCGTCGGCCGCCTCGCCGGACAAAAGCACCGTGACCCACTCCTTGGCGTACTCGGAAATCAACAACAAATGCCCGTAGTTCACGTGTGCCAGTGGTTCGTCGTTAAACCAGGTGGCGCGCCGCAACTGAGGCAGCAACGATTCGAGCGAGTGCGTCAGCTCGTGCGGCGTCAGGCTCCATCGTTCGGCCAGTTCGCGCGCCAGCGGCCCTTCGTCGAATCCAGGCTCGTCGAAGCGCACCGTAAAGCTGGCCAGGCCCGTTGCCCCCTGGCTTCCCAAAGACGCGCCGACGCTGCTCGAATCGAGCCCGCCGCTGAGCAACACGCCCACAGGCACGTCGCTGATGCGTCGCAATGAAACCGAATCGTCGAACGTCTCGCGAAACCAACTGACCGGATCGGCGGGCGAATGATCTCGCAGTGCGGCGGCCCGTTGCGAAAGATTCCACCAGCGCCGCACCTGCACGTCGCCTGCCTGCCATTGCATCCAGTGTCCGCTCAGCAATCGCTTCACGCCGCGATACGGAGTGCGCTCGCCGGCCACATAGCGGAAGCACAGCAGCTCTTCCCACGTGTCGGGATCGAACTCGCGCGGTACTCCGGCCGCGAACAGGGATTTCTCTTCCGAAGCGAAATACAGTCCGCCGTCGTGAAAGGCGTAGTACAGCGGTTTGATTCCCATCCGGTCGCGTGCCAGGAAGAGCGTCCGTTGCCGTGCATCCCAGATGGCCAATGCGAACATGCCGTTGAGCCGCTCGAGCATTGCCGGCCCCTCGCAGGCATACAGGGCCAGGACGACCTCGGTGTCGCAGTCGGACTGAAACACGTAGCCCTGAGCTTCAAGCGCCGGGCGCAAGCTGCGGAAATTGTAGGCTTCGCCGTTATAGACGATCGTGTAGCGCCCATCGGGAGTGGACATGGGCATATGGCCGCGTGGCGAGAGATCCAGAATGGCCAACCTCCGCGAACCGAGCGCTACGCCGGGCGCGAGCAACAGCCCGCTGTCGTCCGGACCGCGATGGTGCAACACGTCGCGCATCGCGACGAGTTGCGATTCCTCAAGCGGAATCGCTCCATCAGCACGTACTACGCCGCAGAATCCGCACATACAGAGTTAGCCCCCGTTTCCTTTGTCAGCCGCGCAGCCGAGCGCGTAGGTTCGATGAATTCTCAGATGCGTTGTCATGAAGATTAACGTTTGGCAATCGAGCGCCGCTATTTCGTCGCGATGCCATACACCAGGTATTGCCAGCGGCCGGGCGTCACGCGATTGAATACCGCCTGGTCGAGCCTGGCCAGCAGGTCTCTCTGTCGTTCCGAGCGCCCGAACGCGCCCAGCACGCCGGCGGTCCCCAGTTCCAGGCGCGTGAAGTCGCCAAGAAACTCGCGCATCTCCGCCAGTGCGACGTACCGCCACGAGGAGCCCCAGCGAATGAACCTTCGGCGCACGAAGCCGTGCAGCGGAGAGGCGGTAAGGTTTTCGATGAACAGCAACTTGCCGCCCGGCTTGAGCGCCTTGTGGATTTGATCGACGGCCTGTTGCTGGCGGTCTTTGCGCCCATCGCGCCCGACGCCTCCCAGTACGGACTTGAATGCGATCAGGTCGAATCGATTTTCGTAGGGAATGTTCAACGCATCGACGACGGCATACTCCACGTTGGACGAAAGGCCATGTTTCAGGTGATGCTGCTGGGCGCGCATGCGATTGTCTTCGACGTCGGAGCATACGACGTGCTTTCCCTTCAGCCCCAGCCATAGCGAAAGTCCGCCGTCTCGGCCGCCAAGTTCCAGGCATTCGTGTACGCTTTGCCAGTCGACGTTCCGTTCCCAGAATCTCAGCGCCACGGACCAATTGCGCACGTCCCATTGAATGACGTCGGCGACCAGTCGTTCGTCGAAGTCGTCGGTCATCAGAATCGCAGGATCCGTTTCGTGGCGTCAATGGCCTGCCGCTTGATCGGAAACCAAGGGCTGAGCACCGTGCGAATGTCGCGGCAGCCATCGCCCGAGCGGCGCGGATAGCGCCAGACGTCGGGGGCCGTGTAGCGGTTCTGTGTCGTAAAGGCCGCATCGAAACGGCGGCGGACCAGGTCGAGCACTTGAGCGTTGTAACGGCCATCCGGATAGCAAAAGTGACGCACGGGCGTTCCCGTGTGCTGTTCCAATTCGTCGGCGCTTTCGACAACCTCCGCTTGAAGCTCGCTTGCGTCGCAAGCCGTCAGGTTGTCGTGCGTACGGCTGTGTCCGCCGACCGTCATGCCCCACTCTTGAATCTGCCGCAGGTCCGCGGCACTGAAAAACGCCAGATCGGGATCGACCTTGTCGGTCGTCGACGAGCCGACCGCCTCGGCAAGCTCGCCCAGCGCACTGTCGCGTTCTGCCGCGCGAAGCCGCAGCAGGTGTTCCTTGGTGTGCTTCAGCCAGCGGCGGCGCGAAAATTCATTCCGAAAGTCAACGGCGCCCCAGGAACACTCCCACGCCTCGTGGGTTCGATGGGAGAGCAACTCGCTGAATCGAACGTACCACGGCTGGAACGTCGTTCCCACGGTTTGGCTGATGACGAAGAAGGTCGCCGTCATTTGCAGATCCCGCAAAATCTCCGCCGCCCACAGATTGTTCTTGAAACCGTCGTCGAACGTCACAAGCACGGAACGTTTTGGCCAGCGCCGTCCGTGGTGATGAATCCACACGAACTCGTCGATTCCCAGCGGATGGCACTCCGACTTGACCGTCGTCATCATCTCGCGAAATCGATCCAAGGTATTGGCCGTTCGCAGGAAGTAGTGTTCATTGCGCGGCTGACGAACGACCTGGTGAAAGAACAAGACCGTGGGGATCATGGAGCAACATTCCTGACAACCGCATCGTGCGACGCCGAGGCATGCGGCGCTGCGAGATCAAACGCCAGGCCGCTCTGGTCGAGCGTTTCCTTGATTCGCCGGTAGGCGCCTTGAAAGGCTGCTGGGCTGCCACCAAATGGGTCGGCCACGGCGACAGAGCCGCGCGAACCCAGCATGCCAAAGCGAACAGCCTTGGCCCGTGCGGCGGGATGGCGCTCCAGCAGTTCTCGCCGGATGATCTCATCGAAGCAGACGATCATGTCGGCCGCGGCGACTTCCTGGTCGGTGAGCAGCTCCGAACGATGCTCGTCGAGATCGATCCCGAAGCCGCGCGCCGCTTCGATCGCTTCGCCCGGCGAGATTCGACCTCGCTGATGGTGCAATCCACGCGATACGACGTCGATTCGCGACGGCCACACGCGCCGGGCATAGCCTTCGGCAAATGGGCTGCGACAGATGTTGCCCCAGCACAGGAAGATCACACGGCCTGCGTGCGCCAGCACACGCTGCGAACGTCTTGCGTGCCAACAACGTATGCCCGGCAGCGAAACGCACGCCTGGCGTACGACATTGCCGATTCGACGAACCAGCCGGCGCGTGTACTTGAGAACCTCGGTTGCGGCGGGCAATGGATCGTCGAGCGTCAGGGTATCGAACCGTTCTCGCCCGGTGAAGAAGTGCATCGCCTCGCCCAACACGCTGATGGGAGAAACGGTGGCCAGCGTGGGGTCGCCGCGGTCGGCGCGGAGATTCTCAAGCAGCCACAGCACGTCGGACAGGGCGTTACGACAGTAGAGCCCCTCGCGGTACGTTTGCGAAAACGCTCGTTCGCCGACCATCAAGTAGCGATAGAGTGCATAGGGAAAGTCAGCACCTGCGGCGATCGCCAGCGGCAGCGAGCCCCAGAACCGCGCGTTGGCCTCCACGAATCGCCAGTCGCCCGCCGGGTTTACCAGGAACTCGATCATGATCACGCCCGAGTATTCGAGGGCCCGAACGAACGCTTGCGAGGCGTCCAGCAGCTCGCGCGTCAGTGGCACGCTCTTGCGATAGCTGCTGGCGCCGCCGCGGAGGGGCTGATGAACGCGTTCGTGTTGAAATGCCAGTAACATTTCGCCGCGGTCCACGAGCATCTCGACCCCGACGCCGCGCCCCACAAAATTTTCTTGAATCTGGATGGGCCCCGCGGCGAGCAGCCTGGCGCCGTGACGTTGGAGCTCGGCAGGGCCGTAGGCCTTCAGTACGTCCCGTCGCTGGAGCGGCGATTGCGGGTCGTAGCTGGAAATCGGCTTGAGCACCAAGGGAAAGCCGAGCTGCGCAGCGGCCTCGTCGAGTCGATCGGAGCTGACAACAACGCGGGACTTGGGGACTTGCAGATTGAGATCTTCAGCCAGTTGGCAGCACTTCACTTTGTCGAACACGATCTCGAACGTTTGTTCGTCCGGCAAATACAACCGCGCGTGGCGCTCCAGGTCGTGGCGTCGTGCGTGAATCGCTCGGATCGACTGCTCGTTGGTCGGCAGCACGAGGTCGAATTGCTCGCGTTCCAACAAGGCAACGAATCGATCCGCCCAGTCCCCTTCGGCGTCGAAGAAAGGACAGCGATGGTGTTGCTTGACAAATCGTGACGAGAGGGCGGGCGAATCAGTCTGACACCAGGCCGTGTGGACTTCGACTCCCTTACGTCCGAGTGAGCGTATGACCGCCAGGAAGGCGGACACGCCATCGCCTAAGACGAGTACTTTTCCCGGCCGGTCTTGCAACGTGCTGGTTGTCATGGGAAGTGCGAAACTGCCTCAGCCGACGATCGGCGCTAGGTGCCCGACGCCGAAACCGAGCGCCGCGAGCTCTCGTTGGGAACCGTCATGGAGTTGGGGCGCGTGTTTTTCGCACGCACGCCGTAGGCCATGGCCGCCGCCTTGTGCGATGCAAAGCCGAACGGCAACGACCACTTCAGCAACTGGGCTTTGCGATTGCGGCTCGTGTGCTGCGGGAAGACGGCTTGACCAAACCGCAGAATGCGCCGCGCCTCGTAGGTGTTTTGCCTTGCCAATACCGCCCAGCCGTGCCGCGCGATGTCGTGTTCGACGAACGCCTGCTCGACGTCCGACCTTGTGAGTCCGATTGCCGCCAACGCCTGGCTGGGAAGCTCGATGCAGTTCAGGTAATCGTCGGTCAGGAATTTGAGCACGCCGCTGTGCTTTTGCTGCGACGCTTGATTCGAGGCGTGCCATCGATAGTAAAACAGCGGAGCGTCGACGTAGTAGGCCTCTTTGGCGACGGCCAGCAGCCGCCAGTGAAACCACTTGTCGGGATTGTACAACCTGGCGCCGCCGTAGCCTCCCACTTGCTCGTAGAGCTCGCGGGGATAACACGTTGTCGCGAAATGAAAGGGGTTCTGCATGGCCAGCACAAAGCGTTTCAACAATGCTCCGGCCGCGACCCGGTAAACCGGGTGCATCAGCTCGCGCTCGAGCTCCGGCACCCGGTCTTCGGGCCGCAGAAACGGCGGTCCGTGAACGCCCAGGCAATCGGTCGTCGCGCCGTCCGCGTCGATCAAGTACTCGGCGGAGCTGAAGATCGCATGGGCGCCCTTGTCTGGCAAAAGCTGTGCCAGCTTGTGATAGGTGGCCAGCGCCTCCTTGCCGATCAGGTCGTCCGACGACAACAGGATCATCCGATCACCCTCGGCCATGGAGGCCGCACGGTCCAAGTTGCCCGCGAAGCCCACGTTGCTGGGATTCACCCGCACTCGAATGCGAGGATCGGCAAAGTCTTCAATCACCTGAACCGAAGTGTCCGTGCTGGCGTTGTCGGACACCACGATCTCAAAATCCTGATAGGTCTGATCCAAGACGCTACGAACGGTCTTGTCCAGATAGTGGGCATAGTTGTAATTGGGAATGCACACCGAAAACTTCATGCGGAAGTCCTCTATTGAATCCTAGCTAGCCAATGATCGAGGGGCGACCAACGGAAGCCCCGGCAACGCGGTGCGCGACGTGTGAGAGAACGCCTCACGCATCGCGCAAGTTGAGTATGAAAGTCTTGACCGGGAACTCCGTACACAGCTCTGAAGCAACAACCTCCGGGTTGGCGCGCAACCAGGCTTCGAAAGCTCCTCGTTCGCCCTTAGCGGGATGTCCCTTGTAGTAGAACCAGTCATCGAACGAGATCACGCAACCATCGACGAGGATGGGGCGAATAAAATTCAGCACCGGAACCGTCGACTCGTAAAGATCGCAGTCGACGTTCACAACGGCCGCCGCCGTGAGCGAGTGCTTCTGGCGCAGTTCTTCGGTCAGCGATTGGTCATAAAACCCCGGCACGACCACCACGTCCCGCATGTCGACGCCGGCGCGCTGGATATTGTCCAGAAAGGCGGACTGCCGGACGGTCATCGCGCCCTCGCCCCGCCAGTGAAGCGGCAGTTGCGATTGCTCGACCGGGGGCAGTCCCTCGAAGGAATCGAAGGCGAAGAATCGCCGCGTGATGGGAGGTACGTCGGTCAACCGATTCCGCTGGCGATAGCCCTGGGAAAAGTCCTTGTGATAGCGATACGAGCTGGAAAACGATTTTCCACTCAGGACTCCGAACTCCAGGTAGTCACCGGGTATGTTGTTGTAAGTAACGAATTGCAGCGCGATTTCCAGGGGCGACGGCCGCTCGCCCGCCAGTCGGCGAAATACCTTCAGCGGCTTTCGAAGCGATCGTCGTAGCAATCCCATGGGTCGGCCTTATGCGATAACGTGAATGATTGGCAATGATGCAACGTCGAAGCTGGAGCGCAAGTGTTTTACTTCGCCAGTCATGGTGTCTTGGGGCACGCTCAAGGGGAGACAGGCGTTGGCGCCCGGCAGTATTGGGATGCCAGGATACTCAGTTCGTCGACCAGTTGACCGGCGAAGTACTCGACGGAGTACGTGTGCGACTCACGCAACCCTTCTGCGATCAACCGGCGGCGCAGCGGATCGTCGCTGAGGACGCGTTCGATGGCCGAAGCGAGTTGCCGCGAGTCATTAGGCGCGACGAGCAGGCCGGTGCGCCCGTCGTCGACCGAGGAAGGAATGCCGCCCACCCGCGTGGCTACGACAGGGCAGCCGAAACCGCGCGCTTCGACCAGTGCTCGCGGGGTTCCTTCGGAAAGGCTGGGCAATACGAGCAGGTCGTGAGCGCGATAGACGTCGAACAGCGGCTCGCCAAAAGGCAATAGACCGGCCAGTGTGACGTCGTCGCGATAGGGGCTGTTGCGAATGCGGTTCAGAAAAAGTTGTTCCACGTCGGTGCCGTTGTCGGTGTCACCGACGATCGTGAGCTTCAGGGGACGCTTGCGGCGAACGGTTTCGAACGCGTCCAGCAAGTTGCCAATGCCTTTCTCCGGACGCAAGTAGCCCACGAACAGCAGTCGTGGCGGATCGCCGAGCTCTAGTTGTTGACGAGGCTGCATGTCGCGCTGGTGAATGCAGGAGGAAACGACGACGCGCCCCTCGCGACATTGCAGCAGATCCCACATTTCGCGGCCGTTGGTCGCCACGCGGGTCATCGGTTCTCGAGCCATGCGCCGAAACGTCGCGTTCATATGTGCCGCGTAGCGCAGCGCCAGCATTCGGAACACGCCGCGATAGTTGCTGGATGCCGCAATGATGTCGTAGGCATTGGCGACTACGTGCATCAACTTGGGAGTCGGCAACCCAGTGAGCGCCAGCGGAATCTGAAACGGCACGCGGAGGAACAGCAGGTCGCACGTCGCGGCAAATCCGCGCACCACTCGCCGGGTGCCAATCAGGTGGCGCTGCGATCGTACGACGCTTTCCAACGGCGGCAATTCGACGACACTATCAGGGGGAAAATCGAGCGGGTGATTCATCATCGGCGTGCATACCGGCACGATGGGCGCGCATAGCCTGGCGCCCGGCAATCGTGCGCGCAGCTCGTTCAGCAGCACGCCGATCCCCGGTGCCGCGGACAATCCGCCGTTGCGGTCGAGCGAGATCGGATCGCCGAGGACGATGCCAACGCGATAGTCGGTTGCGTCAAATGACATGAAAACGATGCACGCGGTTTGGACGACGTCCTGGCCGGGCCGGGCGGGATTTCTGAGAGCCAGCCTCGTGCCGGCGAGCTGTTCCGCGTGGTTGTACTACGATGCGGGTCGCGGGGCGGGCGTCCTGTTCCTGATAGCCGCAAGTGCCCGTTCCGCACCGGCGGCCAACATGCCTTCGCGCGCCGTTTCGGCCAGTATGCACCAGCCGATGCACAAGCCGATTCCAATATTAAACGAGGGATTGTAGATGATGTCGTTGGTGAACACTCCACGCACAGCCCACAGCACGACCATCATTCGCAGCAGGCCGCGTGCTTCGTAAAGCGGATCGTTCACGCCGTCGATCTTACCGCCGATCTTGACGCCGTTGCGCGGCTTCCAGAACCACATGCACCAGGCTGTCGCCGCCAGGGCCAGCGCGCAGAAAACGCCGCTGCCACCCAACACGTGACCGAAGACATTGTGCGAATTGATGTAGTTGATGCCGTGCGTAAGCTGGTTGCGACGGCCGAGCTCGTAGGGCAGGTACTGTGGCGACACGCCGACGATCGGATTGCTGAAGCCGACCTCGATGCACGTCCAAAAGATCGCCACGCGGTAGTCGTCCGATTTGTTGCCTTCGATCGTCTGGCGCATGCGTTCGTCGAAAACCTTGGTGTCTCCGAACTGGCTGATCCACAGCACCACCGCTCCGGCGATGAATCCCACCAGCAGCAGGCCCCTGCCGCGGCGATTCCAAAACAGCATCAGTCCGATCACCGCCGCGCCCAGGTAGCCGGAGCGGTTGGCGCCCATGAAGATGGCTGCCAACGCCGCCAAGGCGCATGCGATCAGGACCATTTTGACCCAGGTTGGCACGGTGGGCATTCGCAGGCAGATGAAACCACCCAGCAGGATCGGCGGCAGTGCAAACAACGAATAGGCGTTCCTGTTGGCCGCATCCAGAGCGTCGACGCCGCTTCCGGGCTCTCCCTGCAGGCCCCGCAGGGCAAGAATCGCAATCGCGATGCTCATCCCCAGGGCGCCGGCAACGAAGTCACCGCGGCGACGCACCAACAGGGCACAGGTGACAATAGTCGCGGCGCTCGACGCGATTTTGAATACCTCTCCCAACACGATGCCGCCACCGGCGAGAATGGAAAAGTAATAGATGCCAATGAAACACAGCAGCGCGGCGGCGATTCGCACGGGAAACTCGCCGAGCCGTGCCATCACAACAAAGGGAAACGCCAGGGCCACGGGAATCAGATAAGGGTGCAGCAGCAACCCCATGACCTCTGGACGCATGAATCGAAAGCCCGATCCGACCACCAGGAACGACGCTGCAAACAGCAACCAGCCGTTGACCGACAGCCCGGCGATGGAGAGCTTCCGCCGCGCATGGGCAGGCTGCGCCAGGCGGATCATCTGTGAGGGCGAGAGTGTCGAAGTGTTGCTCATCGAGGAATCGAAAACGGCGTTGAACGCTTCAGTGTGATTCGCGCGATGCGTTGGTTGACCGCTCGACGCGCAGTTCCATTATAGCACTCACGGCCCTCGTTATTGGCCGCCCGCACGCTAGCAGGAGCCAAAAGCTCGCAGCACAAGGCAGCGCCCGATCGAGCCAACCATCTCCCCCTTGCACTCTGGGGGGCAACGTACGTGGTGCAGGTGGTCAGCGTGCGAATCATGTTTTTCCTGCAGCGGCGCCCAAGCTCGTGACAGCACGGCCCATCGCACGTCCAAGGGGACGCTGCACGGCCAACTCGTACACGCGCAATACCCCAGCGGCGCACGCAGCCAGGGAGTAATGTGCTGCTGCGCGCTCGCGCCCGGCGGCGCCCATAACGTGCCGTCGTGTCGAATCCTGCACCAGGCCTTCGATAGCACGGGCTAGTGCGATCGGATCGTCCGGCTTGACCAGCAGCCCGGTTACGTCGGGTTCGATGATTTCCGCGACGCCGCCGCCGCGCACGCCGATCGCCGGCAAGCCCGCGGCCATGGCTTCGACCACGATGCGACCGAACGATTCCGCGTCGGCCGGATGCACGAGCAGATCGATCTGCGACATGATCGCGGCCGGCTCGGAAACATAGCCCGGCCAGACGAAACGGTCCGCCAGGCCCGCCAGTGCGATTCGCGCGTGGAGCCGATCGGTGTATTTGTCTCCGCGCTGCCGGCCGCCGCGCGACGGATCGTGACCGTAGATGCGCCACTCGATCGGCAGGCCGCGATCGACGCGCGCCGCCGCTTCCACAAACAGCTCATGTTTCTTCACATGCGACGTGAGACTGCCGATCATCGCCACCACCACACGATCTGCCCGCGCTGGCGCTTCGCGTGGACGAAAGCGGCCAACGTCGATGCCGTTGGGTACGACCTCCAGCCATTCGGCCGGCACGATATCGCGAACGTGCGCAGCGCACGCTTCGGAATTGGCGATCAGTTTCGAACAGTGAGCCACCAGGTAGCGTCCCAGGCGCGCTCCGCTGAGTCGCAGCGGGTAGGGCGTGCCCGGACCCACCAATTCGCGAATGTGCCACACGTGCGGCAAACCCAGTCGCACGGCGGCGATGCCACCCTCGGGCGTAGTCAGCGTGTTGGTGTGGATCAAGTCAACCCCATGAGCGGCGGCAAAGTTTACTACCTGCGCGCTCGATCGGTGCGTCCAGCCGGTGCGAACCAGTTGCTTAAGCTCGCTCAACGGACGCTTCCAGGCGGGATTGCGAATCTTCTTGTTCCACCAATACAAGGGCACAAACAGCGTCTCGCCGCCGGTCGCCTCGCGCAACCGCTCGCGCTCCTGCGTGCTGCCGGCGTCGTGGCACACGGCACAGGCCGCAATGCCCAAGTCGCGGAACTGCTCGATGAGTCCCAGCGTGCTGAGCGCAGCGCCGCCCGCGGCGCTGTTGAGCACGTGCAGCACCTTGCGCGGCCGATTGGAGAGTTGGGTCGACAGTGATTGCTGGTTGGTCATTGTCACGAAATCACTTTACGCCGCTGGCTTGAGCGGAGAGTCGCATGGCATATTCGGCCGTGCGTTTGAGCCCTTCCTCGATGGAAACTTCCGCCCTCCAGCCCAGCAGTTCGCGTGACTTGGTCGTGTCGCACAGCGAATACTTGCGCACCTCGCGTTTGACGACGTCCTGCTTGAGCGGGTACGGCCCCTGGAACAGGCCCGGATATGCGTCCCAGAAGTTCGTGGCCGGTCGATAGACGGGCGTCAAGCGGCTGCCCATGGCCCGGGCGATAAGTTCGAACACGGCGCGAACCGACGTGGCGACGCCGGAGCCGACGTTGAAGGTTTCACCCGGTGCGCGTGAGTGCTCCATGCAGAGTTTGTTCAAGCGGTTTACGTCGTCGACGAAGATGCAGTCGCGCTCTTGCGTGCCGTCGGAGTGCAGCAGCGGCGGCCGATCATGCAACAACTCGCGGATGATGTAGCTCATCAGCGGCGGCGACAGCCGGAGAAAGTCTTGATGCGGACCGTACACGTTGAAGTAGCGGAGCACGACGACCTCCAGGCCGTAGAGCTCACCATAAGCGCGGCACAGTTGCTCCGCCTGAAACTTCGAGACGGCATAGGTCAGCGACGGGGCGACCGGATCGCTTTCCTTGGTAGGGAACGTGGTGTTGTTTTCGTAAATCGCGGCCGTGCTTGCAAAGATCACTCGCCGCACGCCGCTCAAGCGGGCCGCCTCCAGCACGTTGGCCGTGCCGCCGACGTTCACGTTCATGGCGTACTGCGGCCGCTCCTGGCACACCGGCAGCGCGGAGATTCCGGCGAAATGAAACACGTAGTCCACGCCGGAGAAATACTTGGGCAACTCGGGCGAACAGATGTCGACGCCCAGAAATCGCCCGAACGTCTTGCCGTCGATCACCAGGTTGTCGAGATAGCCGTGCGACATATTGTCGATCAACAGCACCTCGTGCCCGTCGTCGACAAACGACTTGCCGAGTTGCGAACCGATGAATCCGGCCGCGCCGGTGATAATGATTTTGGCCATGAACAAACTCTAGCTGAAAGTGAAGTGGCGTATGAAGCGGCTAGTGCAATGCCGTGTCGCCGTCGATCGTTTCCAACAAGTTCACGTCGTCCGGCTGGACTTCCATCGCCTGGCTGGTCAAGAACGGCAGCGTGGGGTGCGGCGCCGTTACCAGCACCCATTTGGCGATCGGGCAATTCCAAAGCACCGGGCCTTCCGGCAAGCCGGCGTCCTGCATTTGCGCCAATGTCAATTGTTCCAGCGCTTGCGGGCGGATCGACAGGTACACGACCTTGTGGCCTTGTTCGGCGATCGACTGTACCGCTTCGACGGCATTTGCGTGTGGAGTGACGTCTTCGAACCGCGGCGAGAAAAACTGCGAACCGCGTGCGAACACGAAGCCGTCCAAGAGCACGAAGAACGCCTTCTGCGCCAACAGGGCTCGCCGCCATTCGCGCACGGTGCCCCAGTCCTGAAAGCCCGTGGTGTTGCGCGAAAGAAACGGGATCCCTTCCAGGATCATGGCGCCGATCACGTCCGACAGGTAGATTTCTCGGTTCCAGGCGGCGTCGCCTGCCAGGCGGTGATAATACTCGAGGAATTGCTCGGGCGAAGTGAAGTAATAGCCGCCCACGTTGAACAAATCAGAGATGACCACTTTCTCGCGAATGTTGGTCACGATGCCCTTGTGGTCGATCTGCAAGTAGCTCTTGTTGCGCGGATTGATGGAGTCGAAATGGTTCAACGAATCGACGCAAACGTAGTTGTCCGGCTGTTCGAGATCCCCCAGTTGGAAAAACCCGTCCGAGTCCTTGACGAAGAACGGCTCCTCCAGGCCCACGTGCTCGATCGTGCGCGCCACGGTTTCCGATTGGCTCTTGGTTCGCTCGTCCAGAATGGCCACGCGAACCGGCCGACCAAAAGCCTCCTCCAACCCGGCGCAAATGTTGTATTGCGTTTCGTGCTCGCGCAGCACGGTCACGATCAGATCGTCGAGCGACAACTCGAGGCCGGCGATTGCCAGGCACAGCATCGGCCGTCCGTCGTGCGCCGGCAACGTCCATTTGGGCGGTTGTCCCGGGAATCGACTCGAACTGCCGCAGCAGGGAACGATCACTTTCATGCAACTACTCCTGGAAACCTGGCTAGTCGTCGCCGGCCGGCTGAGGCGATTGTCGGGCAAAATACGTTATGCGGTCGGTCACGAACTTCGTTTCGTCGGGGGTCCGCGTGTAGGGCAGGATTCGTGCAAACGTCGTTGCCACCAGCAGCGAATGAACCTGCTGATAGCCAGGGTGGAGCCGCGTGGCGGCCTGCAACAGACGCCGACTGACGAAGTCCAGCACACATTTGGCCACGGGCTGCTGCTCGAGTAGATACCAGCCGCCGGAAAGATCCTGGTGCAATTTGGCCACGTCCTGCCAATAGTGTTCGAACGGCGAATCGAGCAGATCGACGACGCAGATGGCGCCGTCCTGCCCCACCACCATGTTTTCCAAGGTCAGGTCGCCGTGGCAAAGCGTCATTGGCACGTCGCCCAAGCGCCGCACCCGGTCCAACCCCAGGAAAAGGCTTGCCAGGTTGTCGGGTGAAATCAATGCGGTCGCACGCTGGATGTCACAAATCTTGGCGTACAAAGCGTCGAACAGCGTGCCGCTGGTCGAGGACGAAAGCGGCGGCCGGCCGGCTGCCTCTTCGAGGTAACGGCACAGGCAATCCGAGAACCGCGCCACCTCCTCGTACGACGCGCGCAACAGGTAGCTCGTGCCGTCCGGGCCGCGTACGAACTCCATATCGTAGAAAAAGCGGCCGTCGAATTCGCCTTCGTCCAGGATGCGCGGCGTAGCGACGACGTCCTGCATTTCTCGTGCAAAGGCCGCTTGCTTGCGAGCCTGGCCGCGCAGCCGCTCGCTGGCCGCGGGCGTCTGCGCTGCCTTGCGCACGCGCCAATGACGTCCATCCAAGGTGATCAGAAACACCTGCGCTCCGGACAGTCCCGACAGCGGCCGCACTTCGACAGCGTCGCTCAACATAAGGTCGCGCCCTGTCGTCTTCATGAGTAGCACTCCCGGGCGGAGGGCGCCTCTGCGCGACGAACATCAAAGGTTCGCATGCCGGCGCTGTTGGCCGCCTCAATGCCGGCGTCGGTATCTTCGAACGCCATACAGCGCTGCGGCGACACGCCGAGCCGGCTGGCGGCCAGCAAGAACAGGTCCGGCGCCGGCTTGCCGTGGATCGCGTCCTCCCCGGTTACGACTGCGCCGAAGTGTCTGCGCCAGTCGAGCCGATCCAAGACCACTTCGATGCCCTGCCGCGCCCCGGACGACACCAGACCCATGAGCATGTGCCCCGAGAATACGTCCAAAAGTTTGGCGGTTTCGAGCACGGGGA
The DNA here is from genome assembly GCA_041750795.1 of Pirellulales bacterium. Classification (GTDB taxonomy): domain Bacteria; phylum Planctomycetota; class Planctomycetia; order Pirellulales; family PALSA-1355; genus JTS-RE94. Next base: position 9,920 of record JBGSYQ010000007.1, on the reverse strand, counting down.
TGGGGCCGGCCGCCAACAGCTCGCCGATGCGCTGTTTTTTGCGCGCGTGAATCTCGCTTGTCGACAGTGCGCACGTTCGGCCACGCAAGAACTTGGGAATCGTCTCGCGGGCGTTTCCCCCGATGCTGGAGTAGAAATCCTCGGGCGTCAGTTCGATGTCCACTTCGGCCAATACGTCTCGGTACGCCTGGAAATGCAGCGGCATTGTGTCGACCAACGTGCCGTCGAAGTCAAAGAGCGCGGCGGCGATCGGTTCAATCATGGAGTTAGTCAACGGACTCGGTACTTCCGCTGGGCGGTTCCACCACGGTCGCTTCGCCGGCGGCGCGCCTCGTCGCCGCGCAATCGCGCTCGACCTGGGCGCGCAGATAGTTGACGACGTCGACCAGGTTGAGCGACCCGTCGGTGGAAATCGGGTCGCCGCGAGTTTCCTGCACGCGGCTCAGGTCGCGGTCGGTGTCGAAGATCATGCAAGGAATGAATTCCAGGCCGCGGCTCGTGTCGCGGTCGCTGTCAAATCCGGCGAAGTCCTCGCTCGGGTGATCGGCATAGAGCATGATCGTCGCGCCACGCCCCAGCGCGGTAACGTAGTCGCGCAGGCAGTTGTCGAAGTAGCGCATGTTGTTGATGTAGTGCTCGGCGGTCGAGCGGGGCGCGGGATAGATCTCGTGCGCGCCCGGCGGCAGTTGAGTGTACGGCGTGTGCGTGGTCAGCGTGATGACGAAATGGCACGTTGGCTGCGTTGTGTTGCGCAGCAGTTGGGCCGACAATCGCAGAACGTCATGGTCTTGCACGCCCAGTCGATCGGCCGGCAGGGCAAACTCCTCCTCCAACTCCCTGCGGAAATAGATCTCGGTAAACCCCATCTGTTCGTAGGCGTCGCGGCGCTGGTAGAAGTTGCCGTCATTGCCGTGAAAACTGTAGACGGCGTAACCGCAATCCGCCAGGAGCTGGGGCGTGGTGTCGTCGTAGGGCACGTGCTCGATGCTGTACGTGTTGGCACGGGCCGAACCGGCCGCGCCATTCAAGGCGGCAAAGTCCGCATCGGCCGAACCCTGCCAGTGCATGGCGCGCACGCGATAGTACATCGACTCGCGGCGCAGTTGATTCAAGAACGGCGTCACCTCGACGTTGCCCACCTTGTAGTCCAGGATATTCGTGTCGAAGCTCTCGACCTGCATGATGACGAGGCGCTTGTGCAGTGGAATGTCGGCCTCGATGGGCGTCAGTCGGTCATACGAAATCTTGCGCCGCTCCAGCACTTCGTTGAGCAGTTCGTCTCCGCGCAAGTAATACCATTCCGCGAACCAAGGCCCGAGGTATCCGCGGATGTGTCCCAGACGTCCCACGCCGCGCGTCGTTTGTATGTAGCGCAGCGGATCGACGAATCCAACGACGGCCTGCAGTGCCAGGTAGCCGGCGAACACCATGGCCGCAACGGTCCATGCGCAGGGGCGCGGCAACGACGCCTTGCGCGACAACACCAAGGCAGATAGCTTGATCGCCAGCGCCGCCAGCAACAGCGCCGCCGCGCCGCGCGGATACATGTCCCAGGCGAAACCGCCGACTTGCAGTCCCTCTCGCCAATTCGTCATGATCGTCAACAGCGAGAGCGGCTTGAGGAAATATTTGAAATAAGTGAGCAGCCCCAAGTAGGCAACGGACGAACCGATCGCGGCAAAGAACAGCCAGCGGCGCCGCAACGACAACGTGAGCGCCGTGACGAACAACAGATCGAGAACGAAGCGAATCTTCGGCGCCCACAACGCATAGCGCGGTCCCGTATCGTTGGGAAAGACCAGCGTCACCGCCTGCAGCCAGTACAGTTCGATCGTCCACACGAACACGAACACCAGCATCATGGCGGCCCACAACCGCTCGCGAGCGCAAAACTGCGCGAGTTCACGCAGGGCAGTCCCCGGACGGATTGCCCGTCGAGGCGTCGGCGCCGGGCGCAGCGCCGCGTCCGGCGCCACGTTGACGGTCGCCGGCAACGTCGAGGCAACCTGAGAGTTGGGTTCGGCTTCTGGATTCATCAATGGAATCGTGCTTTTCCGTCGGCCACCGCCCGGGCGATGGGAACTATCGACGCGATGCGTTTTGTGTCAACAGAAACTCGGCAAACTTCAAGTCCAGTTCCTCGTTGACGTCGATGGATCGCTCGCGCGGCATGACGTATCCGCGGCAATCGTCGCCCAGGATTTGGCCGCGGTCGATCACCTCGCGCCGCGTGGCGTAGACCGAGCAATTGCGCACGTAGACGGTGCGCAGTTGGTGGGTCGCCATCCGCCCGCCCTCCTCCTCCAGATAAGGCAGCAGCCGATCGCCTTCCATGAGTTTTAGCTTGCTGGGATGGATGGCGTGATCCAACTGCATGACGCTGACCGCGCTCTCGGCCCCGCTGGCGGCCAGCAACTCGACCGTCGCGTCGATGTCTTGCGGCCAGGTAAACGGCGAACTGGGTTGCAGTATCACGACGGCTTCGTAAGGCCCTTCACCCTGCGCCTCCAACGTGCCAAACGCATGGAGTACGAACTCTATGGCCAGCGACGTGTCGCCCGCCAATTCCGCAGGCCGCGGCAACGGCAAACGCGGATCGTAGTCGGCGGCGATGGCCAACACTTCCGGGTCGTCGCTGGAGACCACGACGCGCGTCAGCCGGCGCGCTATCCGGGCTGCTTCAATCGACCATGCGACCAACGGTTTGCCGCCCAGCGGCAGCACGTTCTTACGCGGCAAACGCCGCGAGCCGGCACGCGCCGGAATAATGCCCAATGTCGAAAGGGATTCCGTCATTCGTGTTTACTTGCTCGACGCATCCGCCGGCCGCAGTGCGTCGAGCGCTTCCAGCACGCGACCCGCCAGGAACAATTCGGTCTTTGCGAACGACTCGGTCGTGTTGCCTCCGACGTGCGGCACGATCAGTAAGTTGTCATGCTCGCGGGCATGCGCTACGAGCATGTGCTCGATCGAGATATTCGGCTCGCCATCCAGCACGTCGAGCGCGGCGCCGGCCAGCGAACCCGATTGCAGGGCTTTCAATAGCGCGGCTTCGTCGACAATTCCGCCGCGTGAAGTGTTCACCAGCACCGCACTCGGCTTGACGACCGACAACGCCCGGCGGTCGATGAGGTGCCGTGTGGCGGCATCGTAGCTTACGTGCAGGCTGATGACGTCGGCCTGGGCGAGCAGTTCTTCCAGCGACTCGACGCGCCGCGCAGCCTGGTGCGGAAAGTCGGGTCGCGGATCGAAGCCGATGACGTCCATGCCCAGGGCGCGAAAATATTCCGCCACGATGCGTCCCAGCCGTCCCATGCCGACGATGCCCGCGGTCTTGCCGTAGAGCTCATGTCCGCGAAACCGATCACGGTCCCAGCCGCCATCGTTGACGTGCGCCATCGCTGCCGGGAGTCGCCGCAGCAAGGCCAGAGTCAGCGCCAGGGTGAGCTCGGCCGTCGCGCGAACCTGATCGAGGAACTCAACTTCGCCGCGCAGGCTAATCACGCGAACGCCCAACTCGCGGCACGCTTCGAGATCGAGGTGATCCAGTCCCGTCACGGGAGTGGCCAGAATGCGGCAGCGCGTGGCATTCTCGAGCAACGAGCGATCGATGCGATGCGCCAGGCGGAACCAAACGACGTCGAACTCGCGCAGCGCCGCGGCCAGTCCCGCGCGGTCCGTGGCGCGCAAGGTCACCTCGGCGCCCGCTTGCAACGCGCGAACCGCCGCCTCGGAAAAGTCGAGCGGCTCGGCGATCAGAATGTGGGGACGGGACATTGCGTGTGTCTGGAGGACGCTTCGATGAAAGGTGCGCGGCCCTGCGTGCTACTTGGCTTGATCGTCCAGCACGAATGCCAGTCGTTTTTGCAGGTAGGGCGTCATCGTTTCCAGCCCCGCGGCAATTCGCGCAGAGACGTGCCCGTCTCCGTAAAGTGTGCTGGGAGCATAGCGCCCGTGGGTGAGTTGCTTCTTGACGGCCGCCAGGATGGCGTCCTTCTCGACCGGGATGCGCATCGCGTGCTCGTCGGTCTCGCGGCCGCTCTGGCGATTGCCCACCAGCACAACGGGCGTGCCGAAATAGCCGGCATCGCGCACAAAACTGCTGGAATTGCCCACCGCGCAGGCGGCGTTGGCCAGCACCTTCAGATAGTTCTCCGGCGTGAGGTTCGTGAGCGTGCGGATCCATTCCGAGTCGTGCGTCGAGCGAAAAGTGCGTATCACTTTGCTGATGTGGTCTGAACCGGCGTCGATGTTGGGCCACAACAGCAGCGTTTGGACTCGCAATTCATCGAGCGCCGCCAGCAGGGTTTCCATCTGCTGGCGCTCGCCGCCGTATTCGGTGGTGGTGGGATGAAACACGACCAGCAGAAACGGCTTCGTGACGTCGATCTCCGCACCGGCGCCCCGCGAGTTGACGATCTCGGAAGCCAGCCGGCTGTCGAGCGCCGCGGCGATGTCGCTCGACGGGCAGCCCGTGCCCAGGATCGTATCGGGCCGCTCGCCCATGCGGATCAGGTATTCGGCCGAGCGCTTCGTCGAGGGAAAGTGAAAGTGAGCAAACTTGCTGATGGCGTGCCGGGCGCTTTCGTCGATCGAACCGCTGACCTCGCCCCCCTGCACGTGGACCAGCGTGATGTTCATATAGGCCGCCGCCACGGCCGCCGCCAGCGCCTCATAGCGGTCGCCAATCAGCAGCACGACGTCCGGCTTCAGGCGGTGGAACTCGCTGGCGAACTCGATCAGCGCAAAGCCGATGCTCTTGGCCATCGTCGTCGGCGTCGATCCCTCCAGCTCGACGTATACTTCGCCGTCGACCTGAAAGCCGTCGTTACGCACCACGCGCACCGGCTGATCGAAACGTTCCAGCACCATCGTGCCGGTCGCCAGCACTTGCAATTCCAAGCCCGCATGGTCCTTGATCGCCTGCATCACCGGCTTCATGCGGCCATAGTTGGCGCGGTCGACCAGCACGACGCAGACCTTACGTATCGGACAATTACTCAAAGTGTTCCTCCGCCAACAGGGTATCCGCCGCTACCGGACGCTTGAGACGCCTGCCCACGAACTCGGGCAACCGGGCGGCCGGAATGCCGGTGCCCGGTTTCTTGAGTGCCAAGTCGGTTTCCGCCAGGGGGTGTCCGCTCGGCAGGTCGCGAGCGGCGACAATGCTCTTGGCGAACATCGTTTTCAGTTCGGACATTTCGCCGGCCAGTCGCTCCTTGTCGAGCGGGGCGGCCTGCGCCTGTTCGATAAAGCGCACGCCATCGACCAACTGCCGCAGTTCGGCAGTTGTGATCGAAGCTTTGACGTCCGGCCCGAAACACTCGCGCGAAAAGACGATGTGAACCTCGAGCATGCTGGCCCCCAACGCCACGGCGGCCAGCGACGCATAGATCGTGCCGGAATGGTCCGAAAGTCCCACCGGGCAGCCGTAACGCTCGCGCAACTCGCCAATCACGTTGAGCCCGATCTTGTCGGCCGGGCACGGGTAAGCCGTCGTGCATTGAAACAGACCCAGCGGCGCTTGATAGGCGGCGACTGCGGCTACGGCCCGATCGAGCTCGTCCCACGACGCCATGCCGCTGGACATCAGCACCGGACGGCCGGTGGCTGCCATGCGCTCGAGCATCGGCAGGTTGGTAACTTCGCCGGAGCCGACCTTCCAGGCCGGCATGTCCAGCCGCTCCAGCAATTCGACGGCCTGCAGCGAAAACGGTGTCGACAGGAAGATCAAACCCCGCTCGGCGGCATGGTCGGCCAGGCCGTGCCACTGGGCTTCGCTGAACTCCATCCGCCGCCAGTAGTCGAACCGCGTGGCGTCTTGCGGCGAGAACTTTACGCGAAACGGCTCGCCGGGAGTCGACTCGGCGGCCGCGATGTGCGTTTGAAACTTCACCGCGTCGGCGCCGGCAGCGGCTGCCGCGTCGATATACGCATGCGCCGCGCCCAGGCTGCCATCGTGAGCCTGGGCCACTTCGGCGACGACGAGACAAGGCTGGCCGGGACCGACCTGGCGCTCTTGAATTGAAAAGTTCACGCTCGAGATGAGGTGTGCGACGGTGGCCAGCCCAGTCTAGGTTTCGGCGACCCAACGAGATTGCCCGGCTGTGCCGCCGTTCTTATGATTCGCAGCCGGCTTACCGGGCTTTGGACCGATTGGCGATTCTGGCAGGGCCGGCGCCGAGCTCGAGTCGGAGTATTCCGCCACCAGTTCTTTGATTTTCAAGCGCAGCACTTCCGGCGCCGCGTGCGCCAGCTCGGCAACCGCACCGACGGCCTGCTCTACTTCTGCCAACGTGTACGGTCGATGATAGGCAACGAACAACTTGGGATGCGGCGTCGCTTGGCGCTCCTCGTCGTCGAAATACAATTCTTCGTACAACTTCTCGCCGGGCCGCAGGCCGGTAAACACGATCTCGATATCGTCCTCGCTCAAACCGGACAGGCGGATCAGATCGCGCGCCAGATCGACGATCCGTACGCTTTGGCCCATGTCGAGCACGAAGATCTCGCCCCCCTTGCCCATCGCGGCCGCCTGCAGCACCAACTGCGACGCTTCCGGAATGGTCATGAAGAAACGCTCGATCTCGGGGTGCGTGACCGTGACCGGCCCGCCGCGGCGGATCTGGTCCTGGAAGATCGGCACCACGCTGCCGTTGGAGGCCAGCACGTTGCCGAACCGCACGACCACGAATTTCGTGCCGGCCTTTTCCGAGAACGCATGTACGAATCGCTCGGCCAATTGCTTCGACACGCCCATGATGCTCGTCGGGTTGACCGCCTTGTCGGTCGAGATCATCACGAACTCTTGCACGCCGTGCTCGTCGGCCAACTGGGCCAGCAACCGCGTGCCCAGCACGTTATTCTTAATCGCCTCGCCCGGGTTGTACTCCATCATCGGCACGTGCTTGTGGGCCGCCGCGTGAAACACCACAGCCGGGCGATACTGGCGCAGCACCTGGTCGATGCGGTTACGGTCCGTAATGTCGGCGATGCAGGGCACGACGTGCGACTCGGTGCGCAGGGCGCGAAACTCCTGCTCGACCAGGAACAGGCTGTTTTCGGCCCGCTCTACCATGACCAGCGTCTTGGGGCGGAACTTGAGCACCTGGCGGCAGATTTCCGAGCCAATGCTGCCGCCGGCCCCGGTGACCAGCACGGTGCGGCCGCCGATCAAGCTGCCGATTGCTTCGCTGTTGAGCTGCACCGGCTCGCGGCGCAACAAGTCGTCGATGTTCACGTCGCGAATCTGCGGCGAGTAGTTGGCCGCCAGCAGGTCGTCGTAGGCCGGAATGACCTTCAGCTTGATCTGCGCCTCGGCGCACGATTCCATCAGGCTGCGCAGCTCGCTGCCGGTCAGCACTCCGGAAATCACCAGCACGTCTTCCACGCCCAACCGCGCGGCGATCCCCGGTGCGCTTGCCGGAATGCCCCAGATGGGAATGCCGCCCAGCGTCGAGCCGACGCGAGATCGGTCGTCGTCCAGGTAGCCCACCGGCTGATACTTCAAGCGGCGGTCGGAGAGCAGGTGCCGGGCCAGCGTTTCGCCCGATTGATTCGCGCCCACGATCAGGGCCTTGCGATAGTTGCTGCCCCAGAGCATGGGGCTGAGCTCTTCGCGCGACAGCCGGCCGATCGCGCGCATGCCGCCCAGCACCAGGATGGTCAGCGCCCAATCGATGATGAACACGCCGCGCGGCGGGTGCAGCGTGTTGACCATCAGGCCGTTGATCGCCAGCAGCACCAGCGTCGACAGGTTGGCGGCGTTGAACAAAGCCACCAGGTCCGAGAACGAGACGCTATACCACGAGCGGTGACAGTGCCCCAGGTAGTAGAAGGCGATCGACTTGAGCAGCACCACCGCCGGCAGCGTGACCCACAGCGTCACCCAGTCCTGCTCCGGCAACGCGAACTCGGTGCGGATGTTGTACGCAAACCAATAGACCAGCCCGAACGCGGCCGCGTGCAGCACAAGCGCAGCCAACGCGCGCTTCGTCAGTCGCTGGGGCATCAAGCGTGAGTTCATGGAGACTGCCAGGGTGTCAATCGATGGTGGAACTGCTCGGCGCCGATGCCGACCGCACTACGGGCTTGCCCCCGCATCGCAGCATATCGTCGCCGACGCGAATCTTCAACAAAACGCAACGTGTCGCGATCCGATCCGGCCGGTCTGGAAGCACTGCCAGCGGCGCCGCCGCAAATTGCAACGTCAATGATCCAACCGGTTTGAATGCCGACGGCTCCGATTGCTGGCACGCTCACAGCGGCTCGACCTGAAAATCTTCCAACAGGACACTGGCCCCCTGCTGCAGGAACTCGATGGCCACCACGAGCCAGTCCTTGCCGCGCCGCTTGACCACCGTTCCCTCGAGGCCCGCCATCGAGCCCGAGCGTACGCGGACGCGCCGGCCGGGTTCGATCCGTGCTTCCACCGTCAGTGGAGCATCCAGCTCGATCAGCCGTTGGATTTGCCTCAGATCGTGGACTAGCTGCTGCGCGTTGGGGACCGCCAGCGTGCGCGACACGCATTGCGTGGCCAGTGCCTGTTGTCGCTGGGCATCGCCGCCGCACACGAAGACGTAGCTGGGAAATAGCGGGATATAGCTTTCGCGCATCCGGCCGCCGGGAGAACGGGCCCGCTTGTGAACCAGTGGCGAGTAGTAGGCGATGTCCAGGGCGCGCAACCGCCGCATCAACTCTTTCTCGCGCCGCGGCAGCGTATACATCACCCACCAGGGCTCCAGGTCCGCGGCGGCGGTCGCTGCCCCGTCGAGCAATTGGCTCGGATGGATATCGGTTTCGCGAGGGAGTATAGGCATACGCAGGTGTTTTCACGAATCGATGGAGGTAACTAAACGCATTGCCCACCGGGCTGTGCCAGCGGCGGGACGGCGCGCACTCCGTTCCCGTGGGTGACATTTGTCCCCTGAAATTACTCGATTTCTTCCACCCGATCAGACAACCTTGACGAGGCGTCCCGTGGAGAGGAAACCCCGTCGCTTCAGGCGGTGCGCGGCCAAACAAGCGAAGCTTTTAGCTTAACAGATCGCCTGCCACTGGTCTGCCGAGCCGACCGTGAAAATGGTGTGCGTCCCGCCTTTGGGGACGCCGCAGCGTTGGATTGCAAACGGAGTGCCTGTGGGCACTAACGTCATCGGGCGGTACGGTTGTAGCGATTGGCGCAAGGCTACCGCGTCCGGCCGCCGTCCCGACCCGTCGGCCTCGATACAACCGGCCCAGCGGGCGTCGCCAAGGGGAGACCTGGATGTTGAGTTTTCGACACGCCGGCGGCGTTTCTCCGACTGCGACCGAACCGCGGCAACGCCCCGAGACATCCACTGGAGGCCACAGACTGCTTGGGGCAGCCAAACGGGCGGGCGGCGAGCGGATTGGCACTCTCAACAGCAATTCGTTGCCAGGCGGAGCGACTATTTCGTCCGCCAGGCAGCCGCGGCATAGCCCCGCAGGATGGCGATGCGGTAGTGTCGTAAAACTGTGATGATGAGGCGTCAGCCCAGTTTCTTCAGCTACAATGCCGGAATGGTGCGTCCTGAAGATTCGGCACGCGACAGCGTGGCCAGTCGTGCTGTGTGTCAGACTAGCGGGTGAGAGTCCCTTGGCGGTAAGCGCCGGAGCGCCGTGTAGCAGGACCTAAGGATACGTAGCCGGCGCGCCACCGCGCCTGAGGTCTGCCAATGAGCGAGCAACAGGGAATCAACGACATTGAGTGGGACAACCCAGAGAACTGGGCGGGCATAGGGTTGTTTCAGGCCTATTTCAGGGGCCTGTAATTCTTTTTGTGTCAGGCGGGCAGGGAACGTCATTTGCTGGTTGACTCTGGCATGCGGTCCTCGAACAGGATGGCGAAGTGGTTGAGTGCCTGTTTCCAGTGGTGGATCGGCATGGTCCACTTGCGCGAT
>JBGSYQ010000006.1:0-17769 GCA_041750795.1 Pirellulales bacterium | reverse complement strand
TCGGCGCGAACCGCCAGCCGCACCAGCGGCAAGTGCAACAGCGACGCCGACACCACGCCCCAATAGCCGTAGGCGCAACCGGTCAGGCGGCGCATCGCTCGGGTGGCGCCGCGGCGGTCGTACTCGCGCCAGCGGTCCTCGGGATTGACCTGATACACGTCGATCCTTGCAGGAAACCGCCGCACCTGGCTGGCCAGCGTGACGGCGCGGCCGCCGTGCCACTCGCGCACTTCCAGACAAAACAGCTCGTCATCCCACCAGGCCGCTTTGGCCGCGTGCGAATGGTCGCCCCGGCCGGCGATCGAAATCAATCCGCGCCGCCGAAAGAGCAGCAGATCGCTGTCGCGGATGTGGCGCCGCGCCTGGCAAAACGGAACGTAGCAACGTGCGGATTCGGTCATGGCTCGTACCAAAAAAAACGAGCCCATCACCGGCACGTTGCCGACAATGGGCTCGTTCGATACCTGCTGTTGCTTCAGGCCCGGCGGAAACCCCTCACTCGCGAAATCCACCTTAGCAAAAGCGCTGGCCTGATTTCAAGCACTTTTTTTTCGCCGCCGGAAGACAGCCTTCGCCGCGCAACTTCATTCGCAAGAATTCAACCTCCCCCCGTAGCTGGATTCGCCAGAATTCAGCAGACCGAAGCGCAACCGCCACAAAACCCTGGCGCTTTTCAGCCACGATCTTCAACCAGCCGCTCCAACTGCTCGACCGTGCGCGCCAATTCTTCGACCAGCGGCCCGGGCCACGCCTGCTCGAGCACGCGCGCCACTTCGCGATAGTACCACAGCGTGCCGTCCTTGCCGGCCGTGAAGCGCGGCCAGATCGACTCGCCCACCGCGCGATAGTCGGCCACGATCGTTCGCAGGTTGTAGAGCTTGTCGGCGGTTGCCACCAGGCACACGCCGGCATCGGCCGCTGCCAGGTGCGCCAGATGCGCTTCTTTGCGCTGTTGCCAGGGCGGCTTAGGCACGGTGTCGGCGTCGGTGCAGCCCTCGACGATCCCAGCCACGCGCGGACCAAATCGCTCGCGAATCACCGCCAGCGTGGCCGCGCCCCCCTGGTCTTCCACGGCGTCGTGCAGCAATGCCGCGATGGCCTCGTCTTCCGTGGCGCCGTGCTCCAGCACGATGGCGGCCACACCCAGCAGATGCGCCACGTAAGGCGCGCCCGAGCCTTTGCGACGTTGCCCGGCGTGCAGCGCGGCGGCGTAGTCCAGCGCCTGGCGAAACCGCGCGGTGAGTTCCACGGTCGACATGCTTAGTGGGCGTTGAACGGCCGCGTGGCGACACGACCGCCCTGGCCTCCCTCAAACAGATTGAATTCGGCCCACACCGGCATATGGTCCGAAATCTTCAGCGCTTCGTCAACCGTCAGGTTGAAATGGCGAATCATGTCGAACACGCCCCACCGCCCCGTGTATTCGGTCGTGGCGGCGCGCGAGAAAATCAAATTGTCGTACAGCTTGGTGCCGCGCGTGTTGGTGGCCACTCCGGAGATGGCCCAGTGGATGTTCGGCAACTGCCCGAGCAAGCCCAGGTGGTGCTCGTCGACGTTCAAGTCGCCCAGCAGGATCACGTCATCCTCGCCGCGACCGTCGTCGCGCACCGCGCGAAACACCGCGGCCAGCGCGTCGAGCTCGGTGCGCGTTTCGTCCGGATCCGTGTGTATGTTGACCAGCGAGAACGTGAACGCCTGGTCGGGCGGAGGCCCGCGCACGCGAAACCAGCCCACCAGCGGCTCGCGGTGCAAGCGGTCGTCGGGGTCGGCCACGGTATACAGCGACGAACGGTCGATCTCGATGCTGGCCGTATCGAAAATAAACGCGTACTGCTCCTTGCTGCTGGAGCGCCCCAGCCGCGGACCAATCACGTAGTCGTAGTGCCGCCCGCCGGAGTTCACCACGTCGACAAACCGCGGCAGGATGTCCTGCTTCGAGCGAATCTCCTGCACGGCCACGATGTCGAACTGGCGCACGATCTCGGCCAGCAGCCCGCGCACGCGCGGATCGCTCATTTTCTTCTCGCCGAACACCTGAATGTTGAACGACGCGATTCGAATCGCGCCGGCCGTGCGCTCGACCTTGGGCAGCGAGACGCCCTGGCTGTAACTGTCGCCGGCAGTTCCATCGCGCGGCACGACCGAAAGGTTTTCCAACCCCGCGATCTTGAAGTTTTGCAGAAAGACGTAACCGCCGCCGCCGATGGCCGCGGTGACAAGCAGCATGAGTAACTTGCGCATGGGCCCCTCCGTGGGCAAACGTGCGTGCCGTGGCGGCCGCTGGCATCCTGCCGGCGCTCGCCGAGAACCTGGGAATTTCGGGCCGCGGAGGATAGTTGATGCGCGCCGCCGGCTCCAGGCCAGTCTCCTGCTAGCACGGCAGGGTGGAGCATGTAGCACCCCGCTGAAGAACTCATAAGGCTGCTAGCGGGTGGCTTCGCGCACCAGGTGCCGCAGCTCCGGCACGATCAGCTTTTCGACCGCCAGTCGCACCGCCGCCGGCGAGCCCGGCATCGTCAGCACGACCGTCCGATCCATCAACCCGCCCACCGCCCGGCTGAGCATGGCCGCCGGTCCAATCTCGGCGTAGCTCAACGCCCGAAACAGCTCGCCATAGCCGGGCAAGGCCTTGGTCAACAATGCGCACACCGTCTCGAACGTCTGGTCGCGGCCGCTCAAGCCCGTGCCCCCGGTCAACAGCACCGCGGCGATCGCCGCGTCGTCGCGATACGTTTCCAACAGCGGGCGCATGCGGGCCGGCTCGTCGGGAATGATTTCGCGCGCCGCCACCTGAAATCCGGCCGCCGACAACAACTCGCACAACAACTGGCCGCCGGTGTCGGTCTCGCGCGTGCGCGTATCGCTGACCGTAATCACGGCGCAGGCCACCTCCGCAGGAGAACTGGCGCGATGCTCGTCAGCGACCTGGCTCATGGAAATATCCCCAAACGATAAAACCGCCGAAATCGCGCGAGAAAACGCCGCGAAACTCGCCGTTTCCCGCACAGGCCAGAGGCAGCTTCAAAACCGGCTCGCAGAGGGGGACCGTCCTGTTTTTCTCCGCGGTCTCCGAAAAATCGGGGCAGTCCCCGCCGGTTTTGAAATCGGTTCTAGTATACTGAATGCAGTACGGTTGTCCCACGGCGAACGATGGCGCATTTGCTGCGCGCCGCGCCGCCCTCCACTTCGCAACGCAGGCCGTCGCGTGAAGTCGATTTGCCCAATGCTGATCGGCTGGCTGCTCTTGGCGCCGCCGGTTCGCGCCGACGTGTTCGAGCTGCACAGCGGCGGCGAAGTACACGGCGTGCTGGTCAATCGCGACGAGGCGCCGCGCTCGACGTACGTGGTGAAAACGCACCTGGGGGGCGAAGTCACGCTCTCCGCCGATCAGGTCAAGAAAGTCTCGCCGCAAACGCCCGCCCAGGTCCGCTACGACCAGATTCGCGCCAAAGCCACCGACACGGTCGAGGACCAGTGGAAGCTGGCCGAATGGTGCCGCCAGAATCACCTGCTCAAGCAGCGCCGCCAGCACCTGGAGCGCATCGTCGAGCTGAATCCCAACCATGCCGACGCGCGGCACGGCCTCGGTTATAGCAAGGTGCAAGGCCGCTGGGTCACGCACGACGCCATGATGGCCGAGAATGGCTATCTGCGTTACAAGGGCGCGTGGCTGTTGCCGCAGGAAATCGAAATCAAGGAACGCACCCGCAAGGAAAAGCTGGCCCGGCTGGAATGGGCCGCCAAGCTCAAGCGGTGGCATCGCTGGCTCGATAGCGACAAGGCGGGCGAGGCCATGGCCAACATCAAGGCCATCGAAGATCCGTTCGCCGTCGACGCCTTGGCCCGCATGCTCAACGACACGAAGCAAGTCGCCCCGCGCGACGTGCGGCTGTTGTACGTCGAGGCCTTGGGCCGCATCAACGACAGCGCCGGGCTGGGAGCGCTGGTGACCGCGTCGCTCAGCGATCCCGACGAGGAAGTGCGGCTGTCGAGCCTCGACCAGGTTCTCGATCACCAGTACAAGCCGGCCGTCAAGCGATACGTGCAAACCTTGCGCGACAAGGACAACGGCATGATCAACCGCGCCGCGTATTGCCTGGGGCGCATGCAGGATCCCGAAGCGATCGGCCCGCTGATCGACGCGCTGGTGACGGTCCACTCGTTCAAGGTTCAAAAGGGACAGCCCGGCCAGACGCAAGCCACCTTCGGCCAAAGCTCCAGCGGCGGTGGCGGCGGCGGCTTCACCTTCGGCGGCGGCGGCGTGGAGATCGTCAAAAAGACGTTCGAGAACCGCAGCGTGCTGGAGGCCCTCGTCGCGCTGACCGACACCAGCTTCCAGTTCGATCAACAAGCCTGGAAAAAGTGGTACGCCACCCAGCGCCGCCCCACCTCCCTCGACACAAGACGCGATAGCAGCGGACCGTAGAGGTCGTCGAGAAGTGCCCCGTGTATCCGGGAACTTTCCGGTAAGGAACGCTCTTTGAACCGATTGCGCGAGAGCGACTTCGAGAGGTGGCTTGCGCTCGCAAGAATTGGGCCGGCAGCCGCCTCGAACCAGCGCCGGGCAAGTGGTGAGGCCGCCGATTCATTGACCGCAGTCGCTCCCTCAGAATTTCGGGCGAAGATTCCTGCCATCCCGCACGCCCGATAACGTTGGCTGTGTTCAAGTCCCAATTTCGTTAGAATGGGGCGAAACCTACGCGCGCTGGGCCAACCGATGATTCGATCGCCCGCAACACGGCACGTTATCGTAACTGCTTTGGCGACTTTGTCAGGCGGTTACGCGCTTTTCGGCGGCCTTGTGTCCCTGCTTGGCTGGCTGCTCGACATTCCCCGGCTGACCGATTGGTTCGATGACGGCGTCTCGATCCAGGGGAACGCCTGTGCGCTCGTGGCGTTATCCGGCGCCGGTCTTGTACTCGTTCAGCGGCGGCTATGGTGGCCCGTCGTGACGCTGGGCGCTGTTGTCGGACTCGCGGGTTTGCTCATTCTGTTGCAGCACATCGTCGGCGCTGACTTCGGCTTTAATCACCAGCTCCTCTTTGGCCGGACCTGGGGTCAAGGCACGACGGTGACTCCCGGCAGGGTAGGACCGCCCGCTTCGACCTCATTCACTCTAATCGGAGTTGCCTTCGTACTCTTAGCGCGAGCAGGGCTGCAATCGAACGATGCAAATGCTCGCCGGCTTGTGCCGACGCTCGGCCTGGCGATCTGCGTGATTATGGCATTTTCGCTGTTGGGATATCTCTTTGGGGCGAAGGACTTCTACACCATCCCTTGGCTCACCGCGATCGCACTGCCCACGTCGACGATGATCTTCGCCCTGGGGCTCGGCCTGGTCCTTTCCGTTCCCGATCAACAGCCCATGCTCCTGCTGCAAGAGCGCAGCGGCTCTGGTGCCCTTGCCCGAATCGCCATACCAGCGCTCGTGGTCATCATCCCGATGATCCACTGGCTCCGTTACCAGGGCTACAACTGGGGCTACTACGATCTTGGTACAGGCCGCGCTCTCGACACCCTGACGTTGGTGCTTGCCACCGTTGCGATCCTATGGATTTCCCTCATGGCTCTGCGCCGACACGAGCATGCGTTGCGCGATCGCGAGGAGCGGTACGAGCTGGTGGTGGCGGGCGCGGAAGCGGCGATCTGGGACTGGGACGTGCCCGGCGGTCACGTCGTTTTTTCGCCGCGCTGGAAACAGTTGCGGGGGCTCGCGGACGACGAGGTCACCGACAGCCAGGAAGAATGGCACAAGCGAATTCATCCCGACGACGTTCAAAACGTGATGGCAGCCGTCGCGGCGCACTTCGCAGGGCAAACGCCCGTGTTCGCAGAGGAGTATCGCGTGCGGCACAAGGACGGACGTTGGATCTGGATTCTTGACCGCGGCATCGCGAAACGTGACGCCGAAGGACGCGTCGTCCGCATGGCGGGCTCCGAAACGGACATCACCGAGCGCAAACACGCGGAGCAGGCGCTACGCCAGAGCGAGGCGCGCTTCTCCCAATTCATGGAGCACCTTCCAGGCCTGGCGTGGATCAAGGACCTGCAAGGTCGATATGTATTTGTCAATGACGCCGCGCAGGTGGCCTTCCAGGCGCCCCGCGAGCAACTATACGGCAAGTCGGATGCGGACATTTTTCCGCAGGAGATTGCCGCCCAATTCCAGGAAAACGACCGGCGAGCGGCTGCCAGCGGAAAAGGCGTCCAAGTGATCGAGACGCTCCGGCACCCCGATGGCGTGCTTCATTACTCCGTCGCCAGCAAGTTCCCCATTCCCGGTAGAGACGGCCAGGCGACGCTGGTTGGCGGGATGGCCATCGACATTACCGACCGGATGCGCGCCGAAAACGCGCTGCGCGACGCCGATCGCCGCAAGGACGAATTCCTGGCAACCCTGGCGCACGAGCTACGCAACCCACTTGCCCCGATCCGCAGCGGTTTGGAGATCGCCAAGGACGCCGACGCCAGCAGCGACCAACTGCAACAAGCTCAATCGATCATGGAGCGACAGTTGGATCACCTGGTGCGGCTGGTCGACGACCTGCTCGACATCAGCCGGATTACTTGCGACAAACTCGTGCTCCACAAAGCGCCCGCGGAGCTGGCACCGATCGCGCACCAGGCCGTTGATGCGTGTCGCTCAACGATCGAAGAGGGCGGGCACGAGTTGACGGTGGACTTGCCGCCAACGCCGGTGTACATCGACGCGGACGCCGTGCGCTTAAACCAGGTCTTCATCAACCTGCTCAACAACGCTTGCAAGTACAGCGATCGGCCGGGCAGGATTCGACTCAGCGCCGAACGGCTGGAGAATGACGTCATCGTGCGAGTGCAAGACTCCGGAATCGGAATCGCTCCCGACATGCTGTCGCAAGTGTTCGGAATGTTTGAGCAGGCCGATCGGTCGTTGGAACGCACGCGCGGTGGTTTGGGCGTCGGATTGACACTAGCCAAGCGGCTCGTAGAGATGCACGGCGGTTCCATTCACGCCCGCAGCGCTGGATTGGGCCACGGAAGTGAGTTCCTCGTTCGCCTCCCGATCTTACAGGAAGCTCAGCAGCAGGAAACTCGCCGAGCTGGGGCCTCCCTAACGACTGCCCATCGGATTCTTATTGTCGATGACAATCGCGACGCCGCGATCTCTCTAGCTATGTTATTGCGAATCGCGGGCAATGAGACTTGCACGGCGCACGACGGACTCGAGGCCATCGAGACGGCGAAAAGGATACGGCCCGACGCAATTCTCCTCGATATCGGACTGCCGAATTTGAACGGATACGACGTCTGCCGCAACATTCGAGAGCAATTATCGGACAAGCGGGTTGTGATTATCGCGCTGACCGGATGGGGCCAGGATGAAGACCGCCGGAAGTCTCGCGAAGCAGGATTCGACGCCCACCTGGTCAAGCCGATCAAGCACGAAGTTCTGCTCGAACTACTGGGTTCATTTGATACCGAGCTCCGAATTCCAAGTTGCCTCGAACGACCCAACTCCTAAGAACTCTCATTTGGAGGAGCGCATCATGTCCATGCCCACGGTCGCCATTCTGGGCGCCAGCAGCGATCGCGCGAAGTTCGGCAACAAGTCGGTCCGCGCGCACGTGCAGGCCGGCTACGACGTGTATCCGGTCAATCCCAAGGGAGGCACGATCGAAGGCTTGACCGTCTATCGCACGTTGGACGACGTGCCGGTGGCGCATCTCACGCGAATCAGCGTCTACCTGCCGCCCGCGGTCGCCCTATCCAGCCTGCCGGCCATCGCCGCCAAAGGCTGCGACGAGTTGTTTCTCAATCCCGGCACGGAAAGCCCAGAGATTCTCGAGCAGGCCAAGGCCTACAGCCTCAACGCCATCCCCGCCTGCAGCATCGTCAATCTAGGGCTCAGCCCAAGCCAGTTTCCGTGATCGTCAATGTGTGCAATCGCGAGGGGGCGACAGGACGGTGGCCAGGGTTTCAAGCCCATTAAAGGATCAGCTCCGCAAACAGTATACCATGCACAACCTACTCGCACTAAGCTAAGGAAGCGGCCTTTAGGCTGGGCTTACTTCTGCGGGAAAGTAGCGGTCTTCAATGCGTGGCGTGTAAGGAGTGCCTCGAATGCTTGCGGCGTCCCTGTTTAGGGCGTGAAATAGATAGCCGCAAAACAGCACCTTCCATGGCCCATCGCCGTCGAGACCTAATACAGCAGCGCCGCTGCCATGCCTTTGCAGCAGAGCTAGGTGGCCTTGATACGCCACTTGGATTTCTGGTAATCCCGCATCTGGCAAGTCGGCGATTTCGAGAAGAATTATTCTGGCTTTTCGATACGCTTCAAAGACGAACCCTGAACAACTAAAGCGAGTCCTGGCGTACCGCCCATCCTCCTCATGAAATGGCACGACGTGCGGGTAAATGCAATATATTTTCGGAACGGCATCGATTAGTCGATTCAGTCTTAATTCTCCGAATGCCTTGTGCTCAAGAGCATGTCGGTCAATGAATGTGCGTATTTTCTGCACTTCATCATCGGTCAGGGAAGCGCTTCCCACGACATTAGCCGTCATGGTCATAGGGTTGCTGGCAGCATGCAATGGCGGGCTCATATCGAGCGCTACTATCTGTGCAGCCGCCTGAGCCCCAGCGGATTTGGCGAGTCCTGTGTGCCCTACTAGTCCAGACAGCTTACTGTCCTGACCTATGACGTCGAAGTTTTGCAACGTGATCGTTGCCTGTGTTGTGCGATAGCTCGGCACTCGGTTCACCGTTCTACTGGGTCATCACGGGCGCCATGTCCAATCCGCGTACTTCGCGCAGCCAGGCCGCTGCATCAGAATTCTTGGCTATCCAATGCTCGTAAAGATCGTCCAGATCATCGCTGATGAGTTCGGAAAACCAGCGATGGGGACTTGTCGATCCAAGTTTCAGCGCTTGCGCTGTTAGCGTACTGCGCAGAGAAGCGAGTGCTTCAATGGACAGAGACGCTGCGGCTGAATACTTATCACGCAATAGGACGCGCGGATTAGTGTAGGCATGCGCCATTTCGAAAAGCCGGGAGGCCAATTCGGGATACTGGTCGGCGCGGACGGGGGGATGGACTTCAAAGTTACGATAAATCATCTTGGCAACTTCAATCTCCAATTCAATCGACAACTGTGCCCGATTACCGGAATCCAGCAAAACTGCAACCTCGCTGATGCGACTCATTGGAAGAATCGCAATGTATTTGCGGATTGCGGCCGAAACTGCAACGAGATCGTCCGGCTTATTGCTATTTCGATTGCGAAGAATGTATGTCCACAGCAGCGGAAGAAGTACTTGTTTTTGCGAAGCAGAGAATTGGGTTAATTCTACAGCACAAAGCAATCCGCGGGGCGGCTCTGCCGCCGCTACTTCATTCAAAAGTTGAACGGCTGAGTATTCGGTTACACCCGGCGCAGCATCGGCCTCCCCAGGAGATTGAACTACCTGAGGATCTGACCGATTGCGTGTAACACCCGCAAAGACTATGTGGCCCTTGTCGGTTTGAATTGAGCCCTCAATTCTCCCCGATGGCGATATCTCGCCGACACCTTCGAGAATGTTCACCATTTCTGCCGTCGTCCCACGGCTGATCGACCTTAGTGTTTTTGGGAACCCCTGCCGTCGCATCATTTCAGCGACTATCTCGTCGAACCGCCGAACCATCTCGTCACGATTCATTGTGATTCATCCTCAGCGAAGGTGGCCTTTGTGTTCGGCATTGGCAGAAGATGATTCGACAAGAATTCCTTAATCATCACAATCTTTCGTTTCGCGTCCGCCAGCTTCTCAGTTAGTTGCGATATCTGCTTCTCGGTGACATGCAATTCAACAACCGACGAATCGCCATCGACGGCGGAATATTCCAGTCGAAGAATCGAAATTGGTATCGCCCCGTCTACACGCTCACGATTCTGATCGAATACGGGGCGGATATCACAGATGATTCGGAAGTCCTCGAGTTCCGCACCGAGAGCTTCCACCAACTGGCGTGCTTTAAACTGCTTCGCAAGTCCACTCGGTTCAGCCGCCAGTCGCTTAAGCCTTTCAATCAGCAGCATTCTCTGGTTTAGTTCAAGACCAGTGGCATTCCCTTCGATCGCGTTGGCAAATTCCTTCATGGCATCTTTCGAATCCATGCCTGAGTCATGGATGATGCCGGCCGTGCGAAAAATAACTGCGGCAATGCGGTCTGAGTCCGCTCCTAGCGACTCGTGGACAATTTTGTCGACATCTGGGCGGCTTAAGAAGTCGTCGGCTTTGGCCAACTGTGTGGCAAGGCGCAAGTATGCATCTTCATCGAGGTTCAAGATCAGTTGAGCGTCCTCGAGAAACTCTGGGTCTTGCGTGAGTCGGGCGGCCAAGTATTCGAAGGGTGGACCCGAAAAGAAAAACCGCTTCAAAGAAGCCATTGGTTATAAATCCTTCATGGCACTACTGAACGCGCGCAACCCCCCAGAAGCCGGGATAGCGTACACAAGATCGCGATTATGTGTCAATTCGGGGCCGCAACGCAATGACCACAAGCAAATTGCCAGGTTCGCGAATTTATCGACCCCGATAATCAGATGGCAGTTATGCCTTGGACCCAAACTTTCGATCAGGACCTTTGCGTTTGCCTTGAGCAATTATCGCTTCGGCGTGCTCAAGAAGGACTGGCCTCGCCCAGGCCGCCATATCGGCATTAGACAGTTTGGCGGCCTTAGTAATCAATTCCTTTTGGTCTGCGGTGACGGGGATTCTGAGGTCCACGTCCTTTCGTTCCTTCTCGTCTTTGACTGGCCTGACCATTATCTTTAACGTAGCCAAAATAATCCCACCGTCAACCATTGACTGTAGTCATATTATGGCTACAACGGCGCACAGAACCGCCAATCATTGGAGCAGCACGGTAGCGAAGCGCCTGAACCTCCTCACGCCGCTTGCTCCGCCACGCGGAGATTGGCTTTGCGCTTGGGGAACCAGCCCACGCCCAGCACCGACAGCGCCACGCGGTCTTCCAGGTTCGGGCGGAAGATCGTCAGCAGCAACAGCGGCAGGTACCAGTCGATGTACAGCCCACCGCCCTTGGGATGCCAGAACTGGGTGGCCAGCATGACCGCGGCCGAGCAACTCATCAGCGTGCCCAGGTTCTTCTGCGGCGGCCACAGCGCCAGGCTGATACAGAAGGCAACCAGCGCGATCAGCACCGGGATGCGATACACCGCGTCGATGATGCCAAAGCCCCAAAAACCTTCCAGCACCGCCGGCGTGAGACTCGTCCAGCCGAACATCTGCTGCACTTGCGACCAGAAACCGGCCATGCTGTCGGACGTGAACGCCAGCGAACCGACCAACAGCGCCAACGTGGTGGCCACGCCCAACGTGAATCGCAACAGCCCGCGCTGCCAATAGAAGGCCAGCCACAAAGGCAGCAGGAACACCGGGTAGTAAATCACGCCGATGGCCAGCCCGATGAACATGCCGGACACCAGCGGCCGGCGATACGCCTCGACGGCCCACACCAGCAGCGCCGCCGGCAGCACGTGGTCGACGCGCCCGGTAAGCTGCGCCGTATAAGGCAACAGCAGGTACAGCGTGGCGGCCGCGATGCCCGCGCGGATGTTGTCGAAATGCCGATAGCCGATCAGCACGATGCCGGCCACGATGGCAAAGTGCGCCAGGATGGCCATGGTGCGCGCGGTGGCGCGGCGGACCATGTCCTGCCCCTGGTTCACCTCCTGTGGCGTCTGCCGCGCGGTGTTGCCCACGAAGAAAAACTGCGTGGAAATGCTGGGCAGCAGGTGCAACAGCGGATAGCCCGGGCCGTGCGCCACCAGGCTCTTGTCCTCGGGCTCCGGAGTTTGCAGGGCGCGAACCTGCTCGGCCCCCTTGGCGCCGGCCAGGTCGCTGGGCGTCGGCTGGCTGTTCACCACGTTGGCCATCAGAAAGATAAACAGCGACACGCCCAAAAACGTCATGCCGCCCACCGACAGGTTCGGTTCCAACAGCGGGCGGCGGATCATCATCGGGTCCAGCAGCAGCCGCACCATGAAGATGCCGCTGGTGACGAACAGCCAGATGTAGCCCAGTTGCTCGATGCTCTGGCTGTCGTGCGCCAGCCCGTATTCGACCACCACCACGCCCGGGGCCAGCAGGATCAGGCAGATCAGGTCGAAATTGCGCACGCTCCACACGCGGCTGAACTTGAAGAACAGGGCGATGCTCAACAGCGACGACAGGTAGACCCAGGTCGTGGGGGCCACCTTCTCGTATTGAAAGAGAATGTCGCTCATGCGTTTGGAGATGCCGTGAGAGCCAGCCACACGCAGCCCGCCCGGCGAGCAAGCCGAGCGTCGGCCAGCGCGGGTCGTTCCGCAAGGTACTCGGCGAAGCGCCCTTCCCTGGCGCAATCTGAAGAATAAGCAATCAGCCGCGATTTGCAAGGCGGCCGCGGGCCGACGGTGGATCGTCCGGAACGAACGCCGGCAGCCTCGCAGGCGGAAAATCCTCGCGGAAAATGCCGCTACAGGCCCAATCGATCGCGGGCCTCGTCGGCCCAGGGACTGGTCGGGGCCAGGCGCAAAAAACTCTTCCAATGCACTTCCGCTTCGTCGGCACGCCCCGCCTCGTCCAAGATGCGCCCCAGGTGATAGTGTACGTCGGCGTAGTCGTCGTGGTACAACAGCGCCCCTTTGAACGCCGCGATCGCCATGTCCGTATCGCCCAACTCACACAGCACGCAGCCCAGGTTGGCACGCGCCTCCACGTAGTCCTCGTCCAGCTCGATGGCCATGTAGTAGCGCTCGCGCGCGGCGGTGAGATCCTGGACTTGATAGAGCAATTCGGCCAGCAGAAAGCACAGCTCGGCGCTGGGACCGCCGGCGGCCATCGCGGCGCGGTACATCTCCGCCGCCGCTTCCACGTGGCCTTCGTCCTCCAGTTGTCCGGCCAGTTGCACCATGTCGCCCGGCGAAGTGGGAATCGGCACGCCCGCCGCCTCGTCGAACGCCAGCACGTCGGAAGCAAAGGCGACGCTGGCGGGCACGCTGGGGCGCTCGACGTCGCCGGTGGCGGCAAAGTCGAAGTGCAGTTGCCCGCCCGGCTCGATCACCTCGTCTCCCTGCCGCAGCAAGAGCTGCTTGCCTTGCACGATGATCGAGAGCTGCGCCAGTGGCCGCTTCACCCCGGGCAGATAGCGGGCCAAGGCCGCCAGCTTCTTCTCGATCTCGGCGGCCGACATGCCGGCCGCCAGCAGCTCGTTCAATCGGCGTGCCGTGGCCACTTCCTGAAAGTCGAAGTACGGGAGCCGCCGCACCTCGCGCACCGGCACGATCCAGCCGCGCCGCTGCCAGCGCCGCAGTACCGAGACGTTCACGTTCAACAGCCTGGCCAACATGGCCGGCGTGTACAGCCGGTGCAAATGCTGCTCGTGCTCGACCAGGCCCAGCCGCTGCCAAAGCTGCGTCTCGCTGATGATCGCCAATGCGCCGCTGTCGACGGCCTCGCGCACTTCCGGATCGAAGGCCTCGTCGAGCGAGCCCTCCAACAGCGGCAGGTCGTTCTCGCCGACGACCAGCAGCGTGGTCGTCGCGTCGGCCCGCTCGCAGACGGCGCCCCCCTGCCGCCGCACCAACTGTTGCGCATCGCGCTTCGACATGCCGGCAAACTTGCCGACCAGCGCCACCCGCTGGCCCGACAATAACTCGCCCGCGGTGCTTTCGGTAATGGTGGTCATGCCTGGCTCCATCCTGGAGCGAACAAAAAGAGGGCATGGCAGAACGCGTGACCACCATGGTCAGCACCCAGCGCCCGCGCGACCATGTAGTCTGTCAAAGCACCCGGCGCGTGTCAATCAGCCGCCGCGGCACGTGCGGCTGCGAGAGTTGTGGCCGACGGCGTGCCTGCCAACTATCATGGGCAGTCACAGCATCACGGTATAAGTCGAAGACCATTTCACCAGACGGCTGCCGAAGCGGCAAGCGAATAAGGGGGTCCCGCACGATGGCTACTACAAGGTTCCCACGGTTAGCGACACGTTATCCACACGCACTGGCGCGCTGTGCGGCGTTGGCGAACGCCGGACTCTGCGCGCTGGCGATCATGCTCTGCCCGTCGGCGGCCCACGGCCAAACCGCGCCGCTGTTGGCGGGCGTGGCCAAGGTCGACGTCACCCATCGCGAGGCCGGGCCGGTCAACGACCCGCTGTACGTCAAAGCGCTGGTGCTGAAAAGGGGCCAGACTTCGGCGGCGATCATCACCGTGGATGCCGTGGCGATCGGGGAAATCGGACCCATCGGAAACGACTACCTGCCCACCGTCCGCGGCCAGGTCGAGCAGCAATTCGGCATTCCGCCGGCGCACGTGATGATCAACGCCAGCCACTGCCACGGCGTGGTGTGCTCCGACGTGGCGCAGCGCACCGTCGAAGCCGTGCAACAGGCCGCGGCGCATCTCGTGCCGGTGCGCGTGGGCGTTGGCGCGGGTCACGAAGATCGGATCATGGAAAACCGCCGGCTCAAGCTGAAAAGCGGCCGGACCGTCGACGTGCGGCACGCCTATTCGCTGCCGCCGGATGACGAGGTAAGCGAGGTGGGGCCGGTCGACCCGGAGATCGGCGCGCTGCGGCTCGATACCGAGGATGGGCGCACGCTGGCGGTGGTCTACAACTTCGCCTGCCATCCGATCCAGGGCGTGCCCAGCGGCGGCAACACGGCCGATATCATCGGCTTCGCCTCGAAAGTGATCGAAGACAGTCTGGGCGAAGGCGCCCTGGCGCTGTTCCTGCAAGGCTGCGGCGGCGACATCAACCCGGTGCTCTACAAGGACGTCGACAACCCGCGTGACGCCGAGCCGCTGGGCAACCTGCTGGGCCTGAGCACGCTGGCGGCCGTGCGCAAGATTCGTTGCCAGAACGACCCGCGGTTTGCCGTGGTCAACGAAACGATCGAGCTGCCCCGCGCCGACGTCGCGCAGCGAATCATCGCGCTGCAGGCCGAGACCGACCGCCTGCTGGGCTCGCTGCGCGGCACGAGCCTGAGCCTCAAGACGTTTGTCCCGCTGGTCGTCAAATACAACGTCTCGGCGGAATTTCCCTCCTACTACTCGCACCGCTACCTGCACGAAAAGGCCCTGGGGCGCGACGGGCTGGCCCGGCTCGACGCCGAAAACCGCAACAACCTGCGACAGTACATCCAGAACATCGAAACCATGGAGCAACTCACGCGCGTGCAAACCAACCTGGCGCTGTTGCGCAAGCATCAGGCCGACAACCTGGCGGCCGAAAAACGCACGATCGACGTCGAGCTCGCCGGTTTGCGGATCGGCGACTTCGTGCTGCTGACGTTTCCCGGCGAGCTGACCGTGCAAACCGGGCTGGATATCAAGAAAGCGTCGCCGCACGAGCACACGTTCGTGGCGGGCTATACCAATGGCTACATCTACTACGCGCCCACCGCCGAGCAACTCGAAAACGTCGGCAACGCCCAGGAAGACAGCGACTGCATTCTCGCGCCCCAATGGCACGCGATCTATATGAAGCACGTCGCCGGCATGCTCAAGAAGCTGTGAGGACGTGCCGTCGATCGCACGTGCAACAGAAACGGGAGCACGAACCGCAAAAAGTCCGTGCCCCCGGGCGCTGGTCGAACTTGTAGTTACTGGCGAATGTGCTGAATCACGCTTCGCAAGATCAGGCTTCGCAAGATCAGGCTTCGCTGTCGGCCGGCTCAGCCGGAGACTCGTCGTCAACCGGGCCGATCTCTTCATCCGGTCCCAGTTCGGGCTTCTGGCTGGAGTTGCCCGGCGTGCCCGGTTGCTGCGCGCCGCCTTGGGCCGGCGTCGGAGTGTTGGGGACAAATGTGCCGGTGGGCGCGGCCGGAGCCGGCACCACGTGCACCGGTGCGGCCATGACCGGCGCCGGCGCCAGCACCACACCGGTACTCGTGCCACAGCACGTCGGAGCACATGGATCCTCGACCGGCACCCGCATGCACACCACCCGCGGCACGCGCTGCGTGTAAACCACCGGCACTTGCTTCTGCACCACCCGCGGCACTTGCACCGTTTGTTGGATGGCTTCCATCCGGCACGTCTGCACCGGAATCTGTTCGACCCGCTCCTCCGTCACCATGCGGCAGGTGGTCACCGGGATGCGCCGCACGACTTCCTCTTCGACCATTCGGCACACTTGCACCGGCGTCTGTTGCTCCACGCGCTCGACGACCTGCTTATAGGTGGTCACCGGAATGCGCCGCACCTGCTCCTCCTGCACGACGCGGCACACCTGCACGGGCACCTTGCGCACCACTTCCTCGTTCACGACGCGGGCCACTTGCACCGGCACCTTGCGCGTCGCCACGCGTTGCACGTACGAAGTCTGCGGCACTTGCTGCGCCACGACGTTGGGCTGCCACACCCGGTTGACCGTCACGGTCGAGGGACACTGTTCGGGCACCCAGGCCAAACCCGGACGCTGATACGTGGCCACACCCGTCGCCGGATCGCAGAACTCGGCTCGCGGCAACCACCGCAAACGGGTTTGCACCTTGCCGGGAGTGACGGTCGCCTGGTCGACGAAACCGCCTTGATCCATGAACACCGTGCGATAGGTGGTCACCGGCTCCACGACGGTGAAGGCTTCGTCGCGCTCGGCGGTTTCCAGCACCTGACGCTGCACGACGTAGCGTTCCTCGCGCTCGGCAGTTTCCATCACCTGGCGATTCACCACATAGCGCTCTTCGCGCTCCGACGTCTCGGACACCATCCGCGAGACGTTGTAGCTGGTGTCGCGCAGTTGCGTTTCGTAGACCGGCTTGAGCACCTTATAGCGCTCTTCGCGCTCGCTCGTCTCGGTGACCGGGCGTGCGACCATAGTGCGCCGCTCGCGCATCTCGGTCTCGTACACCGGGCGATACGTCGTCTGCTGCACCTGGTCATAGACCGTCTCGGTCTCCAGGCGATACGCGGTCACTTGCTGTTCGTCATAGACGGTTTGGTACACGATGCGATAGGTCTGGCAAAAACCTTGCGCCGCGGACGTTGCGGCCACCATCGCAGGAACCAAAAAAGCAATTGCTCGGAACATACCGGGTTTCTCCGCTCGCTTGACGAGCTTGTCTGGGCAGTGAATTTCGAAGGTGGCAGTGAATTTCGAAGGTGATTTTCTCAAGGTTTTGTCCGCGAGCACGTCGATGGCGCGCGAACAAGACCCACCTGCAAGTCTGGCGGACCGCCGCGCTTTCCGCAAATACTTTGCGCGCCGCCCCCATTGATTTCCCGCGAAAAGTATTGCTCACGGAATGACTTGCGGCGGAAACTTTTTTCTGAAGTTTCCCTGCAAGCAGCCCGACCGGCAAAATCAGGTCCGCGCCATAACACCTTGAAAACAAGCATGTTACCTACTGCTGCTTGCCCAACCGTCAAGGTTTTCCAGCCGATCGACGACCATGCCCCGCGTGCCGCAGCCGCGCTGACATCACGCCCTGCAAGCAGTCATCCCGTCCGGCAAAAGCGCGCCAAGCGGCAGCCATCGTGACGATCGCAACGGGCAAGCGATCGAGCGCTATTCTACCGATTGCGCCGCGCGGCCACGCAGCTTCTGCAGCGCGCCGGTGGCTTCGACGCGGATGTCGGCCGGCGCCTTGCTGTCGCGCAACCGCTCGATCTCCGCTTCCAGCGCGCCCAGGTCGGCCGCCGGATTGGCCTCGGCCAGTTGCTGCGTCGCGCGCAGCGCGTTGACCGTGATCACCGAGCGTTTGAAGCCGCGCATGTCGGGTTGCCGCTCCGCCT
>JBGSYQ010000005.1:0-3940 GCA_041750795.1 Pirellulales bacterium | reverse complement strand
GGGACGCGCGGCAACGGCGGATGCAGCGGCTGGCGACGGACGCGAAGCCGATGCGCCAGCAACGGCGACCGCCGCCGGAACGGGCGCTGGGATTGCCGGCATCGGCTTGGTTTTCACTTCCACGATCGGCAAGCCGCTGGGCACGCGCTCGGGCGGAACCGGTTGCAGCGACGTGTCGGTCAGCGCTTTCAAGAACGCCACCAGGTCGGCCACTTCAGCGTCGGTGACGTCGAATTTGCCGATCTTGTCGTCGATGCCGTCGATCGGATTCGGTTCGCCACGGCCGCCCCCCTTGGCATAGAACTTGATCACTTCCTCCAGCGTATCGAACGCGCCGTTGTGCATGTAGGGCGCGGTGAGCTCGATGTTGCGCAGGCTGGTGGTCTTGAACGCGCCGTCGGGCCCTTCGCCCGGCACGCCGGCGCGGCCCGGGTCGTGGGGGCCGTTGTCTGGCACGCCGATCACGCGGAAGCTATCGTCGGCAAAGGTGGGAAAGTTGTGGCACTCAAAACAGCGCGTCTTCAGCGAGCGAAACAGCCGCATGCCGCTTCGCTCCTGCTCATTGAGCGCGGTGGTGTCGCCGGCCGTGTAGCGATCGAACTTGGAATTGAACGACAGCAGCGTCCGCTCGAAAGAGGCGATCGCGCGGCAGGTGTTTTCGAACGTGACCGCCTCTTCCTTGCTGCCGCCGAACGCCTTTTGAAACAGTTCAACGTATTCGGCATTGTCGCGAAGCTCTTTGACCAGCGTTTCGGGATTCTCTCCCATCTCGTGCTCGTTGGTGATGGGGCCGACGGCCTGGGCTTCCAGATCGTCGGCGCGGCCGTCCCAGAACTGCCTCTTGTAATAGGCGGCGTTCCACAGACTCGGCGTGCTGCGGCCCAACACGTCGCCGCCGGTACGCTCGGGACCGACGCCGGTGCCGCCGAAACCCATGCTCAGCTTGCGCCCATCGGCCATGCCGTGATCGGGATGGTGGCAGTGGGCGCAGGAGATGGTGTTCTCGCCGCTGAGCAACGGATCGAAAAACAGCAGCTTGCCCAGCGCCACTTTCTGGGGCGACATGGGATTGGTGTCCAGCGAGCGCATCTTGGGAAAGGGCAACTGCAAGCTGGTGGCACGGGGCTGACCTTCGACGTAGGGCTCGGCCGGATGCCAGGTGCTGCCGCGCAATACCCAGCCTGGGATGTGCGGCGCAGGTGCAGTATCTTCGGCAGCAGCTATAGGAGCAAATACAAGCACGACCAGCGGTGCGACGAAACAGCGCATCTTCGAGAGTCTCTCCATCTGCAAAACCCAGAGTCGGGCACACTGACCGCTCGCGTGCAGTGCAGGCTTGACGGGGGAAGACGGATTCGGCCCACGCGTGCGGACTCGATCCATCTTGCGAGCACGTCAAATCTAAACCAGCCGTCAGCCGGAAACAAGCGCCCGGAGGCCAAAGGGCGCGATCGCGAGAGGTTGCCCGCAAGTGCGCCAGCGGGGTTGGTTGTGCTGGCAAATGCGCGCCGGTACCCTGCTAGGGCAGTAACGCCATTTATAGGTCGCTGATGGATGGCCGGCGACCGCCGCAAGGCGCAATGGTTGCCAGGCATCGCACGGCGGCAATCCTCTCGCGTGAAAGTCCTGCAACGTGGATACGATCTATGCCGGTTACGGCCTGGCCGTGCTCATCGGTGGGCTGCTGCTGTTGACCGTGCTGGTCTATCGCGGGCAGAGCATCTTCGTGGTGGCGCCGTTTTGCGCGCTGCTGGTGCTGGTGCTCAGCGGCGCCGATCCGGTCGAGGGCATGACCGGCCGGTACATGGCCGGCTTTGCCGAATACCTGCGGATGTTCTACTTGATCTTTGCGCTGGGTGCCAGCTTTGGCAAGCTGATGGAGCACTCGGGCGCGGCGGCACGAATTGCGCAAGCCGTGGTGCGCGTGCTGGGGCCCCAGCGCGCGTGCCTGGCCGTGGTGCTGGCGTGCGCGGTGTTGACCTATGGCGGCGTGTCGTTGTTCGTAGTGGGTTTCTCAGTGTATCCGCTGGCCGCGCGGTTGTTTCGCGAGGCCAACTTGCCGCATCGCTTCATACCAGCGGCAATCGCCTTCGGCAGCGTGACGTTTACGATGACCTCGGCGGGCTCGCCGGAGATCCAAAACCTGATTCCGATCCGATACCTGATCGACGCTTCGACGCAGCAGCCGTTGACCGATGCCCTGGCCGGCTGGCCGGTGAGCCTGATCGTGGCAGGGCTGATGTTTCTGTCGGGGCAGTGGTATCTCGATTGGGCCATCCGCCGCGACCTTCGCGGCGGCGCCGCGACCGGCGCTCCGGGTGAAACAGTGAACGGCGCGACGGCGAGCGCTGCAACAGCGGTCGCCGACAAGCGGTTGCCGCGACTGGGAGCGGCGTTGGCGCCGTTGATCGTGACGCTCTTGGCGCTCAACGTGGCGCCGCGTCTGTGGCCGGCGTTTCCCGCCGATCCAACCGTGGCGATCTTTGCCGGCGTGCTCACGGCGCTAGTCTGCCTGTGGCCGTTCGTCTCCGCGGGTCGTTCGTTGGCCGAGGGTTTTGGCAATGGGCTAATTGCCATCGGCGCCACTTGCTCGGTCGTCGGCTTCGGCTCGGCCATGCAGGGCCTGCCGGCCTTCGAGCAGGTGGTGCACTGGGTGACCAACATCCCAGGCGATCCATTGATCGGCGCGGCGCTGGCCGTGGCCGTGATCGCGGGCATGGCGGGAAGTGCCTCCGGCGGACAAGGCCTGGCGCTGCCAATCATCAAGCCGATCTTCGTCGATCAACTGGGCGTGGCGCCGCGCGCCTTGCACCGCGTAGTGGCCATCGCCTCCGGCTCGCTCGATTCGCTGCCGGCCAACGGCTACATCGTCATGCTGATCCGCAACGTCTGCGGCGAGACCCACGCGCGTGCGTACGGCCCGGTGTTCGTCACCACCTTGCTCATCCCGCTGGCCGGCACCGTGCTGGCGATCGCGCTGTTTCGGCTGATACCGGCGTGGGGATTGATGTAGCAGGCTGGGAGCTGCAACGCGTAGCTAACAGACTGTTGAAAAATGCCGTCGTGGCATTTTTCGACCTCGCCAAGTGCGAAGCAAAGCTTTGCGCGGCTCGCAGAATAACGCCTTACGTCGCTATTCTGTCATCGCATCCATGCGATGTCGCAGCCTGTCGAATTCTTCGACAGCCTGCTAAACCCACTGCTGCAAGCGGGCTGCTTCGTCGCGGAGTTGATCCGGCCCGCCGAGCAATTGCCGATTGGCGCCGATGCGCTTGAACCACAGGTGCAGGCCCAGTTCGTCGGTGAAACCGATGCCGCCGTGAACTTCGGTCGAAGTGCGCGCTACGCGCGTGCCCACTTCCGAGAGATGGGCCTTGGCGTGACAGGCGTTCAAGCGGGCCTCGGCCGGCATGGCGTCAAAGGCGTGCGCCGCATACCACATCATCGCGCGGCAAGGCTCGAGCTCGGCCGCCATCTCTGCGCACAGGTGCTTGACCGCCTGGAACGAACCGATCGGCCGGCCGAACTGCACGCGCTCCTTCGAATAAGCCACGGCCCGGCTGAGCATCGTGCTGGCCGCGCCCAACGTGTCGGCCGCCAGCACGATGCGGCCAGCGTCGAGTACGCGGGCGCAGACTTCCGCATCGTCGCTGCCGGGCAAGCGCTCTACCACGGCGCCTTCAAACACCAACTCACCCACGATGCGCGTGCGGTCGATGGTAGTGAGCGTTTCGCGGTGGACGCCCGGATCGCTGGCCTCCACGAGGTACAACCGTTTCTCGGCATCCGCGACGACATAGACGTCGGCGGCGAAATCGAGCACGAACTGCGCTCGGCCGTGAAGCTTGTTCGCTTCCGCTCGCACGGAATCGCCGAGGCGATTGCCGGCGGCCGCGGAGAGCGCCGCGCCGGCCACGACTTTGCCCTCGGCCAGCGCCGG
>JBGSYQ010000004.1:0-4373 GCA_041750795.1 Pirellulales bacterium | reverse complement strand
GGCGATCCACACGGAGCCGAACAGTTCGATGTGGCCGCGAAACTGCTCGTCCACCGCTTGCACGACGGCCTGGTGCAGCGCCGATTGGTAGTCGTGCCCGGCGATCACGGGCACGCCGCGCTGGTAGGCCCAGGCGATGTCGGCCTTCGTGGCCGCGTACGAGTGGTCGGCGTCGATGAACACCATGCTGGGCGTCGGGCCGTGGTACGAATCGTAGAACTGGCGCGCCGTGCCGTCGAAGATCCGCGTCCGACAATGTTCCAAGCAATAGTGCAACGTGCGGCGCGCGATCACCCGATGGTCGTCGGGCGGAATGTGGAACGGGTTCCAACAGAAGTTGTCGACGGCAATCAGCTCTTTCGCGGGCGACTTGAGGCTGGCCAGCAATTGCGTCGTCCAACCGAACAGCGCTCCGATCTCGACGATGGGCCCGTCGCAGCAGGCGGCACGTGCGACCGCTTCGCGCACGCCGCGTTCGTCGTCCTCGGAGATGCCGCCCCACACGGTCACGCCGCGGTTCTCGAGAAAGAACACGTGCGACGCAACCACGTCGCGCAGCCGCCGCCGATGCTTCCAAAGCGTGCGCGCCGTGCGCCAGCCCCGTTTGGTCTTTCGACGCATGGCATGCCTTTGCGAAGTTGGAGAAAGACCTCGATCAGCCGCGACGCGCCACTCCGCCACCGCGGCCGCGGAGAATACCGAAAGCAGTCGCACTCTCGCCAGGGCGATTTGCAGCAGAAGCGTGGCAGCGGAGCCAGTCTGTCGCCGGTTGCCGATTCGCAGCCATCATTGCCGGCGCCACCCGCAGTTCTGGCCCGCAGTTCCGGCCCCTTGTCGCTTGCACTCGTTGCAGTTAGGTTATTCTCTTTGGCGCCAGGGCCACGGCTGGCAGCAATGCAAGCCGGCCCGCCCGAGCGGCGCCTGCGGACAGGTAGCTCAGTTGGTAGAGCAACGGACTGAAAATCCCAAATGAGCGATTCGCCATTTCGCCGCAAATCAGCGGGAAACCCCGTAATTTATAGGCTTTTCTCGCTGTTGGGCGAAGCGCTCGTTTAGGTGTACAAACAACTGTAAAAACACGCAATGGGTGTCAGTGACACCCGCTCAGCAGCGCATGAAAACGCCCCGGCGGACACGTCGTCAACCGGGGCGCGGATTCTTAAAGTCGGTCCTGGCTTGTCGCCGATGACCACGATGTGGCGGTTCTCCAATCGCTCAGCCCACTCAGGTCAGCCGATAGCGCCGAGTGGGCCTAGTTTTGCGCGATGCAATCGAGCGGCGCCACTTCAGAGACAACCACAGCCGACCAGCTTCGCTTCACACGCTGGGCAGACTTCCTGCGGACATTGGAAGTGATGCACGTTGCCGGCTTGCACGCCACAGCCAGGGCACGGCATGTCATCGACGTAGCGCAGCCGCTCGACGATCCGGCCATTGCCGAATTGTAGCTGGTCAAACGCGCAGCCCTCGCCCGAGGCGAATTCCTTGCCGCACGCCTCGCATCGGTCGGTCATTTCAGTCTCGCTAGCGTGATTGCTTGGGAGAACCGTAGCCGGCGGGCCTCGCTCCAATAGTCTGGCACCGTCCATTGATAGTATCGGCCGCGGTTGTCCTCGGCGGGCTCCGGCTTGATGCCGTACAACCGGAGCGCGTCGAGCACGGCGGCTTCGGTTTTCTTTTCAACGTAGACGCGTGGCATGGGATGCTTGCTCGGGGTGCTTTTGGAATCGCCGGGGCATATTGTAGCGTCAACCTACGCGGCGCGAGCCCCCACGGTCGCCCACGAATGCACGCGGCGGGTAGGTCGGTACTTGGAGTCATCGGCCAGAAGCGGCCGTTAGAATCGACGTGCGGCGGTCGGGCTGTCGCACGCCCTCGAAGATAAAAAACCCGGCTGCGG
The DNA here is from genome assembly GCA_041750795.1 of Pirellulales bacterium. GTDB lineage: Bacteria > Planctomycetota > Planctomycetia > Pirellulales > PALSA-1355 > JTS-RE94. The sequence goes on along the minus strand of JBGSYQ010000004.1, from coordinate 2,473 downwards.
GCAAAGCAGCAAATCCCGCAACCGGGCCGCCCTCAGCCATCGCCATCAACGGCATCGCGCAGTGCTTCCAAGCGCTCGGCAACGGTGGCGTGCGGTGACTCATAATCGTGTCCTTGCGAGTATGCGTATGCCGTTCTCGCCGGCTGGCATCCTGGCAGGCTCGGCGTTTCATCATCGGGCGATTGCTCGATGAACTCGCTGCGCCTGGTATGCTTCTGCCGCTGCGGTGCTGACGCCTCGACGACATGCGGCAGCCCGCGGGCATACTGCGTGAGAAATTCCCTGAGTGCCTCGTCCAGCGCCCGGCCGGATAGAGTGGTGACAAAGCACGCGCGGCGCAGGAGCCCTTCGAGCGCCTCGCGCTTGCAACTCCATGCGCCGGAAAGTGCGAAGTCTCTGCCGCCGAGTTGGCGGCGTGCATCGCGCTCAAGCTCGCGCATGATTTCGAGCGCGCGGGCAAACTTGATTTCATGTTCGTCGGCCATGTTTCACCTGGCGTAGCAGTCGAGTAAGGCGGCGGCGGCCTGCATGCGCTGCTCAAGCTGCTCTTGCGTCTCGGCCAATTCTTGCTCGAGCGCCGGCAATTGCTGCTCGATCGATTCGCAATAGGCTCGCCAGCGGGTTGTATGCGGCGCGGGGTTCGATGCGAGCATATCGCCGGCAATCTCAGGACACGCGCTCTGCGCGTGCAGCGTGGCTCGCTGCCGTGCGGCTGGCTCGCGCTCGACGTCGAGGGCCAGCAGTTCGGAAAACGAGTTGAGTTGGCCCGATAGTTCGGCTACGCGCGCTCGTAGCGGCGCCAGCGCTGTCAAAGCTGCCTCGTGGCGCTCCTTGACCAGCGGCGACGGCAGCTTGCGAAGCTGCTCAAGCGCGACTTCTTGCGCGCGCTCGGCGGATTGCGCGGCCTCGGCTTGCTGCTCCAGGTCGGCCAACTCGCGGCGCAGCTTGGCGATTTCGGCCTGCAACTTGGGCCCGCGGTCCGCAAGCGCGGCCTGGGCGGACTTCAATTGCGCGATGGTGGCCGCGCGGCGGGCAGAGTCGCCGGCCTGGGCCTGCCATCGCCGAATGCCGATGACGCGGCAGGCTTCCATCGCCAGTCGATTGTTGTCCCACGCCAGCGCATCGAAGATCGTCAATTCGGCGGTCGAGAAATTCCCGCGGGCGTTAAAGCCGCGAATGTCGTCTGGCAGATGCGCGGCCATGAGAACTTGCTCAGCCAAATCCAACAGCTTGTGGCGCTCGTCGGCCAGCCGATCGACCTGTGCACTCAATTCGCCCGGCAACTTGTCTCGCTCGGGCTGGTCGCCGGCTTGCTTCTGTTTGCGGTCGAGAACTTTTTGCATGTGCTGCTTTCCCTTTCGGTGCGGTGGATGACGGGCTACGCGGCGCCGCGCTCGATGCGCTCGCGCGCGACGTGCAGGATGTCCGCCTGGCGTAGATGGCCGACGATGCCGGTGGAGAATTCGGCGGTCGCCTGGTCGCGCTCGGCGCCTTCGCCCAGGTCGGCGACGACAACCGCGCCGTCGAACGTCTCACGGCTCAGAAGCTCGTCGATGATTTCTTGGTCGCTGCTTTCGCTCAATTCGGCCATGGTGGAGTCCTTTGGCGATGGGTCGGGTACGAGTGCGGGGAACGATGCCTACGTGTTGGAAAACCGTTCCAGCTTCTCGGTAATCTGCCGCTCGCGCGCGCGGCCGGGGTTGGTGGCCAGCAAATACTGCTCGTACAACTCCGGTTGACGATGGGCCACGGCGCGAATCGCCGCCTGGCGGCGTTGTAAGTTCGGATTCGGACCGGCGATCGTCGCCACCGCCGCATTGAAGGTTTCGACCGGATCGTTTTGCAACATGGTGGTTCCTCGTGGGCTCGGGTTGGTTGCCGCCGTCGGCGTGGTGCCTTGACTCGTCGCGCACCGCCGCGCGTTTTCGCGGCGCTGGTTCCAGTCGGCAAGGATTTCTTGCTGGTTCATAGCCCGACTTTCAATGCATGGCCTCGCCGCGGCGAATCGCGGCGCGGAGTTTGCTCAAGTCCTCGTCCGCGTAGAATTGGCGGTCGTCGATCGTGATGATCACGGCCACGCCAGCTTCGCGCGCCGCCTTCTCGATTTCGCCGGGGCTGGCTTGCAAGAGCGCGGCCAAGCGGCCAAGCGAGTGCAAGCGCTCGGGTTGTTGAAGATCTGCAAACATGGTGGCGATGGTACCTGATCGCTGATGGCGGATTGCCAAAATTTGGCAAGCTCAACTCCAAACCACGAAAAAAGTGTGACCGCAAGCGCGGCACCTGGTGCGCCGCGTGGTGGTGTCTGCCTCCGTCGTGCTCCGTAACGTTTGCAGGTCTACGCTGCCGCATTCCGGCCGCGGGCAGCGGGGCCGCTCGGCGAAAACGTAGCGCGTGCTCTCGGCCGCGTCCGCTGGCGTCGTCCTGGCGTCGGCCTGGTGTTCAAGCATCGGCGGTGCCTCGGGCGGGCCATGAT
>JBGSYQ010000003.1:0-2909 GCA_041750795.1 Pirellulales bacterium | reverse complement strand
GACCGATCCGCAAATCGCGGCCGAGGACGCCTTCGATACGCCAATCGAGCGACCGCTGGACGGACCATCGCCGACCTTGGCACAACCTGCGTTCGAGCCGAACGATCCGTCGAGCGGCGTACACGAACCGCGTGTGGCCCGCGCCGTCCCCCGTGCCGACCTGGCGGCGCCGCAGCAGGAGTTTCGGCCCGCGGACGAACCGGCCGATCAGGACCTGGTGATGATGTCGAACAGCCCCGTGCTCAGCGTCGAAGCGGCCGGCCCGCGGACGGTGCGCGTGGGCCAGCAGGCGGACTTCGTCGTGAAGATCCGAAACGCCGGCGCGGCGGCGGAAAACGTAGTAGTGACCATTGACGTGCCAGCGCACGCCGACGTCGCCTCGGCGCATGCTTCGACCGGAACGGCGCCTGCGGCAATTAACGGCGCCGACCGCGGTCCGCTGGAGTGGCACATTCCGCGCATGGACGGCAAAACGGCCGAGACGCTCAACCTGACGCTGGTGCCGCGTAAAAGCGATCCTCTCGGCCTGGCCGTGCGATATACGTATGCACCCGAGGCCTCGCAACTGTCGGTCGAAGTGCAAGAGCCCAAGCTGGAGATGGCCATCAGCGGCCCGAGCGACGTGCTGTTCGGCGAGACGAAGGTCTATCGGCTCACGTTGGCCAACCCCGGCAATGGCGACGCCGAGAACGTGGTTATCAACCTTCTGCCGGTGGGCGACGGCAACGGCGGCACCGCCAGCCACAAGCTGGGCACGCTGCGCGCCGGCGAGAGTCGCTACGTCGAAGTGGAGCTTACCGCACGACAGGCCGGCGCCATCGCGATCAAGGCCCAGGCCTACGCCGATCATGGACTGCGCAGCGAAGCCGCCGAACAAGTGTTCGTGCGACGCGCCAGCTTGCAAGTCGCCGTCGAAGCGCCGCGTGTGACGTTCGCCGGCACCGCCGGCAACTATCGCGTGACGATCGTCAACGCCGGCGATGCGCCCGCCACCGACGTCCACGTCGCGGCGATGCTGCCTCCCGATGGGAAGTACCTCTCCAGTTCGGCTGGCGGACAATACGATGCCCAGCAAGGCAAGGTTACCTGGACGGTCGGCCCGTTGCCGCCGGGCACCGAACGAGCTTTCGACCTGAAGTGCTCGCTCGGCACGCCGGGTGACAATCGACTGCAATTCGTGGCCTCGACCGCCGACAACCTCAGCGCTTCGGCCGCCGCGACAACTCAAGTGCAAGCACTGGCGGATCTCAAGATCGAGATCCGCGATCCACAAGGCCCCGTGGCTGTCGGAACCGAGGCCGTCTTTGAACTGGTGATTCGCAATCGGGGCACCGCCGCGGCCCACGACGTGGACCTGGTGGCCTTTTTCTCCGAAGGCCTCGAAGCCACGAGTGTCGAGGGGGGCGGCCATGAGATTGCCACCGGCCAGGTGGTCTTCACGCCGCTGGCCTCGGTCGGAGCCGGCGAGACCGTGGTCTTCAAAGTCCGCGCCCACGCCGACCGCGAGGGCCATCACGTGTTTCGCTGCGAGCTGTTCTGCGAATCGTTGCACACCAAGCTGGCCGTCGAGGAGGCCACGTACTTCTACGGCAGCGATTCGCCTGCGCCCTCCTCCGCCGCCAGCGGAGACGCGCTCCAGCGGCAGCCGACGCCCGCCGAGCCCCGCGCCCTGATCGAGGGCGACGAGGCCCCGCCGCTTCCCGAGTGAATCGATGACTAGCAGCCGGTTGAATTCTTCAACACGCTGATGATTCATTCCGGGCAGACAACCGGCCACCGCCGCACTCGCTCGCCAGCACAGGCCCTGCTAGCAGCCTGTTAAAAATGCCATCGTAGCATTCTTCAACACACTTCCAGTGCGAGGCAAAGCTCCGCACGGAGGCGCGAGCCAACGCCTTGCGTCGCAATTTGGCCATTGCACCCGTGCGATGTCGCAGGAGCGTCGACTTCACCAACGGGCTGCTAGCACGCCACCAGCGACCATGTGCAGCAGGCATAAATGCGTGTTTGTCCGTCGTGGGCCTTCCGCTACAATCCGCCGCTCCGAACACGGGCACATTGATGCCCCTTGATCTAAACACTCCGAACCGAGCGGCATGAACCGAAGTTGGTCGTGGCACCGAGCAACGTTGCTGGCCGGGGCGCTGTGCGCGCTGAGCGCGGGCTGCGGCACGACCAAATGGTCGGATTCGCCGCGTACCGCCACCGAGCAGTTGCTCGTTTCCGACGCGGTCGATCGGGCTGTCAGCGAAATCGACTTCGGCCCCCTGCAGGGACGCGACGTCTATCTGGACACGCGCTACATCGTCACCGCGCTGGACCAGAACTACGTCGTCAGCACGCTGCGACAGCACATGCTGGCCTCGGGCTGCATCATTCACGACAAGGCGGAAGACGCTGACTTTGTCGTCGAGGTGCGCTCAGGCGCCTTGGGCACCAACCGGCAAGACGTGCTGCTCGGCGTTCCGGCCACCAATCTGCCCACCGGAGGCATGATGCCCGTCGGCGTCGCGGCTATTCCGGAAATCGCGCTGATGAAGCGCACCAACCAGCAAGCGGTCTGCAAGATTGCCGTGTACGCGTACGATCGCATGAGCGGCCAGCCGGTCTGGCAGAGCGGCAACCGCAAGATTGCCAGCCGTGCAAAGGACTCCTGGTTCATGGGCGCCGGTCCGTTTCAAAAAGGCACCATCTACGACGGCACCGCCTTTGCCGGCGAGAAGCTGAACAGCCCGCTTTCGCGGAAGAAGAACAAAACCATGCCGCCGGCCTCCGTGGCCGTGGAACGCAGCTTCCAGCAAGCGGCGCCGCAATATGCCAATCCCAGCCCGCCGCCGAACGAGACCGCGCCGGCAGGCACAGGCCGCATCGCATCGCTACCGCCGACCGGCAACGAACGCCCGCCGGCA
>JBGSYQ010000002.1:0-15837 GCA_041750795.1 Pirellulales bacterium | reverse complement strand
CGCGGGCCCCTGGTGAGCTTTGCTCGTCGGGAAGCGGCCTGCAACTTTCGCATACCACGCACGCCGGCCGGCTGTTTGCGCCGCTGCTGGTCGATCTCAACCCCGAGCGAACGCGGCGGCAGCTTACCTGGCGTCAACTGACCGTGGCCGAGGATCGGCAGAACGTCACGCCCGACGTGGCGGCCGGCTTCCGCGCCGAGATCGGCGGTTCGCAATGGGTCATCTATCGGTCGCTTGCGCCGCCGACCGTTCGCAGCCTGTTGAGCAAAAGCCTGTTGAACCAGTTTTTGTTCGGCCTGTTTTCCGCCAAAGGCAAGGTCGAACCGCTGGTGGAGATTGAGAGTGCGTGAAGCAGGAGGAGGCAGGGATCAGGGTTCAGGGAGCAGCGATTAGCGGATAGGGAAACACCGGTGGATGTTGTCGCGCGCGTTGCCGAGAATCTGGCTGGGGTGCGCGGGCGGATTGCCGAGGCAGCGCGGCGCAGCGGGCGTTCGGCCGAAGCGATTATGCTGGTCGCGGTGACGAAGTACGTCGACGTCGAGGCGACCGCCGCAGTCGTGGCCGCCGGCTGTCTCGACCTGGGCGAAAGCCGCCCGCAAGCGCTGTGGTTGAAAGCCGCCGCCGTGAGTGCGTCAGCTACCGCCGATGCGTCGCAGGGTGCCACTGGCATCTTGCCGGTGCCTGAGGCCATTCGCTGGCACCTGGTGGGTCACTTGCAGCGTAACAAGATCCGCCGCACGCTGCCACTGGCGCACCTGATCCAATCGGTCGATAGCCGGCGATTGCTCGATGCGCTCGACGAAGAAGCCGCCCACCTTGGTCAGCCGGTCAGTGTGCTGTTGGAAGCCAACATCTCGGGCGATGCGACGAAGACCGGGCTGGCTCCGCAGGATCTCGAACCGCTGTTGGCCGACGCTGCACGCTGGCCGCACGTCGCCATTGGCGGACTGATGGGCATGGCCAGTTTGGAAGGGGGCGGCGCGGCCGCCCAGCGCGACTTCGAGCGGTTGCGCCAGTTGCGCGACCAACTGGCCGCCAACGCTCCGCCAGGCGTTTCGCTAACCGAGCTTTCGATGGGCATGAGCGGCGACTTCGAGATTGCCATCGCCCAAGGCGCCACCATCGTCCGCATCGGCAGCGCACTGTTCGAGGGCGTCGCTGGAGGAGCGGCCGAATGATCGCCCTGGAATCGCACGCCGAAGGCACGATCCTGCCGGTCAAGGCCCACGCAAGCGCGCGCCGCAACGGCATCCGCGGCGAACTGGGCGGGGCACTGCAAGTCTCCGTCACCCAAGCCCCTGAGAAAGGCAAAGCCAACAAGGCCATCATCGCCGTGCTGGCCGAAAAGCTGGGGCTGCGCAAAAGCCAGATCGAGCTGGTGGCGGGCGAGACGTCGCCGCAGAAGAAATTCCTGGTGCGCGGGATGTTGGCGGCGGAGTTGAGCAGCCGGCTGGAACGAGCTGTCGAGCACACTGGCAGTTAGACGGGTAATGCTTAGCACCAGCCTCGAAACGGCCGTCAGCGTGGTATATACTTCGAGTATGGAAAGTGCATCGCCAGAGAACGTCGTCCCAGTAGTTGGCGAACACATTGTCACGACGCCGGGCGTTTGTGGCGGCAAGCCGCGCATCGCCGGTCACCGCATCACCGTGCAAAACATCGCGATCTGGCACGAGCGGGGCGGAATGACTGCGGATGAGATCGTGGACCAGCATCCGGGTATTACGCTGGCCGATGTATACGCCGCGCTAGCCTATTATTGGGACCACGTGGAGGAAGTGAAAGCCGACATTCTCGCCGGCGAGCGCATGGCCGACGAGCTTCGAGAGGGATCGACGTCGCTGGTCGCGAAGAAGCTAAGACAACAAAATGCCGCCGGCGACGATTCGGTTTCATATTGACGAGAGCGCGCCAATCGCTGTCGCTCGAGCTCTACGCCAACGGGGCGTCGACGTGACGACGGCCGAGGATGTTGGCCAGTGGACTACTCCTCCTCGAACCGGATCTCCAGGATCTCGAAGCTCATGGTGCCTTTGGGCACGGGGATCTCGACCTTGTCGCCTTTCTTTTTGCCGATCAGTCCTTGGGCCAAGGGGCTGGTGACCAGGATGCGGCCCTGGTCGTAGTCTTCCTCGCCGGCCCCCACCAGGACGAAAATCTCCTCGTCGCCGAAGTCGAGATCCTTCACCACTACCGTGGCGCCGAACACGACTTCGTCCTTGGCCAGTTTCGAGGTATCGACGATGGCCGCACGGGCCAGCTTGTCGCGCAGCAGGTTGATCTTGGCTTGCAGCATGCCCTGCGATTCCTTGGCGCCGTGGTACTCGGCGTTTTCGCTCAGGTCGCCTTCGCTGCGCGCATCGGCCACGCGCTGCGACACGGCGGGCATCTCGACGTTTTCCAATTGATCGAGCTCGGCCTTGATCTTGGCATAGCCGGTGCGGGTCATGGGAATGAGGTCGGACATGGGGGCGCCCCCTAGCAAGCGGTCAGCAGGTGCGAAAAAAAACAGTCTCCAAACCAGGGGAGACCGCACGCGTGTATTCTGGCCGAACCCGTGGCCTATGTAAACCGGGAAATTCGTTCCCCGGCCGCCGACGAACGTCGCGCCGCTGTGGCATTCCTCTTAGCCCCCGGTGAGTCACCAGGGGCGCCGAAGTGCACGACATGCCCTTGTGCGCCGCACGTAGCCGGCGTTGCAAGTCTCTCGCCGCGCGAAGCTGAATTCTGGCGAATCCAGCTACATACGAAGACTTGCGACTTCAGCTACGCCCCGCCGTACGATCCTCCGGCAGATAGATCACGCGTCCGCAGTTGCGACAGAAAATAGCCCGCGCCATGCTCAACTCGGACATGTCATTGGGCGTAAGCTGCTGAAAGCAACCGCCGCAAAACTCGCCCTGCACCTCGGCCATGGCGTCGTCCCCCTTCGAATTGACCAGCCGGCGATATTGATCGCGCATCTCGGTGGGCAGCTCCGACTCGGCAGTGGTCAACTCGGCCTCCAGGCGCTTGCGATCGGCCTCCAGCGAGCCGGCCATGTCGCGCACCGCCAGTTGCGTCTTGGACAGTTCCTCCTTGGCGGCGGCGATCTTCTGCTGCTGCTCGGCCACGAGCGCCGCCAACTCGTCGATCTTCTCCATCATCTCCAGGATCTCGTCGGCCAGCACGCTGCCGGCCATCTGATCGGCGGCGATCTGATCCTTCAGCGCCTGGTACTCGCGATTGCTGGCGGCGGCGTTGAGTTTGGTTTTGAGCTGCTCGACCTTGTCCTCGCCCCCTTTGAGCAAAAGCTGCTTCTGATCGCTGCGCACGCGGGCGGCTTTGTGGTCGCCCTGCAAGCGGGTCAACTCCTCGGTCATTTTGGCGATGCTGTTCTCGCGCGCCTGGATTTGCCGCGGCCCGCGTTCGATGCGCTCGCGCAGGTCGCTGAGTTGTTTATGAATCCGGTGCAACGTTCGCACCGAAGCGGCGGTAAGACTCATGAAGGATTCCCGGGGTATGATCGGTCGAAGTATTCGAAACTCGTCGTCATTGTAGCAAGTCGGTCGACAAAAAAAGCCGCCGGTCCGCTGGGACCGACGGCTGGTGATTTTCAAGCAGGTTTTTGTCAGCCCGCCACCCCCCCCAGAAATCCTTCCAGGGGTTTGCTGCGCACCGGGTGCTGGAGCTTGCGGACCGCCTTGGCTTCGATCTGCCGCACGCGTTCGCGCGTGACCTTGAAGATGCGGCCCACTTCCTCCAACGTGTAGGTGTAGCCGTCGCCCAACCCGTAGCGCAGACGGATGATCTCCCGCTCGCGATACGTGAGCGTCTTGAGCAACCCCTCGATGCGTTCCTTGAGCATGGCATGCGTGGCGGTCTTCAGCGGGCTTTCCGTACCGGCGTCTTCGATGAACTCGCCAAAACTGGCGTCCTCGCTCTCGCCGATCGGACGATCCAGACTAACCGGATGCCGCCCGATGTTCAACACGCGGCGCGTTTCCTCCACGCTGATGTCGGCCGCCGCGGCCGTTTCTTCGGTCGTCGGTTCGCGGCCCAGCTCCTGTTGCAGGCGCTTGGCCACGTTGCGCAGCCGCGACAGCACGTCGATCATGTGTACCGGAATGCGGATCGTCCGCGCCTGGTCGGCGATGGCCCGGGTGATGGCCTGGCGAATCCACCAGGTGGCATAGGTCGAGAACTTATAACCGCGACGATACTCGAACTTGTCGACCGCGCGCATCAAACCCGTGTTGCCTTCCTGGATCAGGTCCAGAAAACTCAAGCCGCGATTGCGATACTTCTTGGCGATCGACACGACCAGCCGCAAGTTGCCGCTGGAGAGCTGCCGCTTCACCTGCTCGTAGTCCTCGAATTGCCGCTCGATCAACGCGATGCGGTTGCGTAAGCTGGCCGGGCTCTCCAGCGTGATCGACATCAACTCGTACAGCTCCTTGCGCGCCAGCAGGCGTTCTTCGCTGGCGCCGTCGTCGTCGCCAAATGCCGCGAGCTTGTTGCGCAAGGCGTCCATCCGCCGCGACATGTCCTTCAGTTGGCGCACCAGCGGCTGCACGCGGCGGGTCCGCAAACTCAGCTCTTCGACCAGCGTCAAGCTCTTGCGCCGGCCGCGGAGAAAGCGCCGCCGCGCGGCGGCCTTGTCCGCTGCCGTGCTCCGTCGGCTCAGCAGCCGCTTGAAGTCCTGGCGATTTTGCTCGAGCAGGTATTCGAGCGTTCGCAGGTTGTGCGGCATGCGTGCCATGATCTGCTCTTTGGTCAGCCGCTCGGTCAGCGATACCTTGATCGTGCGATCGAACGGCAACACGCCGCCGTGTACTTCCCTGAGCGTGCGGATGGTGGCTTGCATGGCCCAATTGCAAGTCAGTACGCTGCGGCGAAATCGCTTGCGCGTGACTTCGATCTTCTTGGCCAGCGAAATCTCCTCGGCGCGCGTCAACAGCGGAATCTCCGCCATCTGCGTCAGATACATCCGCACCGGATCGTCGCTCAGCTTGGGCAGATCCTTGGGCGGCAGAATGGCCGCGATCTCGCTGGCCGTCAGTTCCTCAGCCACGGCGCCGCAGGCGGGCGTCGTCTCGCCTGGAGCTTCGCTGACCAGTTCGATCCCCAACTCGTCGAGCGCCACCAACAGGGCGTCGAGCTTTTCGGGGTTCACGGCTTCATCGGGCAAGTAGTCGTTGACCTCGTCGTAGGTCAAGTATCCCTGGGTCTTACCCTTGGCGACCAGTTCGTCCAGATCCTTGTTGGAATGGTCCACCTGTCAAATCCTCCTCGGCACTGCGGATGTGCCGTTGACAAGAGTTGGATCGGCGCGGCGACAGTTGCGCTTCGTGCATGGCTCTCGCTGCCGATCTTCCGCCGGCGGCATCCTACCCATCCGTGGGCTCGGAAATACCACTGCGGGCACGCTCTGCTTGCTGTTGTTGCCGGGCGGTCTCTCGGCGTTGAATTTCCAAGAGCACCGCCAGCTCGTCCTCCTCGGCCAATTGGCGTTGCTTGAGTGTCGCGGTTTGATCCCGATTTTTCTCGTCGTGCGTGCGGCGCTGGAAGCAGGCCAACACGTCGTCCAGTCGCACGCCGAGCTGTGGTCCGCACTTGGCTCGCCCTCGCTCGTCCAGTTCGACCAGCAAGTTTTTAACCACTGGGTCGTCATTCTCCAATAACAGTCGCTCGAAGTCCGGAACAATTCCCGCCGACCACAATGCCAGGCACTGCGAAAACACGTGGCGGCCGCTGGCGGAGACAAATTGCGCAGGCTGGATCGCGCTCGCAACCTGCTCCATCATCGCGGGAAATTGCGAAAGAATCTCCAGCAATTCGCGCTCCACCGGGTCGATGCTTTCACGCACGCTAGCAGGCGATTCGCTGCGCGCAATGCTGGAACGCGAGCCGGCCTTGCGCCGCAGTTCGGTCAGCAACCGTCGCACTTGTTCCTCGGGCACGCGGAAGTCGGACGCCAGCCGTTGCAGGAATTTTTCCTCGCGCAGGCGGTCCTCCACGGTCGTGTCGCCCCGCAAACGCGGCGCCTTGGCGATCGTGGCCACCAATTGCGCCAGCGCCTGGGAAGAAGCGTGCAGATCGTTCCGCAAGTCGATGCTTTCGGTGGCGGTGTGAAAGGCGTGGGTCAAGGCATCGGCGGCGCGCGACACCAGGCCTTCGAAAGCGCCCGCGCCGTGCGCCTGCAGGTAGTCGGCCGGGTCGAGGTTCTCCGGCAGCGTCAACACGCGCAGATCGACGTTGGCCGCCACGAACAATTCCAACACTTCCTTGGCACGCCGCCGCCCGGCCTCGTCGCCGTCGAGTACCAGCACCACGCGCACCCGCTCGGCAAAGCGGCGTAACAGTTGAACGTGGCTGGCGCCCAAGGCGGTGCCCAGCACGGCCACGGCATTCTCGAAGCCGAACTGGTGCGCCGTAATGCAATCGGTGTAGCCCTCCATCACCAGGGCCGTATTGGTCTTGCGAATGGCGTCGCGCGCGATATCGAGCCCGTAGAGCAGGCTGCTCTTGGAAAACAGCGGCGTCTCGGGCGAGTTGACGTACTTGGCGACCTCGCGATCGGTCGCGGCGCGCAGCGTTCTCCCGCCCAGGCCGACGGCGCGGCTTTGCGCGTCGAAGATCGGAAACAACAGGCGGCCGGTAAAGCGATCATAATAGCCCGGCCCCTTCTGCCGGCGCGAGATCAGGCCGACCCGCTCCAATACGGACGCGGAGAAGCTGGAACCGGCGGCGCGCTCTTGCAGCCAGTCCCATTTCTCGGGAGCGTAGCCGAGCTGGAACTTTCGCAGGCTGTCGGTCGTGATGCCGCGCCGCTCGAGATACGCACGCGCCTCGGTGGCCGCCGCGTCGCCCAGCAGACACTGGTGATACGCCTGATCGGCCCAGGCCATGGCCTGGTACAGCACGCGCTTGTCGTCGGCCGGCCCGGCCGGCAGGCCGCGATCGACCGGTTCCAGCGAGATGTTGGCGCGCTCGGCCAGCATGGCCAGCGCCTCGGGAAAGCCGACGCCTTCCATCTTCATCAGAAAGCTGAAGACGTCGCCGCCGATGTCGCAGACCCAGCACTTGAATGACTGCCGCTCGGGGTTGACCTGCAAGCTGGGGCGTGAATCATCGTGCCAGGGACACAGCGCGGTATAGCCGCGGCCGGCGCGCCGCAAGGTGAGGTAGCCGCCCACCAGGTCGACGATGTCGACGGCTTGCTTGATCCGCTGTTTCGTGTCGAACGAGGCTCCCGGCGGCACAACGGCCTCCTTCGCGTCCAAAAACTGCCGCGGTGCGATTCCTGTGCGATCCGAGCACAGGCGCGGTCGCTGATTATACCGCCTGCCAATTTTGGCGAGCAAGAACCGTCCGCGGCGCGGGAGTAGCGGTCGACCTGGCAAGGCAGCTCGCGCCGATCCCCAGTGGCAAATCCGGCCCGGCTGCCGTAGCATCGTGAATGAATCCGATCGTTTGGCGTACCGTTTGGTAATCAGGTGCCGCGTGGAATTCGCGCTTCCCAAGTCGAGGTTTTTTCCGCCCGCCGAGCTGGCCGAGCCCGAGGGCGTGGTCATGTTTGGCGGTCAAGTCAACGTCGAGTGGCTGGTGGATGCCTATGCGCACGGTATTTTTCCCTGGCCGATCTTCGACGGCACCGACATCATGGTGTGGTGGTCGCCGGATCCGCGTGCGATCTTCGAGCTCGATCGATTCCGCGTATCTCGGCGACTGGCCCGCACGTGCCGCAGCGGCCAGTTTCAGGTCACCTGCGATCGTGACTTCCGCGGAGTGATTGCCGGCTGCGCCTCGGCCGGTGACCGCGTGGCCAACACCTGGCTGACGCCCAAAATGATCGCGGCTTACACGCAACTACACGAAGCGGGACATGCCCACAGCATCGAAGTCTGGCAGGATGGTCAACTGGTCGGCGGGACCTACGGCGTGTGCCTGGGCGGTTTCTACGCCGGTGAGTCGATGTTCTTTCGCGTGCGCGACGCCTCGAAAGTGGCGCTGGTGTGCCTGGTAGCTCATTTGCGCGCCCGCGGCTACACGTTGTTCGATATCCAGCAGTGTACGCCCCACACGGCCTCGCTCGGCGCAGTTGACATCCCGCGCCAGGAATACCTCAGGCGCCTGGCCGTGGCGCTGGGTCATCCGGTCAGCTTTGGCAGTCAACTGGAGGTGGGCCCAATCGGTTCGAGCGTGCCGGAGTACTAGCTGGAAATCTGCGGTTTTTTCTTATGCACCGTGTCGATCTCGGTGTTTGTTGCCCCCCTTCTCGACCGCGGGTGGATTGCGCTAACGTGCAAGCGACCGGCCCCCGACTTTGCTGTGGTCGGGGCGGTCGGCAGATGGACTCTCGAATCCGCCGCTCCCTGGCAGATTCTGAATTCTTTCCTTGACAACACTTGCGGGGTGAAGATAATAAGTTTCGTGCATATCCCCGTCGCCACCAAAGGATTTATGGGGATGTCAGCTTGGGACAGGGGCATCTTGGGACGGAATCTTGAGATGGAACTATCTTGAGATGGAATCTTTTGGCTGGGGTCGCCGTTGCGACTTGGAGGCGCAGCGGCAAATTCGATATGGCGACGCAGGTTCAATTTCGCTTCTATCATTGTGACTTTTTTCGTCGGGTCCAGGCGCTTCGACCCATGAACTGGGGGAACAAACCAATGAGAAAATCGCGGGCATTTACTTTGGTCGAGTTGCTGGTGGTGATCGCCATCATCGGCGTGCTGGTGGCATTATTGCTGCCCGCCATTCAAGCGGCGCGCGAAGCGGCACGTCGCTCGAACTGCGTCAACAACTTGAAGCAGCACGGGATCGCGCTTGCCAACTATCACGACACACTGAAAACCTTTCCCGCGGGAGGATGTGTCCAGCGGGCCGCCAATTTGGATGGTGGCGGCTCCGGCATCTTCCAAAGCCCCCACGCCATGTTGTTGCCCTACTTCGAGGACGAGGGATTGCGCGGCTTGTATAACACGCGCGCCAACTGGTGGCGTCAGGATCCGCAGGTCGTGGCTACGGTCATCCCGGTGTTTGCCTGTCCGTCCTCCGGTGGCGATAATCCTTTCTTGGATAAGTTGCTCGAGATGATCTGGACGGTCGGTGGCGTGGAAAACCAATACTCCGCGTTGGGTGTCACCAACTACGCATTCTGCAAAGGTGTGAACGACGCGTACTGCCTGGGTACAGGCGATTTGCCGCCTGGGCCTCCGTTCGTCAACAAGTACCAGCGCGGCATGTTTGACTATAACTGGGCCGTCAATATTCGCAAGATTGAGGACGGAACGAGCAATACCATCGCCATGGGCGAGGCAGCGCATGGCCCCAACTGGTTGATCAGTGATGCAGGGCCACAGACACCGATCTGGAATGGCAACACCTATGCCAACTCGCGAACCTCCCTGCCACCGGCAGACAGCTTCGGCCAAATTCGTAATTGCTGGCAAGCCTGGGTCGCTGCTCAACCCCCGTATACGGAACTGCTTGGTTACGGGGCGCAGTTGAACGTCGGCAATATCATGTGCTGTACGCTCGAGCCCATCAACAAATGGCCGCCCACGCAGGCGCTGCACGACAATGAAGGCGGAGGGCCGACGAACTGCGCGATGAGCCAGCCTGGGGCTCCCGGCACCATGGGCCAGAACGTGGGTGGCGGACGCCACGTGGCGCCCAACTATCGCAGCGATCATGCCGCCGGCGCGAACTTCCTGTTCGCGGACAGTTCGGTGCATTTCATTCAGGACACCATCGACATGCTGCTGTATCAGAAACTGTCCACGATCGCCGGCGGCGAAGTCGCCGAGCCGCCGACCAACTAGCAGGCCGGCCAACAAATTGTTCGACAAATACTGGCGCCGCGTCCTCCGACGATGTTCGGGGGGCGCGGCGCTTTCTTTATTGCCCCGCGCGAGCATTGGCCGACGCGTGTTGGCGTGTATCGCGGTTCTCGCTCCGCCCTGTATGATGATGCCTCCGGGCCATCGGCATGTGGCACGAGCGCGTCAGGTGGACCACGAATGGCCGTGGTGCCGACAGGGAGCGTGCCCCCATTCCTCGCGATGGCCCCCGCGTCTTTTTCATTCCGCGGCCCTAGTCCGACTCCCACCGTGCCGGATAGCATGGTACCAGACTAGAGATCGGCCGGATCCTGCGGATGGGCACTTGCGACGCATGAAACTACGAGCCACTACGATTCTAAGCGTCCGCCACCATGGCCAGGTAGCCATCGGCGGCGACGGGCAAGTCTCGCTGGGCAACACGGTGATGAAGGCCGACGCGATGAAGATCCGCCGGCTGATGGAGGGAAAAGTCATCACCGGCTTTGCCGGCGCCAGCGCCGACGCCTTTGCGCTGCTCGAGCGGTTCGAGGCCAAGCTGCGAGATTTTCCTTCCAACGTGCCCCGCGCCGCCACCGAGCTGGCCAAAGAGTGGCGCACCGACCGAGTGCTCCGCCGCTTGGAAGCCCTGTTGGCCGTGGTTGACGCCCGCCATACGCTGTTGAT
This sequence comes from Pirellulales bacterium, assembly GCA_041750795.1. Lineage (GTDB taxonomy): Bacteria > Planctomycetota > Planctomycetia > Pirellulales > PALSA-1355 > JTS-RE94. Next base: position 5,341 of record JBGSYQ010000002.1, on the reverse strand, counting down.
CACCGGCACGGGCGACGTCATTCAACCGACCGACGGCGTGCTGGGGATTGGTTCGGGCGGGAATTTCGCGGTGGCCGCCGCCCGCGCGTTGGTCGCGCATTCCGAATTGAGCGCCGCCGAAATTGTCCGCTGCAGTCTCCAGATCGCCGCCGGGATCGACGTCTTCACCAATACGCAGATCGTCGTCGAGGAGATGCCGTGCGAAACCTGACGCCGCGCCAGATCGTGGCCGAGCTCGACCAGCACATCATCGGCCAGCACGACGCCAAGCGCGCCGTGGCCATCGCCGTGCGCAATCGCTGGCGAAGGCAGCAACTCTCGCCGGAAATGCGCGCCGAAATCGCGCCGAAGAATATTCTCATGATCGGTCCCACGGGCGTGGGCAAAACCGAAATCGCGCGGCGACTGGCCCGGCTCACCGGCGCACCGTTCGTGAAGGTGGAAGCGACCAAGTACACCGAGGTGGGCTACTACGGCCGCGACGTCGAGAGCATGATTCGCGAGTTGGTGGAAAACGCCATCGCACTGGTGCGCGACGTCGAGAGGCGGAACGTCGAAGAGGAAGCCCAGCGGCGCGCAGAGCAACGCCTGCTCGACCTGCTGTCGCCGGCGCCCATGGCGTACGACATCGGCGCCGATTCACCCAATTCGCCCGAACGGCACCAGCGCACTCGCGAGAAGCTTCAAGCGCGGCTGGCCGCCGGCGAAATGGAAACCGGCAAGGTCGAGATCACGATCCAGCAAAAGTCCCCGCCCATGATGCTCGGCGGCATGGGCCTGGAGCAAACCGATCTCGACTTGCAAGGCATGTTCGAGAAGTTTCTGCCCAAGCAGGTGACCAAGCGCGAGGTGACGATTGGCGAAGCCCGCAAGATCCTCTTCGAGCAAGAGTGCGACGCCCTCGTGAACCAGGAGAAGGTCAATGCCCAGGCGATCGAGCTGGCCGAAGATCTGGGCATCGTGTTCATCGACGAGATCGATAAGGTCGTGGCCAGCGATGCACGCGGCGCCGACGTTTCGCGCCAGGGCGTACAGCGCGACCTGCTGCCGATCGTCGAAGGCACGACCGTGCAAACCAAGTACGGTTACGTCAAGACCGATCACATCCTGTTCGTCGCGGCCGGGGCCTTCCATCGCGCCAAGCCCAGCGACCTGATGCCGGAATTGCAGGGTCGATTTCCCATTCGCGTCGAGCTGATCGATCTCACCCAGGCCGATTTCGTCCGCATCCTCACCGAGCCCAACAGCGCCTTGACCAAGCAGTATCAGGCGCTGCTCGGCACCGAGTCGGTGCAACTGTCCTTCGAGCCCGGCGCGGTGGAATCGCTGGCCGAATTCGCCTTCAACGTCAATCAATCGAGCCAGAACATCGGCGCTCGCCGGCTCTACACGATCATGGAGCGGTTGCTGGAAGAGCTGAGCTTCGAGGCCCCCGACATGCAGATGGGGCGCGTGACGATCAACGCCGCCTACGTCCGCGACAAGCTACAGAAGCTGGCCCAGGACGAAGACCTGAGCAAGTTCATCCTGTAGCGTTCTCGGACGGTGCGAACTGGTCACCCAGGCTGCGGACCACTTCCACGTACGCCGCGCCGTGGCCCGTGACGGCGATTTGACGCGCTCCCTCGTCGAGCACGGAAATGGCGATCTCCAGCCGCTCCGCGGGCAAGCAGCGCGCGATCCGGCTGGCCCACTCGATGAGCACCAGGTTGGGCGGCCGGAAGTACTCCTCGGGCCCCAGTTCCAGGAATTCATCGTCGTCCGCAATGCGATAGGCGTCGACGTGGATGATCGGCCGCGTGGCGGCGCGATACTCATGCACGAGGACGAAGGTCGGGCTCACCACGTCGCGCCGCTCCACGCCGCAGGCGGCGGCCACCGCCTGCACCAGCCGCGTCTTGCCGGCGCCCAGCACTCCATCCAGGGCCACTACGCCTCCGCTTCCGAGCAGCGCCGCCAGTGCGCGGCCCAATCGCTCCGTGGCGTCCTCATCGGCGACTTGAATCGTGGTTGACTCGCTTTGCACTGCGTCGGTCATCCGTCGAATTGATGCTCGAAACCGCGCGCCGCCAGCGGTCGCCGCGCGCCGGATGCATCCGTCTGGTACAGTCCAAGCTCGGCGACAAACTCGCCGATGCACGTGCAGCCGCACACCAGCGGCTGCTCGGCCAGCAGCCGGCGAGCCGCATCCTGGGGCATGGCCAGGATCAACTCGAAATCCTCGCCGTCGGCCAGCGCATGGTCCAGCGCGGTCGCGCCGTCGTTGCGTTGTTGTACCAACGCGTGGGCTGCCGCCCGAATCGGAATCTTCTCCACGTCGACCACGGCGCCGCAGCCGCTCGCCCTGGCCATCCGCGACAAATCGAGCGACAGGCCGTCGCTGACATCGATGCCCGCATGCACGACATAGCGTTCGACAAGCAGGAGCGCTTCGTTCACGCGCGGCTCGAAGTCGAACTGGCGCCCTAGAATGCTGCCGCCGAACTGACCGGTGACCACGACGGCGTCGCCCGGCTTTGCGCCGGAGCGGAGCAGGGGCCCGCGCGCGGTCGTTTCGCCAACGGCGGTGACGCTAATCACCAGCGGCCCGTCCCAACTGTTGGTGTCTCCCCCTGCGATCGCGAGTTGGTATTCCTCGGCCAGCGGAATCAGGCCTTCGTAAAGTTCTTTTGCCAATTCGAAGCCGCCGGACCGCGGCAGCGCCAACGCGACGACCGCCGCCAACGGCCGCGCCGCCATCGCCGCCAGATCGCTCAGATTCACCGCCAGCGCTTTGCGACCGATGCGTGCGGCCGAGTCCTTCGGCAACTCGAAGTCCACGCCGTCGGTGAGCAGGTCGACCGTGACCACGCAGCCATCATGCTGGGCCAGGCGCAGCACGGCCGCATCGTCGCCCGGTCCGATCAGCAACTTCGGATGCGCGGGCAATCGGCGCCGCAGCCACTCGATGAATTCCGATTCCATGGGCCGGCAGAACTCGAACGAGGCTCGTACAGAATCGTGTTGCGCAACCACGAACACGATTGTAGCGACTCGGACCACGCGGGCGACAGGCGGGCTTGAGTTTTGCTGGGCTGCCGCCGTACCTACCGCCGTGACGCGACGGAGATATGGCCGTAGTACGTGCCGTAGTATTCGCCGTCGTCGCGCAGGATGTAGAACTTCACTGGGTCGAGGGTCGACACGTCGGTGCGATTGAGGATGTACTCGACATTCTCCAGCGAGACCGTCTCCCAGATGTGCATGCCGACCAGCACGTCGCCGGCGCGAATGCCCTGCTGCGCCGCGGGGCTGTTGGCCTTCACCGCGGTCACCAGCAGGCCGCCGTGGTACTGCGTCTTGAATTGCTCGAACTTGCCGGCCGGCACCACCTCCAGCCGCAGGCCCAGCACGTTCCAACTTTTGTCGATTTCGCTGCGCGTCCGCTTGGGCGCCGATGCCAGCACCAGGTTGACGTTCACCGCCTGCTGATTGCGATGTACGGTAACTTCGACTTCCTCGCCCGGCTTGCGGCCCAGCATGGCACGTTCGAGGTCGAGTGCTCGCACGACGGGGCTCTTGCCCACGGCCGTGATCACGTCGCCCGGCTTAAGCCCGCACTTGGCGGCGGGGCTGGCGTCGGCCACACCGCCCACGACCAGTTGCCTGGCCGTGGTCGTGCTCAAGGCCCTGGGCACGATGCCGTGCCAGGTATTGCCGATGCGTTCGGCGCTCAACAGGTCGGCGGCCACGCCCAAGGCGATATCCACGGGAATGGCAAAGCCGATACCCTGGGCACCGGCACGCACGGCCACGTTGATGCCAATCATCTCACCGTCGGCGTTCAACAGCGGACCGCCCGAGTTGCCGGGGTTGATGCTGGCGTCGGTTTGAATCAAATCGTCGTACCGCTGGGCGTCGCTCACCTGCACGATACGGTGCAGCGCGCTGATGATGCCGCAGGTGACCGTGTGCGTGTATCCGTAGGCGTTGCCAACCGCCACCACCGGCTCGCCGGGCATCAAGTCGGCGGACGTGCCGATGTTGATCACCGGCAACTTGCGTCCGGCGTTGATCTTGATGATGGCCAGGTCGGTCTTGGTGTCGTGCGACTGTAGCGTGGCGACCAGCGTGCGCTCGTCGGCCAGAGTGACCTGGATCTCGCGGACGCCGTCGACGACGTGAAAGTTGGTGAGGATGTAGCCGCGCTCGTCCACGATCACACCAGTGCCCATGCCATTGACGTTTTGCGGGGCGTCTCCGCGGCGATAGCCGTCGTCCGAGGGCTGCACGGTTTTCTGGCCGTGAATGTTCACGATCGACGGCCGCGCCTGTTGCACGATCTTGACCGTCGGCGTGACGCGCAATTCCGAAGCTTGGGCCGGATTCGCGAGACCGCTCAGGGCGCCGCTCACCGCCAACCCCAGACAGAACTCCCAGGACAAACGAACGGAGCGGCAGCGAGCTCGATGGTGCATGGCGGGGAACACTTGCGGTTGGAAGGGATGTGCAAGGCCGGCTGAACCGGCGCCAACGATTTTGGCGCCAGAACACGCACAGATGCGGTAGGCAGAAGAGTAAATCGGCCCGCCAATCGATGGGCATAAGACGAGCCACCCCCGGCCCGAATAAACGTCCCAGTTTCACGCGCCCCCCGCGCGATGCTCCGCCCGGCGCTGCGCAGACTGCGGCTGGCGGACCTGCGCGACAGAGTAAGCTTCCGCCAATCGGAACGACTGGCAAACTTTGCGCAGTTCAACAACGTACAGGGCTGGCAGCGAATCCGCCCCCAGCACAGCGGCGCTATTTGTCCGCCGTTGGCAGCGGCCGCTCGCTGGGGCGGTTGACGTCCTTGCGAAACACGAGCATCAGTAGTTGCAGCAAAAGAAAGATGCCCATGCCGGCTGCCAGCAGATAGGCCCAGGCTCTCTTGACGGGCAAGCCCAGGTGGTCTCCGATCGCTACGAACCCCATCACCAACAGGCCGAAGATCAACAGACCGCAACCGATCGACGTCATCAGCCCCTTGAAGGTGCTTTCCTCGGTGTAGTCCTCGTAGTACAGATCGATGGTCCGCGATTTGAGCAGGCTGCGCTCGATCGTCTCGGCCAACTCGATCGCGCGCGAGGCGTCGACCCAATCGGGCTGTGGCTCGGCGCCCTGCAAGGCCGCTGCAAGCTGGTCGAGCGCCGCGGCCGCAGGGCTCCACTTGTCGAAAGATTGCTTTTGGGAGCTCCCGCCGGCGCTAAGTTCCAGCGTCCACGGCGGGTCTTCCGGCCGCATCTCGATCACGGCTTTGCCCTGCGCACCGAGCACCGTGAGCTGTCCGCCGGGCTCTGCGTGAGGCGGATCGAGCGACCAG
>JBGSYQ010000001.1:0-5352 GCA_041750795.1 Pirellulales bacterium | reverse complement strand
GCCAGCCGTCCCGCCTAATCCGGTCCCGGCGTTCGTCTCTGCCGCTGCGCCATCTGTGGCCGGCGACGCATCCACGGGCAGATCGACAGCGCCCGCGACCGGACTGGCAGAGGGGCCTCGTTCCGCCAGCGGCGCCGTTCGCTCTTCCATCGTTGGCTCGACCGCCGGCGGTGCCGAGCCCGAGACCAGGTATGTCCAACGCACGAGTTGTGCGTACTGCGATTGCTTGCGGTCGCTGAAGATGGCCTGTCTGGCTCCGCCGTGCGGTTCCAGCGGCGCCGTCAGCAGACGGCTGGCAAGCGGGTTGTTCCGATCGATTTGCGACAACACGGATCGCAGGTTGCGATGCGTCGACTTGCGTCCCGCATAGCGGTTGGCCGGCATCCGTTCGAGCCGCATGGCCGCGGTCGATTGCCCGACGTGGCAGCCCGAGCCGGTGCAGTTGTTGAGTAACAGCGGCTGGATGTGATTGGTAAAGGTCTCGATGCCAGCGGGCGGAAGCGTGCCGCCCGACTCAACCAGTTTGTCGTCCGACTTGGTTGCAGCCGGTGAATCTTGCGCGGGATTCGCTTGGGCGATCTTCGGCGGGGCCGCCTTGGGCGCCTCGCGAATGAATCGCAGCCTGGTTTCCAACAGCGGGATCTTCGGGTGGGCCGCGTCTGCGTGCCGCGCCGCGTCAAGCTCGGCGGCGGCCTCGTCGAACAGCCCTTTTTGCATGCACCAGTCGGCCAGGTCGAGATGGTCCTGCGCGCGCTCGATCTGAATCTCCCCGCGTTTGAACCGATAGCAGGCGGCGAGATCCTGGGCCACGAGTGCGACTTGCGAACGGCGCACGCGAATCTGTCCGTCGCGCACGCGGACGTCGTAGTAGTCACCCGCGGCGGTGATCGTGCCTTCCAGCAGCTCGCCGTTGGTCAGCAGCAGCAGTCCCTGCTGCGGCGCAAGCACCACCTCGGCAGCGGCGACCGGAAACGAGCAGCAAGCGGCCGTCGGTAGCAGAATCGCGACGAGCAGAAGTGGTTTCATGGGTCGCGGAGAGTAGGACACGTCCGCGCCGCGGTCAAGATCGGTTCCCGGGCGCCGTTCCATGGGAAAGCGGGTGTTTCCGCCGAGTGCGCCCCCCAGCTTTCCCAGCCCTCCGCGGGCATGGCGAGGCTGGTGTATTTTCACTATGATGGCAGCTTGTTCGAAGCAGAGTGCGACCGAGGAGTTTTCGCTGCTGGCGGCCTACGGCCGTGGTGTGACGGCTTGTCGGTGAACGTCCGCTCGGCGGGGCTGGAACGTCCGCTCGGCGGGACTGGAACGTCCGCTCGGCGGGGCTGGCGCGATGTTCGCGCTGGACTGCCACGGCAACAAACCCACCCGCAGGGAAACCGCGGGCAAGCGATTTCGTCCATGGCCATATTGCAGCTCTTCAAAGGTTCGGGGCCGAGCGAAGACATCGCGCTCGACGTCGATCGCGCTGTGCTGGGGCGCCACCCGGAATGCGACATCGTGCTCGACGCTCCCAGCGTCAGCCGCCAGCACGCGCAAATCCTGCGCGAGGGCGCCACGTACTTCATCGAGGACCTGCACAGCCGCAACGGCACATTCGTCAACGGACTGGCCATTCAAGGCCGCCATCCCTTGCAAGACGGCGACCGCTTGAAGATCTGCGACCTGTCGCTGGCGTTCTTCAGCAAGGAGCCGAGCGACCGGCTGCCCGGCGGCATCGATCTGTCGGGCTCGTCGCTGGCGCTGATGGTCGACGACGCCGGACCGGTAGGCACATCGACCGTGATGTCGAAGATCGACGTCAGCGCGGGCAGCTCCGGCGTGCGCCTGGCCGTCAATCCCGAAGTCAAGCTGCGTGCGATGATCGAAATCTCGCATAATTTGGCCAAGGCCGTCAGCTTGGACGAGGTGCTCGTCAAGCTGCTCGACAGCCTGTTCAAGATTTTCATCCAGGCCGATCGCGGCTTCGTGATTCTGAAGACCGGGCCCGAGGGCGTGCTGGTACCCCGCGCCGTGAAGCATCGCCGCCCGGACATGGAAGACCAGGTGCGCATCAGCCGCACGATCATCAAGCAGGTGATGGAAACCCAGGACGCGATCCTCTCGGCCGACGCGGCCAACGATGCGCGCTTCGACACCAGCCAGAGCATTGCCGATTTGCGCATCCGCTCGATGATGTGCGCGCCGCTGGTGGACAACGACGGCAACTCGCTGGGCGTCATCCAGGTGGATACGTCAGACCAGCGCCAGCGGTTTCAAAAGGACGATCTCGACGTGCTGGCCAGCATTGCCTCGCAGGCGGCCATCGCGGTAGACAACGCCACCCTGCACGAAAGAGCGCTGAAGCAGCAGTCCATGCAGCGCGATCTGGAGCTGGCGCACAAGGTGCAGCGCGGACTGCTGCCGGCCGCGCCCCCCGTGGTCGACGGTTACTACTTCTTCGACTTCTACGAGCCGGCCAACCAGGTCGGCGGCGATTATTACGACTATGTCGAGCTGCCGCACAATCGCCTGGCCATCGTGCTGGGCGACGTCTCGGGCAAGGGCGTCTCGGCCGCGCTCTTGATGGCCAAGTTGTCCGGCGAAGTGCGCTACTTCCTGGCCAGCGAGCCCGATCCGGCCCGGGCCATGTGCCGCATCAACGGCAGCTTCAGCCGCAGCGGCTGGCAAGACCGCTTCGTCACCTTCGTCCTGGCCGTGCTCGACGCCGACGGCCATGAAGTGACGATCGTCAACGCGGGCCACATGGCGCCCTTCCTGCGCCACGGCAAGGGACAAGTCGACACCATTGGCGAGGAGCAAACCGGCCTGCCGCTGGGCGTCGATGCCGACTTCCAGTATGAGGCCTATACCCGCACGCTTGCGCCGGGCGATTTCCTGGCGCTGTTCACCGATGGCTTCAGCGAAGCGATGAACACGAAGAACGAGTTGTACGGCCTCGACCGGCTGCGCACGCAACTGGCCAACGACAAGACGCCCATCTCGGAACTGGGCAGGCTGATCCTCGAAGACGTGAAACGCTACGTCGGCGGCCATCCCCAGAGCGACGACATGTGCCTGGCCTGCTTCGGCCGGGCCAGCGGGTAAGCAGCCCTGCGCAAAGCCTTGGGCGCTCGTCCAAGGCCAAGCCGGACGTCTCTAGTAGCCTGTTGAAGAATGCAACAGGCTGCGACATCGCACGGATGCGATGACAGAATAGCGACGTAAGTCGTTATTCTGCGAGCCGTGCGAAGCTTTGCTTCGCACTTGGCGAGGTTGAAAAATGCCACGACGGCATTTTTCAACAGGCTGCTAGGCAACGCCACCGTTTCTCTGGACTTGGTGCCGTGTGTGACATTCGAGGGGGAGGTGGTATAATCCTGATATGGAATCGATCTATCGCAATGTCACGGCTCTCGACGAAAGCCACCGCCGTTCGCTGGAGGCCCTGCTGGGTCACCCGTTGCAGGGTAACGAGCGGCTGTACATCGCCGTGCATTCGGATTCGCCCGCTCCCACGCCCCAACAGCGTCAGCAGGCCTGGGAACAAATCCGGCAAGTAACCGCCGAGATTGAAAAAGCCGCCCAGAGGCTAGGCATCACTCCAGATCGGTGGGCGAAGATTGCCGATGAGGAATGCGAGGCGGCCCGCTACGGCAACAAGTCGTAATGCGAATCGTGTTGGACACGAACGTGCTCGTCCGGGCGACACCGGCGTCGATTGGCGGGCCGGCCTGGGAAGTGCTCAACCGCGTTTCACATGGCGGCCATATCCTGATTCTCTCGGCCCCCCTGTTGTCTGAAGTGGCCGATGTTTTGCAGCGACCGCGGTTGCAAGCCGCAATCGGCCTGAATAGCAAGCAGGCTATCCGATTCATGCTTGGCCTGGAGAAAGTGGCTGAGATTATCGACCTGTCAGGGACCGTTGCGGTTGATGTTCCCCACGATCCGAAAGATGTCGATGTTGTCCTGACCGCGATTGCGGGGCAGGCGGAAGTGATCTGTACACTCGATCGCCATCTGCGGCACGCACAAGTACTGTCTATTTGTCAGGCCAACGGAATCCGCATCCTCTCGGACATCGAGCTGCTTAACGAATTGCGCACGGCTGAGCCTGATGAATCCATTGGATGACGGTCGAACAAGCCTCGCGCGCCACGAGACACAGGCGATGGCACCGATACGATTGTGCCTCAAGCTGTGGCACAAATGCCCGTCGCCAACAAGGCTCGCCGTTCACGAAACTTCTGGAGGCATGGATAGCAGCACGGGGGCTAATGGATGACCGACCCGCCGATGATGCACGTGGTTGCCATTCGCAACCGCTACACCAAATGCTCGCGGCGCAGCTTGACGAGTGCGTCGACGATGGGCTTGGGGCGATCTTGGGCGTCGAACAGGCCGCCGTGCGGAAACAGGTGGGGCTGGCTGTCGGAAAGCTGGTTCCAGAGCACGCCCTGCACTGGCTGCTTGGTCAACAGCATCGGCACATAGCGCTCGGCCCAGGCGCGCTGCGCCTCGCCTGGCGGCGAACCGGGTGCCGCGAAGCCGGGCGCCTGGTCCTTCAACCGGGCCGCGGCGTCGCCGTCGTTGTCGCTGGGCACCACCAGCGAAACCAAAAGTGGCAGCCCCAGCGAGCCGAAACGGTCGATCTGCCGGCCGAACTCCACGACGTCGCGCGCTTCGCTTCCGTTGGGCACAAAGCCGAAATTAATCTCCAGCCCGATTCCGGCGACGCCCAGTTGCGCCCGCACCAGGGCGTCGGCAAAGTGCAAGGGCGAAAGATCGCAATCCTCGCGTCCCATATACGAGCCCCACGGCTGGTCGAGCGTGAGCACGATCGGAGTGCGCGCGTCGGAACGGCGAATCACTTCGACCGTCAGCACCGCCAGCCGCAGCCGTTCTTCCTCCCCCTGATCGAAGTCGTTGTTCAAGTTGAGCCGAGCGGCGCATTGCCAGAGTTGCACCTTGCCGCGATAGCGATTGACGACGGAGTCGACGTGCTCGGCCACGCAGTTGCGAAAGCTGTCCTCGTCGCCCTCGCCCCACAGGTACATCCAGTCGGGCAGCGACCACTTGTCCACTTGCAACAACGGCCCGCTGCAAATCTTCAGGTTCTGCGCCCGGCACCATTCGATTTGCGCGTCGCACAGCGACCAGTCACGCTGGCCCTCGGTGCCCTCGATCGCGCGCCAACTCAGCGGCACCACCGCGGTGTTGATGGCCGGCACGATGGCCGCGGTGACCGCCGCAGTCGGCTTGGACCAGCCGAGATTGACGCCGAACAGTGCGTTAATCTTGCCCGACTGGTGCCGCGTGGCCAGGGCTTGCTCGGCAAACGAGGCCGCCAGCGCATCGATCGCCTCCAGCGTCGATCGC